>NZ_CAUQJB010000023.1:0-82858 GCF_963518325.1 uncultured Vagococcus sp. | reverse complement strand
TGATGGCTCACCATATTTCGAAATAAGTGGCTTCGCCATGCCGTAATAATCAATAACCCAAGTATAGACTGAAAAAGGAGAGTCGCCAATCCGTCCAGTATTACCCGCTTACCTTTAAACACCGCATTCTAGTTAGCTTCAATTTGACAAAAAAAAGCACCCCTGCCATCACTGACAGAGCTGCTTAATTTTCAAAAAGAGCTGTTTAAATTCTAGCAGTCTACATCATTTGACGTAGAGCCAAACTTTTCTGCTATCTATTTTCTAAATATAAACCACTTGCTAAAGGCGTAATTGGCAACCAACACCACGATGTTGGCTACTATTTTAGCCATCAATGCATTCATATCAAATAAACTAACGCAAATATACATGACGGCTAAATCCATTAATAACGACAACAATCTAAAACTTACAAAAGAGACAATTTCCCGAATTAATGTATTTAAAGTTCTATTTTTGCTCTCAAAAACGTATAGTTTATTCGACACATATGCAAATAATACCGAAACTATCCACGCAATTATCGTAGCAATTGAATAATTCATTCCTAGAATAGCGTTAAATACCCAAAAAACTAGAATATTTATAGCTGTCGTAAAACCACCCATCACCAAGTACATCAAAATTGCATACCGTTCTTTATTCATAAAGGAAAATGCTAATATCCGTTGTTTTAATCTATCCATTTAACGACTCCTCAATCTTAACAATAAATTAGCTCCATTTATTTATCCAGCTCTCTACCCAACTCTATAATATATTCTTTTAAATTATCTTTAATTTCCGCATGAGTCAACCCATACTCAATACTGGTTTTTAAATAACCATATTTGTCACCAACATCGGAGCGATGTCCCATGAACTCATGTGCAAAAACTCGTTGTGTTTTATTTAAGATATCTATAGCATCTGTTAATTGGATTTCTCCACCAGCTCCAGGTTTTTGATTATCCAAAACATCAAAAATTTCTGGTGTCAATAGATAACGTCCAATAATTGCTAAATCACTTGGTGCTTCTTCTGGTATGGGTTTCTCAACAAAATTTTTCACACTGTACAAACCATCACTTACTAGTTTGTCAGGATCGATTATTCCATATTTTGACGTTTCTTCATGCGGAACTTTCATCACAGCAATAGTCGAAGCGTGGGTACTCTCATAATTATTTATTAACTGCTTTGTCAAAGGTATCTCATCTGTCATCAAATCATCACCTAACATCACTACGAAAGGCTCATTACCCACAAATGCCTTTCCCAATGAGACAGCATGCCCAAGTCCTTTAGGGCTTGATTGACGCATAAAATGAAGATTTAGACCTTCTGTTGAATGAACCAATTTTAATAGCTCATCTTTTCCTTTTTCTTTTAAATTCATTTCCAATTCAAGATTAGCATCGAAGTGATCTTCAATAGCACGTTTTGCTTTTCCGGTAATAATCAAAATATCTTCTATTCCAGAGTTAATTGCCTCTTCAACGATAAATTGAATAGTGGGCTTATCCACTATCGGCAACATCTCTTTAGCCATGGCCTTTGTTGCAGGTAAAAATCTCGTTCCTAGACCCGCAGCAGGAATAATAGCCTTTTTAACTTGTTTAATCATTATAAAACTCCTTTAAGTAAACCTATAGTTTATCACTAACAATAACAATAACAATTTGATTCTCTAATCGAAAATAGCTAATCGCAATAGTAAATAAATTATATATATCTTCTGATCTTCCATCAACAAATTTACTGAATCAAATATCTCTTAATTTATCATTTCAACTTAATTTTGACCAATAAATCCATTCTACACTATTACATTGCAGAATCCAAGGCTTCTTAGTTCCTCTAGCTAATTCGCTTTTCTATAATAGATATATTTCTTTCTTTGACTCTTCTACTAATATTAAGGTAATAAGAATGACTATGTAAACAATTGTTACTTTCAAGAAAAAAACTTAATTAAGAGATTAACTTACTGATCCTATTGACTTTTCTCTAAAATACCGATAATCTATGTACATTAATATAAAATAATAATTGTAATGAAAATATTGTAATATTAAGAAAATAGGTGTGTATATTGTTCAAATTATCAAAATCTTCTTCAGTTTTTTTAGATATCGTTAGAGCCTTTTTTAGTCAGATGGTATTAATCGGACACAGCATGAGTTTTTTAGGTTTGCAGCAACGATTTACTGATCGGCATGTTCCACAAATACAAAGCATTTCTGTGACCGTTCTATTTTTATTATCAGGATTTTTGACAATCTACTCGGCTAATAATAAGCGAGTCGGTAATAAAAATTACGCGTTTAAAGACTATTTTAAAAATCGTTTTGTTAGATTCTATACGGTATTAATACCCGGACTAGTAATAATTGCAATTATTGATTCACTTAATGTTTATTTTTTTCGAGAAAAATTTACCTATTTTACAAGTTTTAATTTAAGAACTTTTATTTCTAATCTACTTATGCTACAAGATTTTCCACGCTTCAAAGCTATCAGTCTATTTTCGACTACTTCTTTCGGCTCTGCCCGCCCTTTATGGACTCTGCCAATTGAGTGGTTCTTATACTTAGCCTTTGGTTTTTTCTTTTTCAAATTATTCAATATAAAAGGAATATTCAAAAAAACACTGATTCTACTTATATTCTCATTCATTTTTATTGTCCCTTATGACAACTTTATTTTTGGGAGAGGAAATGGCTTAACCTTCACATGGTTTCTTGGTGTTATAGTTTTTTATTTATTAAAAAAACAAATTCCTCTTACCCGACAAACTAGCTTAATTACCTTTGTCACAGTAGGTATTTTTGCATGTTTACGCATCCAAGCGATTCGTGAAACCTTTAATATTGACTATGATCCATTATTCTCTATGCTATGTGCGGGCTGCCTCTTCTTTGGTATTCGTCTCTTCACAACTATCAACTGGCATACTTTGGCCATACAGGCCTCATCTGTTTTTTCAAAGTTCTCGTTTTCACTCTACATCACCCATTATAGTTTGTTACTTTTAATAAATAATTGGCTGGTTTCTAAATTAAATGTGTACTTAATACTCATTATCGAGATTATTGTATGTAACCTTATCGCTTATTTCTTCGCTACCCTCTTCGAAAATAAGCTACCCAAAAAAATAATGGCTATTAATCTACAGACCAATAAAAAAACGACCACGGAGCCTACGCGTCAGACAACACCGTAAGCGAGTAGTAAAAAACAGTCATACAATAACGTCATATCGGCTCTTTTTAAGGCTTTACAATAAACAAAGCTGACGAATCATAATATGGTTCATCAGCCCTGTTTATATTTCAACTAATCTTATAACTACTTTTATAAATTAATAATAAAAGTTATTATTTCGTAAATAGAGTGAAGGTTTCATTTTTGTACGTTGGTGAATATGCAGATATCACCCACTCTATAAACAACGAATTTGTTTGATTTTTATTTGATGATTTTAACAACTCGTTTCTGATGACAATTACTTTTGGTTCACTTTTCTTTATATCAGTTAAAAAATCGTTCTTTAAGCTTGGCAATGTATCAATGTCCATCGCAGGTAATGAAAAATATTTTGTTGAAGAAAAGCGATCGCTATACAAGTAAATCGTCCCATCAACATTATGAGCATAAATTTCATCGTTAGGATTGGTTAGCTTCTTAATTCTAGTTGACATATCTAATTTATCTATGTCTTCTGGTGCATAACTAGTGTTAACCGGAATAATCCGGATGATTAAAACGACCAAACATGACACCACCATAACACTTGTAAAAAGAAACGATAGAACTTTTTTCTGTTTGTCTTTTAACAAGTTATCATTGAGATAATTTAAAGAGAAAATTATCATGATAACAAAGGCTGGTATTTGTGTTAATAAGTAGTGTAAATAAGGACGTCCAGACATGATTGTTGTAACCAGATTTAGGAAAAAATAGGCTAAAAAAAATACTTCGAATTTATTCTTAGTTTTAACTTTAAAAAATGTATACAGATACAAAACTGCGAAGAATGGTAGTAAAGAGAACAAAGAAAAAAATGCAAATGTTCCAATTGTATTAATCATTCCACTTAAATCTGCTGTTCCAGCATAGTTAAGGTTGAAAGTAAACGACTGATAAATCATATCAGAGAATGAACCATTAGCAATTGAATAAATCGCTATCGGAACAATCACGAGCAACACACCTAGGGTTGTCCATAAAAATGTTTGCAAAGCTTTAGAAAATTCCTTATCTTTAACATAATAAAATTCGATTACGAGTAAGAACACTACCCATAAGATAATCATATTGAATCTCAATAATAAGGTACACGTGCCAGCAATCCCAATAAATATCCAGTGATAGTTTTTAAAGTTCTCATTGTCATAAAAGAATTTAACAAAATAAAATAAGGACCAGCTAATAAATAAAATAGCATATACTTCACTGTAATTTCCTTTTTGTAAAAAGAAAACAAAAGCCGGAAAAAGGGTTAGTATGGCAATCATAGTAGTTTTAGAACTGGCAATTAACTTCCCAGTTTTATAAATCAAGATCAACGATATATACACAACAATTAGTTCTAACACCCAGACTCCAATAAAGTTAAAATTAAAAAATTCTGACGAAGTGGGTATAGTTGTTTTGGGAGAAAAAAACATTCCTATAGCATTAAAAATAAACAAAATCGGTCCCTTATGGTCAAATATATCTGAATAAAACGTCAATCCATTATTCATCCCATGACCAAAGTAGAGAAACATGCTGGAATCGTGAGTAGGTAACTGTTTTGCAAATGGGTTTATTGTGTCTGCTAAAAATAATAACAGTGTAAAAATAAATAGTAGTAAATAATTAGTTTTTTCTTTATTAAACTTCATCAAATAAGCTCCTTATTAATCTATTGTAAATTGTCAATTTATTCAACTTTATCTGTTAAACATCCTATTCTCCTATAAACATCCTATCAGAAAATAGGATATTTAACAATATGAACTCCTTAATATTCTGTGTACATTCTTCATAGTTTTAAAATCACTAAAAATTATTCTATTCCTTGGATATTTTCATGAGGAAAAAGTATCAATGCAACTTGTGATTTGGTGTCATTGACTTTTATTACGATGCAGAGTCATATTTTATTACAAGCATTTATTCTCTATTTAAACACTTCATAATTTTTCTGTGTTATAATCGCTATAGTAAATAATTAATGAGGTGGAATATTTGTTATTATCTGTAATCGTTCCTTGTTATAATGAGGAAAAATCAATTCCCTTGTTTTTCCAGGAAATAGAAAAAATTCGACAAAAAATGACAATTGAATTTGAATATATTTTTATCAATGATGGGTCTAAAGACCAAACATTGCCCATTCTAAAAGACTTATATAACCAGAATAACGATCGAGTGCACTTTCTGTCTTTCTCTAAAAATTTCGGAAAAGAAGCTGCTCTTTATGCTGGTTTACAACATGCTAAAGGCGATTATGTCACTGTTATGGATGTTGATTTGCAAGATCCTCCCGAGTTACTTCTGGAAATGTACGAAAAGATTCAGTCTCCTGACATTGATTGTGTTGGGACTCGAAGAGTGACACGAACAGGAGAGCCGATTATCAGAAGCTTCTTTGCCAAACTGTTTTACCGAATCATCAATAAAATTGGCCAAACTGAAATGGTTGACGGTGCCAGAGATTTTCGTCTAATGACTCGTCAAATGGTTGATTCAATTTTAGACTTAAAAGAGTACAATCGCTTCTCTAAAGGAATTTTCACCTGGGTCGGTTATAACACCGTTTATTTGGACTATGAAAATCGTGAAAGAATTGCTGGCGAAACTAGCTGGAGTTTTTTCCAGTTACTATCTTATTCCTTTGATGGCATTATCAACTTTTCTGATACGTTATTAAATCTTGCTTCTTACATTGGTGCAATTTCATGTATTGGATCTGTGATTGCTACCATCTTTATCATCGTTCGAACCATGCTTTATAATGATCCCACTAGTGGTTGGCCTTCTCTTGTTTGCATCATCCTATTTATTGGTGGGTTGCAATTACTTTGCTTGGGAATCATTGGAAAATACATTGGAAAAATATTTTTGGAAACAAAAAAAAGACCTTCCTACATTGTTAAGGAAGATGAAAATGGGTTGTTAAAATAAATCAACGAGTGCTTATTCACAACTACTTCTGTGAGGCACTCGTTGATTTATTTTATATCGTAAAATGTTTTTTTTAAGCTGATGCCCTTATCAAGGGATTTTTTTATTTGATCAATTATTTGATCACTGACATTACCCTCTCCATGAACTGAATCACCAGTTGTTTTGCTATCAACTGTTGCATGGTTTAACGCCTCATCGATTAAAAGCTCTTCCGCCTCGCAATTGATAATAGTGCTTGCTTGAATTCGTCCCTTTTGACGATCGCCAATATTAATGGTCGGAACGTTAAAGTAAGGAGCTTCAATAATTCCACTTGAAGAATTACCAACAACCGCAGTAGCGATTTTCATTGCACTTAAATATCTCAGTTGCCCCATGGAATTATATGCAACAGCTTTATCGGCATGACGAGTTACATACTCATCAATCAGTTGGTTAATGATCCGTCCATCTGTATCTGAATTGGCTTTCGTGAAAACAATCGTAGCATCTGTCAATTTATCCAAGGATTTCACTAACTCTTTAAATTGAGCTTCCGATGACTTATTTTCCAACGTAACAGGATGGAAAGTAACTAGGTACAAGTTTTCCTTGAACGTTAAGTCTAAGGACCCCTCTAGCTCACTCTTGGTCATCAGCTGAAGGCGATTAATCGTTTCAATACCAATTGCCCCTACATTAAAGACCCTCTCTGGATTTTCTCCTAATTGAATGACACGTTGCCGGTAGGCCTCAGTACTAGTAAAATGAAGCCAGCTCATTTTTGTAATCGAGTGTCTAAAAGCCTCGTCAAAAGCTCCTTCAGTCGTCTCCCCACCATGGAGATGAGAAATAGGTATTCTCGCTACCGAACAAGCGGCAGCAGCCATAAATATTTCATACCGATCACCTAAAACAATCACCATATCTGGTTTTAATCGTTCTAGTGATTCGGAAAAGCTGATAATAGCTAATCCCATCGACTTGGAAATGCCAATACTTGAATCCGAACTTAAAAGAATTTCCACTTTTTCATCAATGAGAAAACCATCAGCTTCAATCATTTCATAGGTATTGCCAAATTCTGGAGATAAATGAGACCCCGTCACTAATAACTGCAATTGAAAGTCATTGGAATTCTTCAGTTTTTCAAGTAATGGAAATAACAAGCCATATTCTGCTCTTGTCCCTGTTACTACACAAATTTTCTTCATTATACAATCAACTCATCAATCTGATAATCTTTACTTGCTAACGAGCCAACAACCTGATCCCAACGCATAGGATTAATCCCCGTACCTGGTCGCTTAATATCGATGTTATCTTCTGTGAGTACTTCGCCAGTTTTAATGGTGGTTTTTGCTACGATACTTTTTCTGGCAATGGCTTTATTTTTTTTCTCTGAATCGGAGGGCGTTTTAATACCCGTTCCCAAAGCTCGCTCCACATTTCTAATAGCAGTAACCATGGCTTTCAACTCATCCGGCTCCAAACTTGCTTTATGATCGGGTCCTTCCATTGTTTTATCCAATGTAAAGTGTTTTTCGATGACCGTTGCGCCCAATGCCACTGCAGCTACTGGAATTTCGATGCCTAAGGTATGGTCAGAATAACCAACAGGTATTTTGAAGGCATTGCCAATTGTTTGCATTGCCAATAAATTGACATCTGACATCGGGGTTGGATACTCTGTATTGCAATGCAAAATAGTGATGTCTTCTGCACCATTGATTCGCAAAACTTCTAATGACTCTTCAATTTCCCCCATAGTTGCCATTCCCGTTGATAAAATAATTGGTTTACCTGTTTTAGCTATTTTTCGCAAATAAGGCAAATTAGTAATCTCTCCAGATGGCACTTTAAAGATATCAATCTCTAGATCCGTCAATAAATCCAAACTATCTAAATCAAATCCTGATGAAAGAAAAGTTACGCCTTTTTCTTGAGCATAATTCATTAGTTCTTCGTGTTTATCATAATCCAGTTCTAATTTTTTAATCATATCAAATTGGTTTTCGTCATTATTATTTGTGTTAGCTTTTTGGTAACTGGCTTTTTCAGCATTTCTCGTCAATAACTTTTCAGCTTTAAAACTTTGAAATTTAACAGCATCGACGCCGGCTTCGGCTCCTTTGTCAATTAATTCCTTAGCTCGTTCAATGCTGCCATTATGATTAACGCCAGCTTCAGCAATTATGTATACGTGTGACATTCTTAGCCTCCTCTTCTTCTGTTAAAGAGCTTTATTCTCTTTTAAGCTATCAATATGCTCATATATGTCTTTCAAGTCACTGTCCTCTTCTAAATGCTTCGGATAAAGGTACTCCATCCAGCTAAAATCTTCCTCCGAGTCAATATCTAAGATCAAATAGTCCTTCATTTCAATAACATCACATATGCCATCAAAAATGTGCACATCTTTCCTTAAGAAAGCCACATCGTACAGATACATGGACGCATTCATTTCATAGATACTTGGAGCCTGTTGTCTCGCTGTGTAATTTGAAGGAACTACTAAAGATACATTTCCATCACTGTCTCGCTTGACCATATTAAAAAAAGGATTGCGACGCGCGTTCACGACTGAAAAAATCACATCTGCCCCTCGATTTTTTATCTTTTGTTGAATTAACTGTTTGATATCAGCTACCGTTCTTAAAGGAGAGGTGATATCTAGATCAATGACAAAATCATACTCTCGATTTGTCATGTTTTTACTTTGAAAATAGGTATCTTGAATCACTGATATTTTACTAGCTGTATCATTTGCTAATGCTTCCTTACGAGTGACCAGCAAAACAGGATAATACTCCAAGGCCAACCTTTGTAAATCCTCACTGTCGGTATTTAGGACCACATCAATCCCTAAGCCCATTTCCTTCTGTAACAAGTCAATCGCAGAAAGCGTATAAGCAATTAAAGGTTTTCCATAAAACTCTTTTAGATTTTTATTGGCCAGGCCCTTTGAACCGGCGCGACCACAAATTGTTATCAATATTGACATATTTTACTCCTTAGCCAATTTTAATACTTGATTGGCATGATTTAAATTATTATGATTCTCTTTTTCCGTTATAACATTGTCCAAGAAATAGACTAATTCACGTAAATACATTTCATTGGGCTTTTCGTTGATGATGATTTCCTCATTGTTTGCCTTATCAATCACTCGATTGCTTAGTAAGTCAACTTCTATTAGCCCATCTTCCGTAATCAATTCGATTTTGCGTTGTGGAACTTGACCATAATAATCCAAGTGAACTTCCACAAATTTATCTTGATACTCCAAAATATAAAGGGCGGTATCATTTGATTTAATTTCCAAATCAGATTTACGCCCCATTAAACTGGTACTCTTTTGGGGAAAACCAAATAAATCAATTACATAGTCTAGTTCATGAATACAATCCAATTCAATCCCACCACCTAATTCAGGATTAGCGGAGTAACTTTGACGATAGTCATCATTCCGCCAATCAGGTAAATATGTCGAACAAATAACACGGGCACTCAAGATTCGTTTTTCTGATACGAGTGATTTCAACTTTTCCATGACAGCTTTATACCTTAGAGGCGCAGCCACATAAATAGTTGTTTCAATGGACTTAAATTGAGTAATAGCCTGATTTTTCGAAAATGCTGGCTTTTCCAGAAAAATGTAATTTGCTCTTCCCATGATAGTTTCTAAAGTTTCTAAATGAAAGGCGGTTGGATTGGTTATAAATGCGACATCATAATCATTGTCCAACAAAGATTGGTCATAAACGGTCTTAACTCCTAATATATCTTGCCCAGTTCTTTTGTTAGATCGATAAGCATGAACATCTAAAGTTATATTTCGCGTCTCACAAATATGTCTTAAATTAGAAAGATGTTTTTTTCCAATTGAACCTAAACCAAAAAAAATCACTTTCATCTATTATTCCTCCTCAAAGTTATTGATCCAGTCAATAATTTTTTTATCATCCAAAAAGGTATAGCTGGCTTTCTCTGTTTGACTTTTCAACAATTTGATAAACTCTTTAATTTCTTCTAAGTAAGCATCTTCAATAATAGTTCGAGAATAATTATCATCACTCGTGTAGTCTCCATACAACTGAATTGGCACCATCTGTTTTTGCTTTTCACCCCACTGATTTAAACCGCCCGGTGTGCCATCCCAATCGATTTGCGTTTCTTCACCAATAATATTTAGGTTTCGAACGGCGACTCGAGAGACCACATTCACGTTTAAAGAACCGACAATTCCGGTCTCATGGTGGAGGATAAGTGTATACGAATCAGGATAATCTATCTCTAAAGACGAGATTTTTTGCGAACTTAGTTCATAGCTAATAATATCACCAAAAACCTGAGTAATCCAAGGTAGTTCAATTGCAAAAATTTCTCGACAACCATTTGTTTTTTTGTCCGCCACGAAAAAGTCTTTATAAGACTCCCAGGGGTGCCAATCAGGCAAGTATTGTCCTACATGATAACGATACGTTAACTTAGCATCTGATTTCACTTGTTCCCTAATATACTGAATTTCTCTTCGTTTTAAAAAAGTTGACGAAATATAAAGTAGTTTATTTTGTTTCGCTGCTAACTCTATTGCTTGATCATAATAGTTATTCAATAAATTGATTTCGGTAAAAACATGAAGAGACTCTCTTAATGCTTCTAAAATAATGACTTCATGAGTGACAGGTGACGCACAAATAAAGACAGCATCTAATTGAAACAATTTGTTTGCTTCTGTAAGGGAGTCTGCCGTTTTAATTTCAAATAATTTTTCAGTCTCTTGACGTCGATCTTCTCTAAAATCAACGCCAACTAAAGTTAACTCTGGAAAGGCCTCTTGTGTCAATCTAATTCTGCGTTTCCCCATAGAACCTAAACCAATTACTCCAATATTCATGATATTCCTCCTGACAAACTTGCCCACACCCGTCTCTCGTAAGAAAGTATGCTTAGTTTACTTTCTTACAAGGATTGCCGTATGCAACGCAATTGTCTTCAATATTTTTTAACACGACGCTTCCAGCCCCAATTAACGTTTGACTGCCTATTTGAACAGATTGAATCACAGATGAATTAGTGCCGATGTGAGTATGAGTACCAACCGACACCCCACCACTAAGAGTTGTTCCTGGCGCAATATGGGTATAGGCATCGATGTGACAATCATGCTCGATTATACTTCCTGAGTTAATAATCGCATTAGCTCCAATGACAACATCTGCATTAATGATTGTTCCCTTACCAATAAAAGTGCCTTCGTCAATAGTCACATGTTCTGAGACAATGGCACTTTTATCTTGAATAACGGGAAAAGAAAAGCCAATTTCTTTGGCTTTTCTATATAGTTTCTCTCTAATCGCAGAATTCCCAATACTGCCTAATGTGATGAAACAATCTGTAACACCTTTTTCAAACCACTGAACTAAATCATCTTCTGTCCCAACTATTGAATAGTTTAAAACAGTAAGCCCTCTTTTCGTTTCTAAGTCAGTGATACCAACGACTTCAAAAATTTGAGCTTGTTCAATCGAATCAATCACACTTTTACAGTGACCTCCGCCACCCATTAGTAAAATAGGAATCATTTATTTAACACCTAACTTTTCCATCATGTTTTCCATTTCAGTAAACTGCCCCATATCTAGCCAGGCATTTTCACTTACAGGGAAAACACCAATTTTATAACCTTGTGATTTTGCTGCCATAATAATATCTGGTAAATCGGCAAATTCATTGTTCGGCACTAACTCAAGAAATTTAGGTTCAAAAACATACATACCGGTATTGATCAAATGACTATATTCCGGCTTTTCAACTGTACTCTCGAATAATCCCTCTTCACTAAGCTTTAAAACCCCATAAGGAATCTGCGTATTTTTCAACGAAGCCACGAAGGTGATATCATACTCTTGTGACTTGTGAAAGTCAATAATTTCAGTATAGTCAGCATCAACTAAAATATCACAGTTTGAAACGAAAAACGTATCTGTAATAAATTCCTTCATTAACGACAGGCTACCTCCTGTGCCTAATGGAACTGATTCTTCAATGAAGTTCAAATCATAAGCTCTTGGCTCATCCTCAAAGTAACTTTTAATCATATTTTTACGATAGTTAACACTAATCAAAAAATCACGACAACCAACATCCGCAAATTTATCAATAATCCGCTCCATAATTGGTGTATCGCCAATCGGGATCAATGGCTTAGGCAAAATTTTCGTATAAGGATACAACCGACTCCCCTTACCACCTGCCATAATCACCACTTGATTACTAATCGACTTTTTATGAGTAAATTGATTGTCACTAAATATAATATAATCAATCGTCAAATCGTCATTTAAGACTGGAATTGAGTTGATTTTCAATTCTTTCATTTTCAGCTGAGCTTCACTTAGCTGAGATTTTTTTATTGAAAAAGGGGTAGCATTCATGGCATTAGTAACCGCCTCTTGAATTGAAGCATCCTTCAATATATAGCGTCTAATATCCCCGTCAGATAGTGAACCAATCAGTCTATTATTATCTTCAACGTAGATAATCTTTTTAGCATTCTGGTCCATCTTCTCCATAGCCTTTTTTACACTGGCCACAGAAGAAATAGTCAGTTCATTTAGTTCCACAATTAGCCCTCCTCATTTAAAACAGCTTGAAGCATTTCAACAACAAATTCTACATCTTCACTCTGCAAGTTAGAGCTGCAAGGGACGTTGATGACCTTTTTAACATAATTTTCTGCTACTTCTGTATTTTCAGCGTAGCAATCAAGATATGGTTTTTGATGACTGATTAACCCCCAAATTGGACGTGTCTGAACCCCTTTTTCTTGTAGTTTAGCAATTATCGTCGCAACAGGTATTTCTTTTTTTAGAATCAGAGAGTAAAACCAATAATTAGGTCTTATATCTGACTTAAATGGTAATAGTTCTAAATCTGCATTATCTTTCAATAGTTCTTTATATAAGGAATAATTAGATTTTTTTGTCTCAATAAATTGCTCCAGTTGTTCTAACTGAGCCACTCCCATTGCTGCCTGAACATTTGTCATGCGATAATTAAAGCCGATATCATCATGAATAAAATTCAACGTATCATTTTTAGCTTGGGTTGATAAGTATTTGATATAAGATAAATTTTGCTTCTCTTTAGCAACAACCATGCCTCCACCACCAGAAGTGATGATTTTATTGCCGTTGAAAGAATAAACGCCATAATCACCAATGGTGCCGGCATACTTCCCTTTATAAGCACCATCAAGATAGTACGAGCCTAAGGCTTCAGTCGCATCCTCAATTACCACTAGATTATATGTCTTGGCAATCGCCATGATCCCTTCTAAATCAAGTAAATTACCAAACACATGAACAGCTAAAATAGCCTTGATTGCTTTATGAGTCAATTGATTGACCAATACACCCTCTTTAAGGACACAATTCTCATCGATAAATTGTTGTAATTTGACTGGATCCATACACAAAGAATCATCACAATCAATAAAAATTGGATCCGCTCCAACGTATTTTATCGGGTTAACCGCCGCAATAAAGGTTAGAGGAACTGTCAAAACTTCGTCTCCGTTTTTGACACCACTCTGGATGAGGCTTAAGTGCAAACCTGCTGTGCCACTTTGAACTGCTACAGCTTCATCCACCCCAAGATAGTTGGCGATATTTTGTTCAAATAAATTGATATAGCCTCCACCTGTTGATACCCACTCGTCCTTAATGGCTTCAGTTGAGTATTTCAATTCATTTCCTTTAAGATTCGGAACTGATAACGGAATAAAACGATCTGACATAATGTGATTCCCCCTATTTTCTATACATTGTATATGTCTGTCTTATAACTGTCCATATTATTTTTCAAAAATTCAATAGTTTCAGCTAGTCCCTCCTTTAAGGTGTACTGTGGGGCCCAGTCAGTGAATTGTTTGATTTTCTCATTTGATCCCAACAAGCGATTTACTTCACTTTTTTCAGGTCGTAAACGTTCATCTTCAGTGATGATTTTAGCCTTAGGATTAATTTGGTCAATCATTTCCTGAGCCAGTTGACCGATTGAAATCTCATGCTGTGTTGCAATATTGATTTCCTCACCAATCGTTGTTAATTCTTTTTCAATCTTAATAAAGCCATTGGCGGTATCTTTGACGTAGTTAAAGTCCCGGGTTGGCGTTAGTGATCCCAATTTTATTTCTTCTTTACCCGCTAGTAACTGAGTGATAATGGTTGGAATAACTGCGCGTGCAGATTGTCTCGGTCCATAGGTGTTGAAAGGACGCACAATCGTAATCGGCATCTCAAAGCTTTTATGGAAAGATTCCGCGATTCTATCAGCCCCAATTTTCGTGGCTGAATAAGGTGATTGGCCTTGGTAAGGATGATTTTCATCAATTGGTACATACTTGGCTGTTCCATAAACTTCTGAGGTCGATGTTACTAATACTCGCTTTGTGTCTAAATCTTTTGCAGCCTGTAGGACATTCAATGTTCCTTTTATATTAGTATCCACATATGAATCTGGTGAATGATAGCTAAATGGAATAGCTATTAAGGCAGCTAAGTGATAAACAGAATCAATTCCCTTCATTGATTCTCTAACACCGTTAGGGTCTCTAATATCGCCTGTGAAGACGTCTATCTCAGATAGTACCTCTTTAGGAAGAGTGTCCAGCCATCCCCATGTATTAAATGAATTGTAGTAAGCAAACGCTCTAACCTTCTCACCATTTCTTACCAATTCTTCTACCAAGTGGCTTCCAATAAACCCATCCGCCCCTGTCACTAATACTGTCATTCTACTTCCTCCTATTTTTGGATATTATTCTTTATGAGCAATAATCATGCTTCTTCTATTATATACGAAAACCACGTGATAAGATAATAAATTAGTGTTAAAAATTGGAAAAACAAAAAAGCATCATTAATTTTAATAATGCTTATAACATATTGACAAGGAATTATCTTTATTCGAAATTGAAACTCAAAAATAACCAAAGAAAATGCTAATCACACTTTCTTTTTTATAAAAATAATTAAAAATACTGAAATTATAAATCATTTTATTTATCAGTATTTAAATTATTTAGTAACAAATTTACATTATTAAGAAAATAAACAAAAATTGAAGTTAAAATAAGTGTACCTACAAAACAAATCAGAACATACATAAAGCTACTTGCATTAGCCCCTACTTTAAATAGTGCCTTAGACATAACCGCTAAAAATAACCCATGAGAGAGATAAATCTGAAAGGAATTCTTTGCAAAAAAGTTGATGATAATACTCTCTTTTTTTATTTTGAAAGAAAGCATCATCATAACAAAGAAAAAAGAGTACAACGAGACTGATGGTCTGAGTGTGGTAGTTGCTATTTCACCTCCTCTAAATGATAAAATAATAATTGTCGACAATAACATTAATATCGCTGAACCACCAAATAGAGTAACTGGATTAATCGATAAGCTCATATTTGATTTTGCTAAAAATATACCAAAAGAGAAAAAGAGACACCAACTTATTACATTTAAACTCGTATTCCAAAAAAAATACCCCGGTATAAATGCCATTAATTGGCTACAAATAGAAATAGTTGTAATTAGTTGAATGCCGGGTTTAATAGAGGCCACTTTGTAAAAAAAAGGATACGTTACATAAAAAAATACCAGTATAACCACATAATATAAATGCGAGTAATTTAACCCTAAAACTAAATTAGCTAAAAAAATTGTTACACTTTCTCCTCCAGATAATATAAAATATATCGCAGACCAAAGTACGTAAGGAATAATTATTTTTTTCAATCTATTGTATAAAAAAAGAAAATACGGTTCATTATATTTTTTTGAAACTGTTAGACCAAATCCAGAAGCTATTAAAAATGTTGGAACAGCAAACCTTGACACTTGATTAATAAGCAAGAAAAACACACCCGGAAAACTTATTAATGATACTGAGTTAGCTGTAGAATGTATAGCAATGACTCCTATAATCGCCATAGCTCTCATCCACAACCAGTTCGTTCTATTTTCCATTGTCTTTCCTCCCGGGAACTTTTCAAATCAATGATTATTTAATGACTAGAAGTCTTCATTTTTCATTCATCTGTATTTAGTCAATAGTGACAAAGGTGTTAAGAACTTATAAGTCACCGAACAACTTTAATATACCTCAAGAAATACATAATCTATCTACAAAAGGTTTAACGTCTTAATAATTTCATTACGATAACTTTTAAATTTTTATGGAAAACAATAATTATCGAAATTGTTAGGAAAACTTGCAGACACACACTAATTACGCCAGAACTAATTGTGATTCTGCATATTACTTGAAATACTAGCACACACAATCCCATAATAAAAGATTTAGAAATTCGTATAGAAACAATTGTTTTAGTATCAATAATTCTTACAATCCACATTATAAAAAAGCCAAAACAATTTGCAGTAGCCGCACCTATAAGCCCAGTTATTGGAATCAAGCCTAAACTTAAAACAACTGTCAGTATCCCTCCCACTAACGATGAAACCAAAACTCGAGTAGTTTTCATCGCAGCAGTGTAAATTGTACCATAAAAAGTAGAAAAACAAGAAAAAACTGTAGCTAACAATAACAATGGCACAATATTCCAAGACTCAAAAAATGCCGGAGATGCAATAATCATAGTTAGAGGTTTAACAACTAGCAAAATTACAGAAGCAACTATTAAAATTGCTGTACTTAAATATTGAAATACGTTTGAATAAAAACCTTCATTATCCGAAGACTCAAACTCCTCGAAAGCAGAAACTTGCCAAGCCTGTATAAAAATCGAATAAATAACATTGAGTATTGTTGGGATTTTACTCGCAACTGCAAACAAACCATTAGCAGCAGTCGATAAAAAATATATAATCAGAAATCGACTTGCAGCATTTATTACCCACCACATCAATGAGTGAGGAATTAGAGGAAGACTGTAAAGTAGCATCTTTTTTAACTCCAAAATTTCAATTGAATCAATAACAATTTCTTTAAAAATTTTCACTTTTATTGATAAATACACAATTGAAACAATATTTGAAAATATAATTGATATCAAATATCCTTCGATTTTAAAATTAAAAATTACTAACAATATAATGTTCATCAAAACAAGACCAACAGTCATTACAATTCCGTTAATAGCATACTCTTTAATAAATCCAGAACCCCTTGCATACTGCGCAAGAACACTTTGATGAAGTTGTGCAATCAATAAAATACCCAAATAAATGATTAGCGTATTTTTATAATACAAGTACAATGGTATAGTGACTATAATAATGAGAATACTGCTAATGCAAGAGATAAAAAAAGCATTTGAAAATATTTTTGATTTGCTCGAGTCTTTAGTAAGCAAAAACCTAATAACTGACTCAAAAATATTTAAAGAAACCACGGGTAAGAGCAAAGATGTGATCGTTAATAAAAAGTCAGTAGTTCCAAACTCGCTTTCAGTTAATACTCTTGTGTACAAAGGAACCATTAAAAAAGATATCAGCTTACTACCTATATTTCCAATTGCAAAAATTAACGAATTATTTACCAATGATTTATATTTTGAATTTTGCATTGTTCAATTACTTCCTTAATATAAGTTCAACCTAAACTTGATTTTATTTTTCGAATAATTCTATTAACCATGTTACCTCGTGCAATTTTATTACACTGATCAATCAATATAATTATTTTATTTGAAAAAAAGCTAAAATTCTCAGCAGATAATGCTTCTAAAAAATACTTATAACTAAATTCTCTCAATTTTATCCTAATTTCATAAGTCTTTCTTCTACTATTATTGCTCTCATATTTTGCTTTTACTCTTTTCTGAGGTCTCCAACTTCCTTTTTGATCTTCCAAATATAAGCGATGCATTAAGCCCTCTTTCTTATGTCTAAAACCGCCAGCCTGAGATTGATAAACTTCATCCATACTTAATTCTTCAATAAAAATTTCAGATTGGTTTTTATCAAGTAAATCTTGAATCTCTTGATTTCTAACTATTATAAGATTTGTCCCTTCACTATCGTTTTCATATCTTGGCAGCCATGCATCACCTATAGTAATATCAGATAATTCAGCCAAAACATCATCACAATAATCACAAGCCTTATACTTAAATAAACCGTGTCCCCAATCGGTACTGATTAACGTCTTTATTCTAGCCCTTTCTATTCTATTATCTCCTTCAACCTCAACTGCATAATCACTTGATTTTCTTCCTTCTAACTTATTTCTAAAATCAATTTTTTTTAGTTTTGATGGTTCAATTCCCAACTCCCAACCAATTGATTGGGCAAATAAAGTACTTTTCAAATGACCACAAACCAAACCAATTGTATATTTTATTGATTCTTTTAAAATAGGATTTTCATTTGAAATCAGCCTAAAGCCCTTAATGAAACAAGGGATTCCAACTAAAGCATAATTTCCTGGGTTCTGTTCTACAAATCTTAGTACTTCTGACATTTCAATTGGATAGTATTTAGACTTGGCTCCACTACGTAATTCTATACAATTTGAAGTTATTTGATAGCTAAATAATTCATTTGGGTTTTCATTTTTCTCTTTTACATGTATTACATGGTCAACCATTCTACTTTCTAGAAGTTTACTGGATAACCAAGTCCCCATACCACCAGAACTACCTTTTTCTCTATATTCACCACTCTTAACATAACCCGCATAAGAATTCAAATAATAACCCGTATTTTCATGGTACTTAAGGCTATCATTTGAGCCAAATATTTTACCTCCTAAAACAGTCTCATTTTCACTATCATCAGAGAAAGGACATACTTTTGAAATGGACTTTTCTTCATCATCTGTTAGTTTATTTTCATCGATATCCGCCTGAATCATACCTAATTGATTAATTTTCATAGTTACTTTTAATGGGCATTCTACTGCACAAACCCCACATCCCACGCAAAACCCTTGATTAACTACGGTTTCCTTAAGTCTAGATTTCACCATTTCATATCCCTCGTTTTCCATTATTCATAGAGTGATTTAACAATTGCATTCTATAAATTTTTCTAATTATCTTCCATAAGTCATCTAAAAAAATTTCAAATGACTGGTGAATCCTATTACAATAAAAAATTAGTATCAAAAGTAGTAAAACATATGTCAATTAATTATAAAAGCTTAAATACGAACAAAATAACTTAGAGATTAGCCTTCATCAGAACTTAGTGCTTTTGATAAAAAATCATTCATCTTGGTTCTTTCTTCTATCAATATTTTATTAATATTTGTAAAATCTGTATTCAAATAATCACTTTCATTTTGAATATTACAATAATTTCTATCTTGCAAATTAAATCGTTTTAAAAGTGTTTCTAACCGAGAATTCATTGATTGAGTTTTATCCTCTCTGTCAATAACTACAAACGGTGTTTGAAATAATATTGAAAAAATCGAACCATGAAAAGAATCAGTAAAAAATACAGTTGCATCATTTATTAAATCTAAAAATTCTGATGGTCCAACTGAAAAGCCCTCCGTATTATTTTTATCTGCTAAATTAAATATAACTAGGTTATTTTTTATTGCAAAATTATTTATTTCCTTTTGTTTATGTTCGTTCAAATTTCCCAAGATATAGGTCAAAATGTATTTATTTTTTGGTTTGTATTTTGACGCTATAAATAATTGTTCCCATTTTAGTAAATCAAACATCATTGTCGGATCAATTAAAACCGATGCATCTCGATTAATAAGTTTTTTTATTATCTTAGCTCCAGCCTCTTCTCTAACCGAAAGATACTTGAATTCACTTAACCACTTTGAATACTTTTCTACATACTTAGGTGAAACTTCTGAAACACCAAAACTTGGAGAAAGTGCAATTCGAATGTTTTTAGGAGCAAATGTCAAAAAATCAAGCGAAGATCCAAATCTAAAATTATAATTCCAAACTTGATCACTTCCTACTACAAAATAATCATATTTTTCTGCTAGTCCTAAAGGAATTGATTTTGGACTAATTACAAAATCAGACTCACTTATATTATTATTAGTGAACTCTAAAAATGACTTCCTTCTTTGATTCAAAGCATCTATATAAACTTTGTCACTTTTTTTTAAAATATTTAACATCAATTGATTCAACTTACCTAATATGAGTTTTATATTAGCATTACGAATTTTGGAAATTATTTTTGAATTTTCTTCATTTACAGGAACATTTTTTATAGTCTCAACTTCAAAGCCATAACTTTTAAGAATTTCTTGAACGGCATAGTTTTGTAAACGATTTCCGTAATTATCGTAATCAACAATGGTCACAATTCCAATTTTTTTCAATTTTTTGTTCCCTCACTTTTTATTTTCCTTGTATATTTAATAGATAACAGTTTAGTTGTCAGACTAGGAAATACTATAAACATTACTATTAATAATTTGTAAGCAAGCGGGACCCACGAAGATTTAGTAATATCTGAAATCATAGTTACACATTCTCTCCGAATATCTTTTTTGTAATCTTTTTCTGTCACACTATGTTTACTCAAATTTATTATCATTGAAATAGCAAAATGAGATCGAAAAAACTGAGCTTTCTCAATATCCAATCTTTCATCAAAATTTAATATAAGATTATATATTTCCAAACAAGTCAATTTCCGTCCACTAAGACTTTCACTATTAACATTGTACTCATTACTGTTATAAAAATAATAATGCTTATTTAAAACTGTAATTTTTTTCGCAGAAGTTAGTACCCTGTAATTGAAATCAAAATCTTCAAAAAAATGAATCTGTCCATTTAGCTCCTGATTAGTAATAATCTCTTTTTTATATAAGTATGCCCATAATGAAGTCGGGAATTCTAAGGTAAGTAATCGTGATTTCGCCTCAATTCCATCTAGGAAATAAGTTTCCTGATTAGTTAAAATTGAAATATTTCTAGTATTAACAAGATAATTTCCTAAAACACCTACATCTGAATTATTACTCACCATTAATTCCATTAAATTAAAATAAAAATTACTACTTATAGTGTCATCACTGTCAACAAACCCAATATATTCTCCACTTGCAACTTTTATTCCAATATTTCTAGAATCAGAAACACCCGAATTTTGCTTATTTATCAAAATTATTCTTGAATCAATTTTAGCGTAATATTCACAAATTTGAGTTGACCTATCAGTTGAACCATCATTTATGATAATAATTTCCAAATTTAAATATATTTGATTAATTATAGATTCTATGCACTTCGAAACAAAACGCTCTGAATTATACACAGGAACAATAACACTAATTTTAGATTCCAAAATTATTCTCCTTTTGTTTCTGTTCTCTTTGTTCCACAACATTATTTGCAGCAATAAGTAAAACTAATAAATTAATATATCTAGGTTCATATATACCTACATTTAAAGTGAAACCAATAAAAAATGGAATGAGAAATACATATTTTTTTATCCTACTTATATCAAATTTGAATAGTGATATTAAGAAAGTAACGTAAGCGATAAACCCATATCCAAGAAACATAAAGAAATGACCATTATGTGGAGCTCTTACTCTGCCGTCGTTTATGATAGTTCCTCCCTGACCAATAATTAAATATTTTAAAAAATTATTTTTTTGTATGAGATCCATCCAAATAGTAAACCTTGACTCTCCAGAGTTACTTTCAATTCTATTAAAAGCTATTTCAAAAATTTCATTATTACTTAGTAATTTACCTCCATATATCAATAATGGTAGAGATAAGCATAAGAAAAAAAACATCCAAAATGTGCTTAGATTGATTTTTTTATTTTTAAATAAAAACAACATTCCTTCTTTTGACATATTCACGATAATGCAAAACCCGACAATTGCAAAACAAATTATTCCAGTATTACTCATTGTCGACACTAAAATAATAGTTGTAGTAATCAAGCTAAACACTTTTAAGAAAGCACTTGTTTTTTCATTAAACCACAAAAATGCAAAAACTCCTACAATAGCTGTAGCTATGTTATTAGGGTCACTGAAAGTTCCTGTATATCTAAAAATACTTAAGGAATCAGTAATAATAATCGCATTTCCTCCCATAGTCCAAAATGCTCTTACATTAAAATAAAGCTGAGGATTAATAATATATATTAAACTTAATAGAAATACAAATATAATGTAAAGTGTTAAAACTTTTTTTAAACTAACATTACATTTGTTAAATATAAATTCGTAAAATACACAATAAAGTAATCCATACAAGATAATTACAAGATTTTTTAAATTCGTACTAATAACATTTATCAAAACACCTCCTAAACCAGGAGCAAAGGAGGGGACAGTTACTGTTGAAATTAAGAAACTCAAAATCATAAAAATCATTGCTGTAAGTATTATAGTATTCCGTTTTGATAGATTTAATCTAGTAAAATTAAAGATAAACCATATTGGAAGTAAGATCATACTAATACTAGCAGAAATAAACTTTATATATGGAAAAAATAGAGTATCTACAATACATAAACATAATAAGATCAAATCATATTTCTTTAGCTTAGTCTCCCCTATTTCATTCGAATTAATTTGATTATACAATAACATACCTTCTCCTTTAATTTTTGCCAAGTCTTCTTTTCACATTCGTAAGCCTAGTCAAGAATTCTTCTGAAATCACCTTTCTATCATGATTTTCAAAAAATAATCTCTTAGAGTTCTCCGCTAGTCTATCCCTTAATTCCGAATCCTCCAATAACTTCTCAACTTTTAACTCTAAATCTTTAGTATCATAAATACAAAAACTAGTTTGACTTAAATATCTCATCGAAGAGATTTGCTCAGGGCCTATTGCTAGAATAGGCTTCTCTACAGCTAAATATTCAGGAATTTTAGTTGAAATTGACAATAAGGTTGCCTCAATTTGCTTAGAATCATAAGACTCAACATGAACCAGTATGTCCGACTTCAATAATATCTGATCAAGTTCTTTTTTATTAACTTGTCCAAAAAAATGACTAGAATTTTCTATACAGAATTTTTTTTTCTCTTTCTCAGTAAGTATTGTATTCGAGTATACTTCTAAGAACGCCTTTTGATTATGAGTCCGATTGTATACAACAATCGAATTAATTAAAGCAACTAATACATTATCTCGGCCAAGGTGAAGTCCACCTGCATAAACTAGTTTTAAAATTGTTTTTTTTTCACTCTCTTTTTTGTGGTTCGGTATTTCAGCCATATTTAGTATTATATCACTCTTAACTTTAAAAAGTTCTTCATACGTTTGACTCATTTCTTTTGATATAGTATAAAACAAATCCGTTTCATTTAGGGTTATTTGCACTTTTTTCTTTATAAATTCTTGTCTTTTCTTAGCAAAATAAGAAGCGTTACTTCTAGGTAAAATATAATCATCAGTCATATAAACTATCAGATCTGTTTCAAATTTTTTACTAATATAGTTGGTAATATCATAGCCTGAACCAAAATCCCCCGCACAAAAGAAAATTATATCAGGATTTACTTCAGCTAACCAATTGTCCAGCTCTTTACTTTTCCAATTGTTTTTCCAAATTTTTTCTCGCACTAATCTAAAAAAATGGTTTTTTAAAATTTTTTTCGTTTTCCCCACTTCGCTATGAATTACTTGCCTAGCATTAAGATTATATTCCACCTTAACTCCACATAATGAATTTCTATTTATTTTTTTTTTTAAAACTTGTTTGTCCGTTATTTTAAAAAAATTAACTTCTTCTCCTATATCTGGAGTCTCTTCGCTAAAATATAACTGACTTACATTCTCCAATTTATAATCCAAAAAAAAGGAATACAAGGTTTTACCATTATTTTGTGTAGTACTAAACGGATTATTGCTAATAACAAGTACTTTTTTATTAAAGTCAATCATTTACTTCCTCCACACTACTCTTTTTATATAGTCCGTATAAGAGATAATAATTCTAAGCACTTTCTCAGATACATTAGGCATTGAATAATCTCCAACCAATCTCAATGTGTCTTTCGTTTGGCTTTCTAATACAGCAAGTCCCTCCAAAATCCGTTCACTTGTTAAGCCTACCATCATGACACTGGCCTCTTCCATCGCTTCCGGTCTTTCATGAGCTTGACGAATATTCAATGCCTTGAATCCAAGAATAGATGATTCTTCGCTGATAGTACCGCTATCACTCAGCACCGCTTTAGCATTAATTTGTAATTTATTATAATCATTAAAACCCATCGGTTTCATGGTTTTAACAAAACTATTAAACTCAATTCCTTTTTGCTCTATCATCTTCATAGTTCTTGGATGAGTACTAATAATGATTGGTAATTGATAGGTCTCAGCAATTAGATTTAAACTATCAACTAAGTTAGAAAAATTCTCATCAGAACTTATATTTTCTTCCCTATGAGCAGAAACAACAAAATATTCGTCTTTGTTCAAATTCAACTCTTCTAATACCTTAGAATTTTCAATGTCTTTTTTCCGAGATTCTAATACTTCAAACATCGGACTGCCTGTTTTTATTATGCGATCTGCTGGTAAGCCCTCTCTTAACAAATATTCACGAGCAATATCACTATAGGTCAAATTAACGTCAGCTGTATGATCAACAATTTTTCTATTGGTTTCCTCTGGTACCCGTTGATCAAAGCAACGATTTCCTGCTTCCATATGGAAAATAGGTATTTGACGACGCTTAGCAGCAATCGCACATAAACAACTATTTGTATCACCTAAAACTAAAAAAGCATCGGGTCTTACTTCATCAAGAATTGGATCAATTTTAATTAATATATTACCAACTGTTTCAATAGCTGTTCCAACTGCGGCATTCAAAAAATAATCAGGTTTTCTTAATTTGAAATCTTCAAAGAAAACCTCATTAAGCTCATAGTCATAATTTTGCCCAGTGTGAACCAGTACATGCTCGATAGCCTCGGATTCTTCCAACTTATTTATAACAGCAGACAAACGAATAATTTCTGGGCGAGTTCCAACAACTGTCATTACTTTTAACTTTTTCATTTTAAACCTCCAAATAAAACGTATCAGGATTTTCTGGATCAAATGGCTCATTTGCCCACATCACTGTTACCATTTCTTTTTCACTATTATTTTCAATATTATGTGTATAACCGACAGGTACGTCAACAACTTCTAGTTTTTCCCCACTAACAAAATATTCAATAACTTCATCACTACCAATTTTTCTAAATCTAATCACGCCTTGACCGCTGACAACTAAAAATTTTTCATTCTTGGTGTGATGCCAATGTTGGCCTTTTACAATCCCGGGTTTTGAAATATTAATTGATACTTGCCCCGCATCTTTCGTCTTTATAAACTCAGTAAAAGAACCTCGATCATCAACATTCATTTTTAATAAATAAGAAAAATCTTTTTCATCAAGATAACTTAAATAAGTGCTATATAATTTTTTAGTTAAGTCGTCACCCATATTGGGGATTACTTTATTAATTCTGGATTCAGAAAAAGATTTGATTGTATCAGCAATCCACCCAAGTTTCTGCGTATAAACGACATTGACTGAACAATACTTTCCATTGCTAAACTCTTTCCCATCTAATCCATTGATCAATTCACTAACAACATCATCTATATAGACCAAATTCATTATAACATTTGAATCATTAACTTGAATGTCTTTGCCATGAGAAATATTGTAGCAAAATGTAGCAATAGCACTGTTGTAATTAGGTCGACACCACTTACCAAAGACATTAGGAAAACGATAAACTATTACTTTTGAGCCATTTGACTCACCAAACGAAAACAATAGCTCTTCCCCCATCTTTTTACTAACACCATAAGGGTTGTCCAATTCAGCTTGAATAGATGAAGATAGTACAATTGGCGCTTCATTTTTATACGTCTTTAAATAACCTAACATTTTGTCAGTAAAATCGACATTGCCTTCTTGAAATTCAACAATATTTTCAGGTCGATTTACTCCTGCTAGATGATAAATAAAATCTGCTTGACTACAATATTTTTCTAAGTCTTCTTCTCTAGTTTCTTTGTCAACTAACAGTAAATCTTCATAATTTCTATTCTTCAACTCTGCAATTAAATTTTGCCCAATAAAACCATTGGAACCAGTAATTAATATCTTCATCAACTATTCCAACTTTCTAACTCATTTCTAACCAGCTCTAAACTCAGTAACTTCTCTTTAATTTCTTCAATGTTCAACAATTGAGTATTATGAGAATTATATTCATTTTGTTCCGTTAATTCTTCACTACCATCTTCAAAAAACTTATCGTAATTCAAATCACGTTTATCCGACGGAACACGATAAAAGCCTTCTAAATTCTCGGCTTTGATATATTCTTCTTTTGTCAGTAGGGTTTCGTATAACTTTTCACCATGTCGCGTACCTATAATCTTAATTTCTTTTTCATATCCGAATAATTCTTGCAGAGCTTGAGCTAAATCACGTATCGTCGAAGCCGGTGACTTTTGAACCATAATATCACCTGCAATCGCATTATGAAAAGCAAAAATGACTAACTCTACAGCTTCCTCAAGGCTCATTAGGAATCGAGTCATATTTGGATCGGTAATGGTTAGCTGTTCTCCATTCTTAATTTGCTCAATAAACAAAGGGATAACTGATCCACGTGAAGCCATTACATTACCATATCTAGTACCACAAATCAAAGTTTCATCATCACTTACAGTTCTAGATTTAGCAACGAATACTTTCTCCATCATGGCCTTAGAAATTCCCATGGCATTGATTGGGTATGCTGCTTTATCAGTAGATAAGCAAATAACTTTTTTCACGCCTTCTTCTATAGCTGCTGTTAATACATTTTCAGTTCCTAAGATATTAGTTTTGACTGCTTCTAACGGAAAAAACTCACATGAGGGGACTTGTTTTAATGCAGCAGCATGGAAAACATAATCAACATTATGCATAGCATTTTTCACACTTTGAATATCCCTTACATCACCGATATAAAATTTCAATTTGTCATTCTTATATTCTTTCCGCATATCATCTTGCTTTTTTTCATCACGAGAAAAAATTCTAATTTCTTTTATTTCAGTATCTAAAAATCGCTTCATAACGGCATTACCGAAAGAGCCTGTTCCCCCTGTGATTAATAATGTTTTATCTTTAAACATATTCATTCTCCTAACACAAATTTTTCTATGTTACTGACTGATAACTTTACATCGTATTCACTTTCCAAGTAAGTTCTTCCGTTTTTACCAAGATTGCTGAATTCTTTATGTTGCTTTACAATTTGAGAAATCTTTTCTGAAAACTCATTAGGTGATTTAGACTCACACCACCAACCACATTGAGCATTTTCCAGAATCAAATGAGAAATATCAGTATGTCTATCTGTAGCAGCAAATATCGGCATCTGCTCGTGCATATACGATAATATCCTTGATGGAACATTTGGAATGGTAAACTTATAACTCAAAACGATTAAACCAACATCACATGCTTTCATGATCTGATTATATTCATCGCTCGGAAGTTTCCCCATAAAAGATAGATTAGTTGAGTCACTTTTTTCCAAATAACTTTCTAACAGCTGAACTTCTGAGCCATTTCCAATGATTAAGAAATGAGCCTCCAAAATTGATTTGGATTTATTAATTCCTTCAATTAGAAAATCGATGCCTTGGGGTTTTCCTAAATTACCGCCGAATACAAAGATAATTTTATCTTGAGGTAAGTTATATTTTGATCTAGTTAAATTCCTTTCCGATTTAACAAACGGTAGGATTTTTTTACTATTGTAAAAAAGCTCTAATCGGTCACTATAGAGTCCTGGAAATTGTTTCTCCACAAATTCAATGTTTGCTTTGGACATACAACCAATTTGATCTGAGTAATCATATAATTGTTTTTCTTTTCTTTTAAAAAATTTATAAATAATACTATTCTTTTTAATCATACCTAAATCAACAGCATTTTGAGGAAAAATGTCTTTTAACATTAAATAAGTCTTAGCTCTAAATTTTTTTTTGCAAAACTTAACCACCCCAGCAAAAGTAACCGGAGGTGTTGAATATAATATTAGGTCGAATGTTCGTTCTCCTAAAAATGAATGAATGGCTTTTTTTAAGTAAGGCGTTGTTTTTAAAGTGGTCAGCCCTTTTTCAATTAACCCCACACCAAATTGATTGCCTACACGAACCCTTAGCCTTTCAATTTCCCCTTCAACCCCTAAAGAAGTTTCAGAAATATCTCGATGCTCTTCAACTGTAACTACTGTCACGTGATGACCAGCATTCACTAGTTCAATTGCCAAGTCAGAATACAAATTACTATTTCCTTTTTTGGGATAAGCAATTGACAAAAATAAAATATCCATTAACACCTTACTCCTTAGTAAAAACCTTATTGAGGCTACCCTTTAAATTCTTCCATAGTTGAGCTTGTACTTGATTGAATATCTTCACGGCCAAACACTTTTTTTACAGTCAACAAAAGTATACGTGCATCTCCTAAAAAAGTGATTCGACTAACATATTTTATATCTAAATCAAATTTTGATTCCCAGCTTATGGCATTTCTTCCATTGACTTGCGCTAACCCTGTTAGGCCTGGACGAACACTATGTCTTTTTCTTTGCTCTTCCGAATATAGTGGTAAATATTTTACCAATAACGGCCTTGGACCTACAATAGACATCTCACCCTTAAGGATATTCCATAGTTCAGGTAATTCATCTAAACTAGTTGATCTTAAAAACTTACCAAATGAGGTTAATCGCACATCATCAGGTAGATATTCACCAGACGAGTCTTTGGCATTTGTCATTGTTCTAAATTTGTACATATTAAAAAGTTTTTCGTTTTTTCCAGGTCTTTCTTGTTTAAAGATCACTGGTGCTCCTAATCTCACTCTTACTAATAGAAAAATAATTAACATTAAAGGTGACAGTACTATTAACGCGATAAGAGATAGTATAATGTCTAGTGTTCTTTTAATAAAAAGGCGATACATTACCTTCACCCATCCCCTTCGTTAGTCTAAACTTTTAATGATTTCGACCACTTTTTTTAACTCATCCATCGTCATTTTAGTATCGCTTGGTAGGCACACCCCGAACTTAAATAATTCTTCTGAGACTCCTGCTCCAATGAAATCAAACTTCTCAAAAAAAGGTTGTAAATGCATCGGCTTCCATAAGGGGCGACTTTCAATATTAAATTCTTGTAATTTTGACATAACATCATTTGGTTTTACTTTTCCATAAAATAAAGCCACACTTAACCAATGATTTGAGTAATCCCACGAATTTTCTGGTGGAAAAACAATCCCATCAATCGAAGATAACTCTTGTTTATAGAAATCAAAAATTTCACGTTTTTTTTGTACGCGTTGATTTAAGACTTTCAATTGCCCTCTTCCAATTCCCGCAAGAACATTACTTAGTCTGTAATTAAAGCCTAATTCAGAATGTTGATAGTGTGGTGCTTGATCTCGACTTTGAGTTGCCCAAAATCTTGATTTAGCAATTTTTTCTTCATTATTGGAAACCAACATACCGCCACCTGAAGTTGTAATGATTTTATTCCCATTAAAAGAAAAAATACCATAGTCACCAATGGTTCCTGTACTAACGCCTTTGTATTTGCTTCCTAAACTTTCAGCTGCATCTTCAATGAGGATGGTATTGTGTTTATCACAAATTCTTTTGATTTCATCCATGTTTGCTGATAACCCATACAAATGTACCACAATAACCGCTTTAGGTGTATATTTTTCAAAAGCTTTTTCTAGCGCAGTCGGATCCATGTTCCACGTTTCCTTATCGCTATCAATAAAAACCGGTTTGGCATTCTGATAAATAATTGGGTTAGCAGAAGCTGAAAAAGTCAAACTTTGGCAAAAAACAATATCCCCATCACCAACTTCTGCTGCTTTCAAAGCCAAATGCAGTGCGGCAGTCCCTGAAGACAACGCAGCTGCATTCTCACTGCCTACATAGTCTGCTAGCTCTTCTTCAAATTTATCAACATTTTCCCCTAAGGGTGCAATCCAATTTGTTTCAAAAGCTTCATTAATATATTGTTGTTCGTAGCCTTCTTCACTCATATGAGGCGATGATAAAAATATTTTTTTCTCCATTTTACACTCTCCAAATTAATAGTTGTTTTTACTTGAGTTATTAGCAAATGCTACCAAGTCCTTTGCCAATTTTTGTCTATCATGGGGTAATTGTTCTACAAAATCAAGTACATAGGAAGCCTCATAACCGCTTATATTTCCAACAAATATTTTCTCATGAACTTGATTTGGTGATTTTTCTTTATCTACCAATAATTCCTCATATAACTTTTCACCAGGTCTAATTCCAGATTCAACAATTTTAATTTCTTCTTCCGTATAACCACTTAACTTAATCATTTTTTTAGCTAGATCACTTATTTTTACTGGTTCGCCCATATCTAAAATAAATATTTCACCACCATTTGCTAACGCGCCAGACTGCAAAACTAATCGGCTCGCTTCTGGAATTGTCATAAAGTACCTAGTCATTCGTAAATCTGTGACTGTAATAGGTCCGCCGCACTCAATCTGTTCTTTAAACAGCGGAACCACACTTCCTCTGCTACCTAGTACATTACCAAAACGAACAGCGGAAAATTTAGTTTTGCCTGGTTCATTTAAACTCGTCACAATCATCTCTGCAATGCGCTTAGTCGCTCCCATAACATTAGGCGGGTTATTCGCTTTATCGGTTGAAATCATAACAAAAGAAGCCACACCGTATTCTTTGGCCGCTTCCGCAACATTTTTTGTTCCATAAATGTTATTTTTAACTGCCTCAGTTGGGTTGTATTCCATTAGAGGGACATGTTTGTGTGCAGCCGCATGGTAAATTATATCCGGTTGATGTTCGCTAATAATATCAACTATTCTATTTCTATCTTGAATATCTGCAATGATCGGAATTATTTCTGTATTCTTATGTTTGTATTTCACTCTCAACTCTTTTTCGATTAAATATATAGAGTTTTCTCCATGACCTACTAATATGAGTTTTTGAGGATTAAAACGAATGACCTGTCGACAAATTTCAGAACCTATCGAACCTCCTGCACCTGTTACTAAAATCGATCTATTGGTCAGTTGGTTAGAAATAGAATCCATGTCCAATTTAACTTCTTCTCTACCTAGTAAATCAACCACGTCAACTTCTCTTAATTTAGTGACATTGACATCACCATTTACTATTTGTTCAATCGATGGCATGGAGTTGATTGAAACAGAAGTTTCTTTTAAAATATCGAGAATCCGCTCAAATCCTTTTGACTTAAGCGACGGAATAGCAATTGTCACATTTTCAACATTGTATTCTTCAATTAATAAAGGCAATTCATTCGTTGTCCCGATGACTTTGCTTCCATAAAATAGCGTGCCAACTTTATCTTGGGCATCATCAACAACACCAACAATATTCATTTGATTATTAGTAATCGATGCATTTAAGGTATTTAATAATATCCCCCCGCCAGCCCCGGCTCCAACAATAATCGTATTTTTTTGTTTGCGTTTGTCCTTGATTTTATTATTTTGATATTCAATCAAAATACGCCAAGTAACACGACTGGCACTAATAACAAACATACTTAATAAATAAGTAAAAAAAATGTACCGCTGGCTATAGACATCGCCGCTAAAAATAAAATAGGCCATTTCAATAAAGTAGGAAATTATTAATGCAAAAAAGATTGCCACTAACTCCTTGAGACTGGTATATCGATTAATGCGTGTAAAAACTTTAAATATTCTGCCTAATACTAAATATAAAAGCAGCTGAATGAGTAATGCTTTTACTAACACCTCATTTGAAATAGCTACAAAAGGCTTCATATATATAAAGGAAAATAGATTCGCTAATGTGATTAATAGTGAATCTACTGCTAACAAAGTGACAATTTTTACTTTTCTAGTCATACTCAAAAAACCTTCTTCCAACCAAACATTTTCCCTTATTTAAAAAGACTAAACCGATTCTTTTTTACGCCAATGGGTTCTGGCACTTTCACTGTATCTCCATTAATAATCTCTTTTGCCACTTGTTTAAATGATTCTACTTTCTCATAGCCAAACTCTTTCTCCATTAGCTCATAGGCTTCTTTCATATAAAAAGAACGTCTCTCTATATTATGAGCATCCGAAGCTACCATGTGCACCAAATTATGTTCCAACATGATTTTTGCCGTTTTTTGAATTTTTTTACCAAAAGTTCCCACATAACTAGGTGCCGTCATTTGCGATAAGACGCCCATTTCTAAAAAGGGAATAATCTTGTTCGGGTCATCAATAAAAACAGAATTCCGTTCAGGATGAACTATGATTGGCGTAATTTCGTGACTTAACAGCTCAAAAAAAAGTTTTTCAGTAAATGCTGGAACATCATTACTGGGAAATTCAATTAATAAATATTGATCATCAATATCAGCAAACAAGATATTATCCTGATCAATGTCTTGAAGTAACTCACCAGTAATCCTAACTTCCTGTCCTTCAAATAAAGTTAGAGGTATCTCTCGATTATCCAACTCTTTTTGCAAGGCAGCAACATGTTGAATCACATCATATTTAGGGTTACGATACGTGCCATTGTTATGGTGAGGAGTGCAAAGAATGTGGGTAATCCCACTGCTGACTGCGACGTTTGCCATATGAATGGAATCTTCCAAATTATTCGCTCCATCATCTATTCCTGGTAATATATGACAGTGTAAATCAATCATTCTCTTCACTCCTCAGATTATTATTTAGGCACCATAGTAATAGTAGCCCTGGTCAACATTTCGAGTTGAGCCATTATACACAACACCCAACATATTGGCATTAACCATTTCCAATAAACTTTTCGCTTTGATTAAAGCATTTTTATTCGATACCCCTTCACGAACCACCATAATGGTACCATCCACTTGTGAGGCCACTACCTGGGCATCTGTCACCGCTACAACAGGCGGCATATCAAAGATGACCAAATCAAACTCTTGACGCATTTCTTTAATCACTGTGTGCATCCGCATGGATCCTAACATTTCAGATGGGTTGGGCGGTTTTGGTCCACTTGATAAAATGGTTAGATTCTCAATTCCAGAGGATTGGACAACATTATGTATTTTTGACTCACGTTCACTTAACAAATTGCTTAACCCATGATGGTTACGCAAGCCAAAACTTTTGGCGACTGTTGGTTTTCTTAAATCGGCATCCACTAACAAGGTTCGAATGCCTGAATTAGCAAAAACGACTGCTAGATTAGCAGAGGTTGTTGATTTGCCTTCTCCCGGTCCAGAAGAGGTAACGATCAAGGTTTTTAATTCTTTGTCTACCATGGCAAACTGGATATTGGTTCTAATGGTTCGGTACTGCTCAGAAACAGGAGAGGTTCGATCAGCTAAGGTAATCAAACTTACTGCTTGAGTGGTTTCTTTGATGACTTTCTTTTTAAACATTCCATTCTCCTCTTTCTAAACTCGGTTTCGTTGACGTCTGGTTTGTGAAGCAGCGTTATCAGTGGTCGTATTAGTTCGTACGTTTGCTGTCTCTATCGGTTTTTGGACGACTTGTCCACTTAACTCTTTAGCTGTCATCTCCGGAACTGTCCCTAGGACTGAATACCCCAAAATATCTCTAGCAAATTTATCATCTTTAACCGTTTTATCTAACAACTCAGCTAAAAAGGAAAAACCCACACCAACCATTAGTCCTAAGACTAAGCCGATCAATAGATTTAATTTATTATTTGGAGAAATTGGGGTCACATTCAATGGTGCCGGTGCAATAATTGACACTTTATCGACTTCAAGAGTTTCCTTGGCTTGTTCTTGGAATACTTGAGCGGCTGTATTGGCGACAGCTTGGGCAATCTTTGGATCTGTATAGGTCGCTTTAATCGAAAACATTTGCGAGTTTTGTTCTTGGGTGACTTGCAGCATGCTTTGGATATCACCTGCTGTCCCCTTAAAATTAGTATCTCGCGCCACAATTTCCTGTGTTGACTCTGCTAAGGTATTAGATGTTGTAATGAAATCTTTGTAAGTCGTAATCATATACAAATTAAAGTTAACGTCATTAACATTACTATTAGTTCCTTCCGCCGCACGAGGCAGTTTGACAATTAACTGTGTCGATGAGCTAAACTTCGGTGTCATTACCATAAATGTTAGGACAGCTGACACGCCTAGACCGATAAACATTGAAGTAACGATCAAAGCAAATCGTTTTTTTATAATACCAAATATTTCTTGTAAACTTATTGTTTCTTCCATTGTATCCTCCAAAAATATTATTCTCACACTTTATATATAACAATCATTATATCATATTAACTAACCACTCTAGGTTCAATATTTGAGGTTACTGGCTATTATAGTCAGCGAATGATTTTTCAATAGCCTCTAGAATATACTTACTTGCTTGGCCATCACCATAAGGGTTCTTAGCATCTGCCATGCGTTGATATTCTTTGTCATCCTCTAAAAGCTCTAGCATGCCCGTATAGACGTCCTCGTACTTTGTACCAATCAGTTTCAACGTCCCTGCTTTAACACCTTCTGGCCGTTCTGTCGTGTCTCTCAGAACAAGCACAGGTTTACCTAATGATGGGGCTTCTTCTTGGACTCCGCCCGAGTCACTCATGATAAAGTAGCTTTGATTGGCTAAATTATGAAAATCCTCTACTTCTAACGGGTTAATCAAATGAATCCGTTTATGCCCACCTAAATAGATGTTAGCTAAATCTTGAACAACAGGGTTTAAGTGAACAGGGTAGACAATCTCAATATCCCCTTTTTCATCCACCACTTGCTTGACTGCTTGAAAGACTTCGCGCATTGGTTCGCCTTGATTTTCTCGTCGGTGCATGGTCAACAAAATCATCTTATGATTCGGATTAATTTCGGGTAAGGACCCGTGTATATAACCTTCTTTAATTGTATAACTGAGTGCGTCTATGACAGTATTTCCCGTAATAGTAATTTTCGCCGGATTAATGTTTTCTTTTAACAGGTTGTCTCTGCTTTGTTCCGTGGGAGCAAAGTAGAGATCACTCAAGACATCTGTCATTTGACGATTCATTTCTTCTGGATAAGGTGAATACTTATTCCATGTACGTAAGCCCGCTTCTACATGGCCAATTTTGACTTGATGATAAAAAGCGGAAAGGCTTGCGGCAAATGTAGTCGTCGTATCACCGTGTACTAAAATAATATCTGGCTTGCTTTCCACAATAACCTTTTCCAACTGAAGGAGGATATTCGTTGTAATTTCTGCCAGACTTTGTTTGTCTTTCATTATATTTAGATCATAATCTGGTTCGATTCTGAATGTTTTTAACACTTGATCCAACATTTCTCGATGTTGGGCCGTTACGACCACAACACTTTCAAATTTCTCAGCTTGAGCTTCAATTTCTTTAATAAGTGGTGCCATCTTGATTGCCTCTGGTCGAGTACCAAAAACTGTCATTACTTTGATTTTACCCAATCTTTTCACCTGCTCAACTCATTTTTTTGGTTCTTCACTTCTTCTATTATATAGAGTCTTCACTCAAATTCAAGGGTTATCAAGTAATTTAACAAGAAAACAGTTGGTGTAAGCATTTTTATGACAACAATTATCCTTTAACATTATAACATACCGACTGTTCATTTAACGAATAATTTTAAATATTCCGTCTTTTTCGCGCTTACGCTTCCGATTATGGCTAAAAACAAGCCAAAAAAACTATTCATCAACTAAGTTTGGACACTTCGTTTAAATGAATAGTTGTAATTGTTATCCGACCATTAACTAAAGCCTTTTTTAATGCAATCGTTTAAGCCTGCTCCAACAGAATATTCTGGGTTAAAGCCTAACTCCTTAATCTTGCTTATATCTGCCAATGAATGTTCGATATCCCCTTCGCGACTTTCTTGATAGTCGATTGGCAATTGAATTTCCAGGGATTCTGACAAGAGGCGAACCAGTTCGTTCAAGGTTGTCTCAGTGCCTGTGGCAACATTGTATACCTCACCCAATGATTTATCAGACTTCGCAACTAACTCTAAGGCATTCATCACATCTTCCACATAGACAAAATCGCGTGACTGTTCACCATTTCCAAACATGGTGAAGCTTATCTCTTCACCAGCTTGTTTGCGTTTCAAACGATCTAGGATGATCGAAATAACTCCTGAGTATGGTGAATTCGGATTTTGTTTAGGGCCGTACACATTAAAAAATCGGACTGCACTTGTGGGCACATTATACAACTGACTGTATGCAAGTACATATTTTTCAGCGGCAAACTTATCTATGGCGTAAGGTGTTAAGGGTTTAATAACCGACTCTTCTTTTTTAGGAAGCGTTGGTTCATCACCGTATACAGCAGCTGAAGACGCAAATACTAGTCGTTTTAACCCCTGTTGGTATTGCTTAGACAGTTCTAATAAGTTAAAGACGCTATCAAAGTTTATTCGATGGGTTTCTAGTGGCCTCGCTACTGAATCAGCTACACTGGCGATAGCCGCGAAATGATAAATATAAGTAAATTGATTTTCTGACAAGACCCGTTTCATTAAGTTATGATCCGTCACGCAACCTACGATAAATTCAATATTCTCACTTTCTGGCAAATTATCCTGATTGCCCATGGATAAATCGTCAATAATCACTAATTTATTTGTTTGGTACAGTTTATTGGCTAGGCTTGAGCCAATAAACCCCGCACCACCTGTTATTAAAATTTTATCCATCTTGCTACCTATCCTTTCAAATCCTGATACTTATTCTTGTTAACCATTCCGTCCCAAAAGTAATGTCCAAAACGCCAGCCATTTTTTTTAGTTATCCCACTCTTTAGTGAGAATAATACTATGTAGGGATAAAAAATCATTTTATTCAGAGCTGTCCCGTTCCTTCTAATAAATACCACCAGATTTCGGTACATAAAGTACTCTGATAAGCCAGAAACTTTATTGATAGAAGCCGAACCTTTATGGATAACTTTCGCATCTGCCACACACACCACATCAAATCCAGCTTGCTTTATTTTTAAGCACCATTCATTTTCTTCATAAAATAAAAAATAATCTTCAGGAATATCCCCAACCTTATTGATTGCTTCCATACGCACTAGCATACAGGCTCCACCAATATAGTCACAAGGAATGATCTTTCCATTAACAGTTTCTTCCTTTTCTTTGTGAAACAGTCTGGTTACCTTACCTAAGTTCATATTGACAGTCGAACCTGCTGACTCAATCAACCGATCGTCTTCGTATTCACAAATTCTAGGCCCGATGACCCCTGCTTCAGGATGTTCATCCCCGTATGCTACTAGCTGATTCAGAAAATCAGGCTCAACAATGACATCATTATTTAAAATACAGACATAATCATATTTTTCTTCTTGAGCCTTTTTAATTGCCAGATTATTACCATAGGCATAACCGCCATTAACCATAGACAGCATCAAGTCAATAGAGGGGACTTCCCTTTGAAGAACTCTTATAGAATCATCTGTCGAATGGTTGTCCACAACGATTGTATGAAAGTTTTCATATGTCAAACGACTGATACTGCTAAGACATTCAATTGTATCTTCAGCATTATTGTAATTTAAGACAATAATGGCAACGCGTTGTTGCTTCATAAGTTGAACAATCCCTTCACACTAATATAAATTTTTATCAGCCAATGCCTGTGCTTTTTTTCTTGCAAATTGCCTGACTAAAGGCAATAATAACAAAGCGGATATTAAACGATACTGCTTAGCACTATTTTTCTCAAGAATATCTATAGTAACTTGTTCTTTTTCTTGAGTAAAATAATGAATAACTAATAATTTTATTTCATTAATGTACAATCGTTTGCTTTTTATTGGATATTCCTCTTTGATTTTCTGCTGCACGTAGAGCTGGTATTCGTTCATTCGTTCTCGTTGTCCCATGGTATTAGTATCATGAATATGAACCGTCGCGCCTATATATGACTCATCAAAATATATTCTTTTTCCATATAGCTCTTGGACCCAAAAAAGCCAATCTTCACAGTACTCTATTCCCACATTAAAGGTTACTTTTTTATGCTTGTTTTTACGAAACAAAACCGCATGTATTGGAAAAATGTTGTGAGCAAGCAATTCATCTCTATAGTATAGTTTGGGCCATATTTTTGCCACTTCTTGTGTATCTTTTATGTAGTTAACCCCTGATACATGAGCTTGCATTTCCAATTTCTCCTCTAGGTATGTTACGCCTACTTCCACCTTTGTTTTACTTAACTCATCATCTGCGTCTAAGAATTGGATATAATGACCTTTTGCTCTGTCCAACCCCATATTTCGCGCTAATGAGCGTCCTTTTTTTTCAGAGTAAACATAAACTATCCGAGGGTCTGTATTACTTTTTATAATTTGAGCTGTTTGGTCAGTAGACCGATTGTCAATGATAATAACTTCAATTTCCTCGTAACTTTGATTTAAGCATGAGGCGATTGCCCTCTGAATTGTTTGTTCAGCATTGTTTACCGGAATAATAATTGAAACTAAAGCACTAATAAGTATCACCACACTTTTTTTGTATTAACGTCTTGTATTATATCATATTTTATCCCCAAGATAAAAATGAAAGTTTCTTTCAACAAATGCTTAAATAACCTGCTCCAACTATAAGTAAATAGTAAGGGCAGGTTATTTATCTCCTCTTTTACGACTTAATCATACTGTGTGAGATTCCACTCTGTAATAATTCTGTTTAATTTATCATGATAAGTCGGGTCAGTTGCATATTTACCAGTTAAAAATTTCGTTGCATTTTGGTAGTTTTTAGCAACCGATTTCCAAGTACCACGATAATAGTTTTTATCCCAGGAAACTCCGTTTAGTAGCTTATCACCATTATCTTCAAAAGATTCTTGTTTGCTAGGGTACTTCTTAAATTCAGCTTTGACTGTCACCCATTTATTTGCCTGTACATCAAATTCGAGGGTATCCTTCATGACATATGCTCCGTTATATTTTCCTTTAATACCAAATAAATTATGATTTGGCGCCGTACCTAACTCACTTTTGCCATAATTAGATTCAAGAATTGCTTGAGCTATCATAACTGAAGCAAATAAATCTCCACCCTTTATAGCTTTTTGAGCTGAGATCGCACTTTCGTACACAAACGTTGAATTAACATCGTTGATATCGGTAAACGCCTGACTGTCCATCCAGCCAATCGTTTTGCCCTCGACAGCAAATTGATACCACACAGCCCTAGCAGTTTTGGCTTCAGCAATTACGACAACTTTTTTCTTAAAATAGGGAATATTGGTTCCAATGTTCACAACACTAGGATCAGTATTATAAATACCATTATACACGCCATGTGTTATTCCTTGCTTAATTTCCTTTTGGTACATCACATCTTTTTTGTAAACTATACTATCATATGCTGTAAAAGCACGACTATCCATCCAACCGATTATATTGCCATCAAGTGAAAATTGATACCAATGAGCGCGACTGGTTTTTGCCTCTTGAATTATTTTGACACCCTTTCCAGCATAGGGCGTACCTGAAGACAGTCCGACTGCAGTAGGACTGGTTCGATAGATTTCACTAAAGACTCCGTGCCCTTTAACCTTCTCATTTGGTAAAATTTTAGCCCATACATTGAGCGTCTTTTGATCGGTAATCACATCATATAAACTAAAAGCACGACTATCCATCCAACCAATCAATTTACCTTCCACTGTAAATTGATACCACAGAGCTGATTTTGTTCTTGCTTCCTTGATTATTTTTACTACTTTACTGGCATATGGTGTTCCTGCTGAGAGTCCAATTGCATTTGGACCTGTATTGTAAATTTCTTTAAATACTCCATGGTTTTTTACTTGATCATTCGATAAGACTTGCGCCCAGAGATTTTGTGTGTTTTCATTTGTAATGGTATCGTACATGACAAACGCTCGACTATCCATCCAGCCAATTATCTTTCCATCAAGAGCGAACTGATACCATAGTGCACGAGTTGTTCTTGCTTGTTTTACTATTGTTATCCCCTTAGCAGCATAAGCTGTCGCTGTAGTTCCTATAGCATTTGGGCTGGTGTTATAAATCTCGTTATAGACACCATGGTTTTTTGCCTGAGCCAAAGGAACTATTTTTGCTAACATGTTCATATCTTTTTGGTCAGTAATTATATCATAGGTCTCAAAGGCTCGACTATCTAACCAACCAATCAGTTTTCCATCAACAAAAAACTGATACCAAGTAGCTCGGCTCGTCTTTGCCTCTCTGGCAACTTTTACGCCTTTACTAGCATAAGGTGCCGCACTAAAACCAATATTGTTGACGGCCGTGTTATAGATTTTAGGGTAAATCCCATGATTTTTCGCTTGATCAAGTGGTTTAATCTTTAAGGTATAATCCACAGCCTTATCGTACTCAATTTTATCTACTGGCACTATTGCTTTACTCTCAATCCAGCCTACTTCACGTCCGTTGTATTCAAAATAATACCACACACCTTGATCTGTCTTGGCTTCCTTAGTTACTGTAACTGACTGTTCAGCAAATTGTTTCCCTTGTCCAACGATATTAATTAATGGTTTCGTATTGTAAATACCGTCATAAATTGCTTGATTACCAACTATCTGCTCTGTATTAACCATACCACTAATGTTAACAGTTTTTTCATAGAGAATATTGTCGTATTTTACAAAAGCCTTACTGTCCATCCAACCTACAACTCCATTGGTATTTGTAAATTGGTACCAGATAGCCCTATTTGTTTTAGCTTCTCCTATAATAGTAATATCCTGATTCTCATAAAGCGTATTAACTCCTACATTACTTATTCCTGGTCCAGAATTATAAATGCCATCATAGATACCGTGAATACCTGCTTCACTAGTTGCTTTAATAGATCCTTTATAGTTAACCGTTTTAGAATATTCGACAGCATCATACAAATTAATACTACTAGTAGACACCCATCCGCCTAACTCTTTACTATAGTAATGCTTCTTACCATCACTTGTTGTTGCCTCTTTTGTAACAGAAACATATTTATTAAGGCTATTGACTGTTGAGCTCGTTTTTATTGCTTCAATTGTTGTTCGAGGCTTTGAAAAAATATCCTCTGATTGAATCACTAACCCTTGTGAGTTAACCTCTTTTTCTTCGGTGATAATCGTATAATTTAATGTATTGTAGTGGTATTGAACTAGTTCATAAAACTCATTGAAACTGTATCCATACTTCTGAAAATAGCCTACAGGATCGGAATGATTAGTCCCCCCAAGGAGGCTGGACACTTCAAAATGCCCCCAAACAGACCCTTGAGGATTTCCTTTTCCACCAGCGGCTCTTCCTGGTAATAAATTGTACCGTTTAAGTATATGAGCTGCGTAGTATGCTTGATTATTAACTGATTTATAAAAATCTGTTTTGTTACTATGCTCTACTAATTCAATATGAACGAAATAAGGATTCGCATTAGGTCCTGCCCCCCAAGCCGCATAATCGGTTGGATGAATTTCAATAATATTATTGGCATCCGCAAAAGCTTGAACAAAAGCATTTTTATAATTATTAGTCATATAATTAATTTCATTCCAAATGGTTGAATTGGGATTAGCTGTTTCGTGAATTACTATTCCCCGAGGTTTACCAACCCCTTCAGCATAACCAAATTTAGGAAATTGCGGTTTATAATTCGTAACAATATTGGCGTGAGGGTATTTTATTATCTGATTATTATTTGAACTAAGGTAGTTTGAGTAACTATAGCTCGATGCAAACCCTCTTAATTGTTGTTGCAACTCAGCTAGCGGAATTTCACCTGGTAAAATAGAGGCATCTTTAATGTCCTGTTCCGTCGGTTCTTCAGGAAAATAAGGGTTATCTGCAAAAGGATTTGTTAACAGTCGATTTACTTCCTCATTTTCAGATCTCTCACTACTAGAATCAATACTGCTCGATGAACTAAATTCGCCTTCAACTGATTCTGTCATACTTTCAGCCACCTTACCATCTGTTGCTATATTACTACTCTTAGTATTTTCTTCTGCAAGAGCTGCTATTGAACCGGGTAGGCTATTACTCAAAAGTAAGATACTAACTAGCGTTATTTTTAATCCATATTTTAACTTTTTCACTTTTTTCGAACCTCTCTCTCTAATGCAATAGGTATATTATAGCAAAAATAATATAATAAACTAGACTTTTTACTTTATTATGGAGCTATATAAATCAAAAAGTTCTTTTCCATGCCGTTTTGGAAAGAACTTTTTGACTAACCTTAACCATTCTTTTGACTATTCAATAACCAAAGGCACATAATAATGAAGGATATTAAAAGATACGCTCCTAAAAAAATATATATAAGGTTGTGGGGAAATCCATTTTTCACTATGTTAACTACACAGAATAATAAAACAAATAAGCCTGTTTGAATCATTAACCAAGTACTATACGCTATTTTTTTTTTCACTATCAGCCCCCCTTTCCAGAAACTCTAAAACTAAGAACTTTTTAACAAGCTTATACAAAATTTGATTTATTTAAGCTAAATATTCCTTACCTTCTTTATAGAGCTTAAATAACAGCCCTAAACAAAAAATGCTCATAATAGCATATTTCAATAACCAATTATCCAATGTCAAGAATAAACAAATCCCAAATACTCCCAAAATAGAAGAATATTGAATAAACGTTTTTAAGGGGAATATCTTTTCTTTAAAGATTTTTAAAACAATAATTTGATGGAAAACATAAAGCAATATGTATGTGACTAAATTAGTCGCTCCTGCCGCCATGTATCCATAACGAGGTATTAACAAATAATTCAAAGCAATATTTATCCCTGCACTTAAAACAGTACCTAAGCCTATGATTGATGTTTTTTTCAAATAAAACTCAGCATTTACTGGAAAACCATACAAGAACATGAAATAGTAAGACATCGATATTGGAATCAACAACGGAATGGCTTCAAGATATGAAGCCGGAGCCATTATCCTGGCCAAATCGGTAGTAACAGTCATAACTCCTATTGTCATTAAAGTAAAAAAATAAGTAAATAACTTAGACACTTTAAAAATTTCCGTATATTTTTTTTCACTCATTTTATTAAAAAACCAAGGTACCCAGGCATTATTAGCTGAGCTCCATAAGACATTAATGATCGAACTTATATTATAAATGTACCCGTACAATCCCACATAATACGCTCCGTAAAATTCTTTAATAATAATTCTATCAAAACGCGACAGCAGCATGTTCCCTAAAGAATGAGGAATAACTGGTAATGCAATTTTCAGCGAAAACTTCCAGTATTCTTTATTGTACAGTTGTTTACCTTCAACTAATAACTTAATCAATATGACCAATGCTAGTGCAAGTAATCCAAGAGTGCTACCAATAATTCTCCCGTCAGCAGGTTTGTTTTCATAAACCGTCACCATAAATAAGAGAGATATACCAATATTTAGCATTGTACTTAGAAATAGTAAGAAGATATTCCGCTTATAATATGAATTAATGATATAGTATGCTGATAGAAAAGAAATAATGAATTGGGAATAACTTTGAATGATTACAAAGTTTAACATCCAATTATTTAAATTGGAAAATAAACCTAGATACGAATAGGCTAGATTTGAGATACCTAGTAACATGAAAAAGAATAGGGTCCCTAGAAAAACAACTGATGATAGAAAACGTTTGATATCATCTTTATATTCAAAGGTAGCATTATTTACAGCTGCACTTAGATTCAAACCTACAATTACTGTAAAAATTGATACCCATGATGTGAAGTTATCTACCGTTCCATACTGATCCACCGACATCATTTTTGTAAAAATTGGAATTGTGAAAAAATTTACCCCTTTAAGTAAAAAATTTGCTGCTGTATACCATATTCCGCTTTTTATTAGGGCACTTCCATTGAATTTTTTTAACATATCTTTCATGCCATACCTCTTCTATCTCTTAATTTAAGTCCTACTGATGATTTTCCCAAGTTCTTCAATATTAGCAGGTAATGAAATAATACCATTTGACAATCGATTAAAGCGTCGCACTAAATTGGAGGATTTCTCTAGCGTTTTACAAGTTTTGTGATTTAACTGCAACTCTTTTCTTTGTGACAATAATACATCGGAAAGAAAAACTGTTTTCTGATCATTACCAAAAATCAAGAATGGCGTAAACGCTACTGTAGAAATTACTGTTACTATCAAACAGTTGATCACGTCCGTTTCTATTAAATACAACTCCCATGGCAAGTTTGTCTCAAGAATTTCATATTGTTTATTAAACCGTTCTCCAAAAGTTCTTGGATGGAGTTTTACTTTGATTGATCTCGATTTCTGATATTTTTCAAAAAATTTTAAAATCAATTCTTGATCAATATTCAGTAGCTCATGTTCGAATGGCTGCTCGATAAAAACAACTGAATCTTTCAACTGCCTATCATTATCGGATAAATCAAAAATTCGGCTAATAAGAACTGTTACAGGATTATTCAAAGTCAGCTTTGGCAATCGTTTAAAAGACGCTTCCAATTCTACTAGCTCTGGTTCATAAACAAAATAATGTTTAAATTCATTCAAGTAGATGCTACTCCTATTTAACTTACTATAATACCGATGACCTCTACTATCCTTATCTAGTACTTGAGGGTTTATATAAATTCCCATCCCATCTTCAAGATAATTCAACTCTAAATTCGAGTTTTGGTGTTTAGCTTGTGCAAATAGTAGCTTAGAGAAATAATTATCTCCTTGAATAAAAAAGATGTCATAATGAATGTTTGTTATTGGTTCTGATAAGTAATTAGTGAAGTTATTTAGCAAAACCTCATAGATTTTTCTGAACTTCGAGGTATTATTACCATTTTGAACTAAGTATACATGCTCAAAAATATTCTCTTCTTTGATCCTTTGGTAAATGACTTCAGCGTTTTGAAACTCATTGTAAACAAACAAATCACAAAGAGCATCTTGATAGAAATTTTGTTGAACATTAAGGATGTTAATAATATGCAAAGGTGTCCATGCTGTAAAAGCTACTCTCATTTGTTCCTCCTAACTAAAACTCTAAATCATACTTGATAGCTGTCATAATAACAATGGGTTATCTTTTATAAATTTTCACCATTTTATCGGCCGTTATTACATAATCATATGCTAATAATTGCTCTGTTACTTGATTGTCTCGTGGTAACTCAAGAATAGTTGTAGCCCATACATCCGGCTTTGTTTCTAATGGTAAAAAGGTAACATTATCCGTTAACTTTGTTTCACGAGAGATTGTATTTGTTAAAACCAGTTTAAGTTGCGTTGCTTGCGCTTCAACCGCCACTGTAGGTAGTCCTTCATAGAGGGATGTTAAAACAAAAACATCCATAACTGACAGAAGCTCAGGAATATCATTCCGCTCTCCTAAATAAAGGATTTTATCACTAATTGCAAGTTCTGAAGCTTTGGCTAGAACCTCTTCTCTTAATGAACCATCTCCAATCAACACCAATCTCGAATTCGGTTGTATCTTTAAGAGTTGAAAAAAAATTTTGATTAGCAACTCATGATTTTTCTGTTTTTCAATTCTACCGATTGTTCCTAGAACAAATTCATCCTCTTTCAAATTTAGGTTGCGTCGATTAACTGATTTTTCTCGGCTTGCTTTTTGAAATAACTTTAAATCAATACCATTGTAGATGACTTCAAAAGGCTGACTATCCCCAAAGAGGCTTTTTCCAGCCTCTGTACTGCAAGCAACAAATTCAGTTCCATTTTTTAATAGTAAATATTTAAAAAAACTTCTAAGGCCTTTTAAAACAACATTTTCACCTTTACCATCAGTAGTTGCATGGCTATGAGCAATCCTTTTTTCAATGCCATGGCGCTTAGCTAACCCTAAATTAATTCCACCACCAAAATAGACTTGATTATGGACGATATCAATGTTTTCCATTTTTAAAAGTCTATTTACTTCCTTAATATATTTTAGGATGTTTTTTTTAGGATTCGTAACCACAAATAGTCTTCCTCCTAAGGCCTCAATTTCTTGATGATAATCACGAACATCCTGATAGTCATCATAAATCACAAAATCAAACTGAAACTCCTGCCGGTCTATAGCGCGATAGACATTCATCATAAAGGTTTCTGCTCCACCCTTCCCCATTCGGCCTTGAAAATGTAATATTCTTTTTATCGCCATCTTATATTGCCCCTAACTAATACTTTCTTTTTAACAACGCTATAACGCCTGGAAGTTTTCGCTCAACAAGACTTCCAACATATGTGGCGCCATATAAAAGAGGATATGGGCACCTAAATATAAATTTTGTAACTTTTTTAGTGGTCGATTCTGTGCGGCTAATTTTTTTTGCCTCAATAACTGTCGCATCTTTCGAAATAGTTTTTATTAGTTTTCTTTTTTCTTTATTAGATAATTTTTTTTCACTATGAATAGAAAAAACAACTGACGTTACACCTTTTAAGTAAAGAGAAGCTGTCCCGTCTTTGTTCAAATTACTAGTTAAATCATTAGTTTTTAAATAAAACTCTTTGAACGTTTCAAACTTATTATCATGGTATTTATTTGTAATCCCCTCAGCACCGTCAAAATAATAATGATACGTTACCTTTCTTGTAGTTATCACGCGGGAACAATGATGGTAATAGGCAATATTAAATAAGCGGTCTTCACAACTGTTATAAGAGTTAAACGATATTCCGTAATCTCTGACTATATCTAATCGATAACACTTGTTCCAGCAAACATATAACAACTGTCGATTCATTAAACCATAGACGCCTTCAATAAACTCATTGTGACTCTGATACTTTTTATCTTCAATAATATAATCCTTTTTGTTGATGACACTTCCCTTTTGCATGGTATGAATAACAAATGATGAAATGATTAAATCAACATCCCTATTGTCTTGAATAAGATGACAATAATCTACCAAGGAAGTACTAGAAAACTTATCATCCGCATCAATAAATATAAAATATTCGCCGTTTGCCAATGACAAACCTTCATTTCTAGCATTTCCTGGGCCATTATTTGGTATGGTTTTTGTTGAGAACCTTTGATCTGTTTTGATACTTTCTAAAATAATTGCTTCTGTATTATCAACAGATCCATCATTAATTAATATACACTCAAAATCTACACCACTTATCTCCTTAATTTCAGAGATAAGAGTTGCGATACTTGATTCTGCGTTGTACACTGGCACGATAATACTAAAAAAAGGTTGTTTCATTTCTATCCCTCACATATCCACTTATATACGTTTAGTTATACACTCGAATCTTCTCTTTTTTTAAATCATCCAAAGTCATTGATTCAAACTGCTCTTCAACCCCACTAGATGACACTTTATCAAATAATATTTTAATGGTTTGGAACATAATTTTAACATCCATTACTAAAGAATAATTTTTAATATATATCAAATCAAACTTTAATTTATTATTAAAATCACTTGCGTACTTTCCATAGACTTGAGCATAACCAGTAATACCCGCTCTTACTTTATGACGTAAATAATAACTAGCGTTCTCACTATTAAATTGATCTACAAAGAATGGACGCTCTGGTCGAGGGCCAACGATTGACATATCTCCCTTGAGGACATTTAGTAATTGAGGAATCTCATCCAATCTTAATGCACGTAAATATTTCCCAATACCTGTTACCCGACTATCATTAGAGGTAGCCAATACAGGACCTGATTTTTTTTCAGCCAAATTTTCCATTGTTCGGAATTTTAAAATTTTAAATTCCTTTTGATCTTTAGTAATTCTAATTTGACTGTAAAATACTGGCCCTCGTGACGTAAGCTTCACAAGTAATCCTGTAATCAGCGTAATCGGTAGGGAAAGGATAAGCAGAATTAAGGAAACAACAATATCAAAGGTTCGCTTAATCAGATCATCCTCAGCAGGAATTTTAAAGTCTGATACTTCTATCATACTTTCATCATCAATATTCATGATATTTGGATTAATTAGAAGTAAATTTTTGAAATCAGCTTTTAAAAAGAGTTTTTTTTCTTCTCTTATAATTAAATCAAACACATGGTTGTCATCCCCAGCAAGATCGCTTGCAACATAAACTATATCGGCTTTATCAATCTCTTTTTTTAAATTAGTTAAATAATCTGATGTAATAGCTGTCGTAATTCTGTGACGTTTATTCTTAGCTTCAGAAATATTTTTATAAGCGTCTATGACACTCTTTTCATCACCAACAACAATTACAGATTTAGACCCACTAACTCTTTGATACAATTTATAGGATAACCACCGCCATACAGACAAAATAATAGTACTGATTACAAAAGAATACAGCACCACTGAACGCGGTAAAGCTAAGCCTCTAGCAAAGAATGTCAAAGCCATTAAGACAATCGTAAAGAGAAACTGAATGATTAATGTAATAACAATCGTATCACCTATTGTTTTATTGTAATAGACGTACACCCCAAAAAGAATGTTAATAATAATAAAGATTAAGGATAAATATAACGCAATTTCTCGATAGGGATTAAAGTTATAGTCGGGAATTTGATTGCCAAATTTAAGTAAATAGGATAATCCAATGGAGAGGTTCAGTAAAAAAACATCCACTAATCCCGTTGCTATTTTCTTTAATTTCGTCCAATCTTGTTTTTTTTGATTCATTAAAAACTCTCCATTTCTTAATTAAAAAACTGTATCATAGGGTACATATCCATTATAAGCCCCGGAAACAACAAATATCAAGATAAGTACTACTAATGAAAATAGATAAAATGCAATTAATGAAATGTACTTATTTTTCAACAAATGTTGAAACATTAATGGAACCACAAGAATCTCAGTTGTAGCAAATACAGTACTTATTCTTCCTCCAACTGTACCTAGACTTCCAAAAAGAATTAATATCAGGCTCGATAAAAAATATTCTTTTAGTACGACTTCTTGATTAGTATAATTGATATTTTTTTTTGATAAAAAAGTGTATGAGGCACCAATAAATATTGCCATTTGCATCCATAAAATTGGATTCAACAGACCGCTACCTGATGTGTAGGCTGTTGAAGTAAAATATGTTGCATATCTTCCTGGAATAAGCCAAATGTAAAGACTGGGTATAGATAAAATCACACTGCCTAGTTGGCAAACAGCCATCCAAACAAGCCCACTTTTTACGGTTATTTCTGAAAACATATGATAGAACAGATACACCAAAATCATCGCTAAAGACACAATATGGAATAATGAAGCAATCCCAACAATAATTAAAAACGGAACCCATCTCTTTCCTTTAATGAAAGGTATCGCAAACAAACAAATAATACACGCAATCGACGACCTGATTTGCCCCATATCTCTAACAATGAAAAACCTGGCGTAGTAATACACTAACCCCATAGTTGGATAAGGGATACTCTTATTTAAAAATATCATTAATAGACTAACGGATATTACAGAAAAGAAAAAGAGAAAATGATAAAAAGTCAAACCAAACACTGAAAATAAGAAATTGAAAAATAGGTAACCTGGCTCAGCATCAATTCCTCCATTAAATATATCTGAAAAGCTGGTTATTTTCTCAAAAAAAACTCTATATGAATTGTAATCATACCCCATTTCAAAGCGTAGACCTGAGAATAATATCATTATTACTCCCGCTGCATAGAAAAACTTGTTACTTTTTGTAAAAATCTCCGCTATTGACATGAGTACTATTAGAAAAAAGATACCAAAATAAACAAACATAACTTCTCCTCATCCTTACTTCTAAAAATAGATACACTTCACAGTGACGTTAAGATTTTTTAATAACTCTAGTTGAGTATTATACCATACTTTTGTAGTATTATTTTTGCGGCAAATTAAAATAACTTCTTGGTAATTAGAATTCAAATTATCTTCACTTAGTAAGTTATTGATGATGTCAAAATTATCGCTAGTTCCAAGCGTTGTAAGTACTTCGGGATCCATTGCAATGACTAATTTTCTACCCTCATTCATCCCTTTAACAGCCGTTCTCAATAACTCTTGTCGCTGATCATTATTTTGGAGATAAAGTTTTTCTAGATTCATCACAGGTACATCAGTAAATAAAGAAAATCGATTTCTAATTAATTGAGATTTAGAATCTTTCATCCAAGATAACAGAAAACCTACGAGAATCGTTGTCACTATTGTCCCTACGATGTAAAGTAAAATAATTTTAAGTGATATCCCCTGCTCAACGAGAAGTAACTCCGCCTCCGGATCATATTTCTCTGGGTGGGTTGAAAGTAAGTAAATTGATCGATCAGCAAAATATTCAGATTTAGAATTCTTAAAAATATCATAAAACAATTGATTTACTTTACGCTCCCCTGTAGTTTTTAAAGTCATAACACCTACCTGATTATTGTAAGTAATATCATAATTTTCAATCAACGCATGTGAGTCCAATTGATCAGTCTTAAGATTTTGATTAAGAATGTAGTGATCTAGGACATACTTTATAGTCTGAGGGTTATTACTAATATTCCCTTCCTTATTTTCTACAATAAACTCAAACTGGTACTTGTAATCCTCTTTAGGATCAAGGGTTGAATGACCAAAGTTTACTGAAATGGCAAAGAACATTCCAAAAAGAGCTAAGGCAATTACCGCCGCACTAATAAAATTCTTCTTATTATCTTTGACATAGATTACGACGTCTTTTAAGTCCGGCAAATTGTTCATTTTTTACTCCTAACGAAATAATTATTTAGATCTATTGATTTAAAAAAAGATATAATAAAGGGTAACATGAAAAGGGTTCTAAAATAGAGTAAATTAGAAAAACCAACTTCAAATGACATAAATAGTAAAAAGAGTGATGCTCCAAATAATTTACCTAGATGTCGCTTTATAAAAACAAAAAAATTAGAATAAATCAAAATCATACCCAATACTGTTACACGTTGAGCAAAATGGGTAATTCCACAGTCTATATAATAGGTTCCCCAAATTGAAATATATCCAAGTCCTTTATATGGTTTTTCTAGTATTCTAGCAATTTGAACGGTAATCGTCCCATTTTTACCATAACGGATTCCTACACCATTAGAACTTTGCTTGGCAAATAAATTCTGCTTGAGCGTCGTAACAATATCGGATTTCAATCCAAACACTAAAAAAGCAATAGTTACACCGCCTAGCAAAATAAAAAAATACTTTTTATCATACATAAAAACCATTAGTAATATAACACCTATTCCTAAGACTAGATAAACATAAGATGTAGTGGATTTTACTTCAACTAAAAAATAGAGTAGTACCAGTGCATATAGTAGATTGTCATAATGACGTACTTTAATAAACGCTAAAATATTCATTAGAAAAAAGATAAACAGATAAAAACCAGCAATGGAATGTGTGCCAAAAGTGTTAACTGGTTTACCTTCATTGATCATCGTTCCAACTAAACCGCCATAAAAATAATCGTATCCACCTTTAATTAGATTAACAACAGGCTCAAAATTAATAATAATCGAAAGCCCCATAATAATAGTAATGATACTTGCAACTTTTAAAATACGATTAAGAGAGCTAAATTCAAAAGTAATCCCACTAAAATCCAAAGAAAAGATTAACATCAAGGCTACAAACATTAATGCATAGTAAATCAACATTCCATATGGATTCATAGGATAATTACCTAATAGTGTGTACCCCATTAGCAGACCATTTATAACAAAAAAGCTGATTTTATTAAAGGTTGAGATAGCTGATTGCTTAATTAGTAAAATGAGTAGGACAAGAATTAAAAAACTGACATAAATCATTTCATTCCTCATCCAATGGCCAACTGTTGCCGGCAAGTATAGACCTACTAAAAATAGCATTCCTATTATATCCGTCGTTTGCAGTTTTTTAATCTGATTCATTCAAAAAAACCTCCAAGGCTTCTTTCCATGTCGGAATAACAAAGCCTGTCGCTTTCGCTTTGTCTAAATTCATAATAGATCGTTTGGGTCTATTAGCTTTTTGTGGATAGTTATCCGAGCTAATCGGATTTATCTTAACTGACTGATTCTTTAATATCTCCTGAGCAAACTCATACCAACTACATGACTCATCATTTGATAATTGGTATGTCCCGTACTCGGCTTTTTCTACTACTAGATGCAACATGAATTCGGCTAAAGTTCGAGTCCATGTTGGTCTGCCTATTTGATCACTGACCACCGTTAAGACATCCCGATTTTTCGCTAATTTTTGCATCGTAAATACAAAATTATTACCGTACTTGCCATAAACCCAGGAAGTTCTAATAATATAATACTTTGTACAAGTTCCCGCTACAATCTGTTCACCAGCTAATTTAGCCATACCATATTGGTTGATCGGGTTGGTTTCATCTTCTGGGTAATACTCTCCTTCAGACTTGCCCCCATCAAATACATAATCTGTGCTGATATAAACTAATATAGCTCCAACACTTTCTGCTGCTTCGGCCACATGACGTGTTCCTTCAACATTGACTTTCGCATTCAACTCCTTACTTTCGTCTTCGGCAGCATCTACCGCAGTATATGCTGCACAGTGAAAGACGATTGTAGGACGTACTTGATTAAAATAATCGATTACTTGCTTTTGATTGCAAATATCTAACTCTTTGCTATCAGTACCAAGATAGTCAATTTCTTTTTGCTCTAAAAATTGGCCTAATTCCGTTCCTAGTTGACCATTTTTCCCCGTTATTAAAATTGTCATTCATCTGTCACTCCAATGTTTTTATAGTTCCCTTACTGATACTGATTCCTTTTTTATTCACGAATGCTATCAACAGTACGGTCACTAATGTTTCTATTATCATAGCGTTAATTGCTGTTCCAACTGCTTGAAAAAGTGAGGTTAACACAATAATTGAAACTAAGCTAATACAGCCTGCAATCAAGTATATCTTAGATAACTGTTTTTGATAACCAAATGTGGTCATTGTTAATATACCATAAACATTGCCCCAGGCAACCATAAGTGGTAAAAAAGACATAATTTGGATTAAGAGCAGCGAATGATCAAACTTATTTCCAAAAAACAAGGTTAGAATTGGTCCTGTTCCAAATAATAAAATTAAGCACCCAACAGAAAATAACGCCGTGACTACCATCCAAATCTTTCGAATAATTTTTAGTGACTCCTCTTTTGATGTCGTCGCAAGGCTAGCCACTCTAGGATAAAAGGTCTGAGTAATCGGTGTCGCAATACTGGCGCATGCTCTTATCAAAGTATTAGCCAGATTAAAATAACCTGTGGCCCGATCCCCGACTAAAATACCTAATACAAAAATATTAGTGGTTGTATAGACACTCGTGGCAATATTTGAAATAAAGAGATGCCACGAAGACTTGAACTGCTCAATAATTTCATTAAAGGCAATACGCTGAAACTTAATTTGATATTTAAAGCGAACAATCAATACGGCGACCATTCCCACTACAATGTAGCCAAACGAATTAAGTAAAGCAACTTTCTGGATATCTTGTTGATTTTTAACAAATATGAATAAGCCTATCGTAAAAATTAATTTTGAAACAAAGTTTAACAGGCCAATATTTTTCATCTCTTCAATACCTTGAAAAAACCAAATCGGTAAAAAAACATTTCCGACTACAATGCCAAACATTAATAAGTATAGTCCCGGATTTTCTCTAAGTTTTGGTATCAGCACTATCATTCCTAATAATATAACCAAACAAAGGGCTAATAAAATAAGTTTACAAATCAGCACTGTGGAATAAATTTTTTCGATTCTTCCAGGTTTATCACGATTTACTGAAATTTGTTGAGTTGCTGTAATATTAAATCCATAGTCCGTAACTAAAATAAAATATTGCATGACAGCTTGAGCAAAGCCCACTAAACCATAATTTTCGATGCCTAAAACCAAAACCAGATAAGGCATTGTGATCAATGGCAATACGTAATTTAACAGCTGAACGCTGGCTAGAGAAAAAAAGTTCACAACAAATTTACTATTTCTAATTGATTTCATTTACTTTCCTCTTATCTCAAAACATAAACAAGTGATTGCTCTAACCAAGTTTTGCTCGTTCTTTTAAAGGTCTCCACCATGACTCATTGGCTAAGTACCAATCAATAGTTTCGATTATCCCTGTTTCAAAGGTATAGTTTGGCTTCCACCCCAGCTCTGTTTCTAGTTTCGTCGGGTCAATAGCATAACGTAAATCATGGCCTAACCGATCTTCCACATATGTTTTAAGTTCTGGAGATAATTGTAATTTTTCAATAATAATATCAACAATTTGATTATTCGTTCGTTCATTGTGGCCACCTACGTTATACACTTCACCTTTAATTCCCTTGTGCAAGACTAGGTCAATAGCTTGACAGTGATCTTGAACATGTAACCAGTCACGAATGTTTTCCCCTGTACCATAAATCGGCAAATTGTTTCCATCCATCCCATTGGTAATCATTAAAGGGATTAATTTTTCAGGGAAGTGATATGGACCGTAATTATTGGAACAACGTGTGATATTAACGTCCATTCCATAGGTTTCGTAATACGATCTAACAAGTAAATCGGCACTCGCCTTACTTGCTGAATAGGGGCTATTGGGTGCCAATGGGGTCTCTTCTGTAAAATATCCTTCGGCACCCAGTGAACCATATACCTCATCTGTAGAAACTTGTAAATACTTTGTTACTTCCAATTCTTTAGCTACATTAAGTAAATTCAACGTCCCTTGTACATTGGTTTCAACAAAAATTTCAGGGTTTAGGATACTGCGATCAACGTGAGATTCTGCTGCAAAGTTAACAATTGCTGAAATATTGTGTTCTTTAATCAGGAGTCGGACTAATTCACGATTGGTAATATTCCCTTCCACAAATAGATGGTTGGGATTATTACTAATATCGTCTAAATTATGGATATTCCCTGCATATGTTAATAAATCTAAATTAACTACGTTATAGTCAGGATGGTTTTTCAAGACATAATGGACATAATTACTGCCAATAAATCCAGCACCACCCGTTACAAGTAAATTCATTTATTTTCCCTCCCAAACGAAATTATTTTCCGCTTCTTTCAAGCGGGGATGCTTAGTATCTTTTTCTGATAGAATAGGACTCGTTACAGGCCAATTAATTGCTAGATCAGGATCATCAAAGGCGATTCCTCTATCATGTTCTGGAGAATAAAGTTGATCTACTTTGTATTCCACATTAACATTTCCTGTAATTGTACAAAAACCGTGGGCAAAACCAGCCGGCACTAACAATTGGCGATGGTTATATTCACTTAAGATAAATCCCTCCCACTTACCATAAGTTGGTGAACCTTTTCTCATATCAACTAAAACATCATAAATCGCTCCGGTTGTGGCTCTAACAATTTTTGTTTGAGCTTTCGGATTCAATTGGTAGTGCATGCCACGAATAATTCCAGGTTCAACAGATAGTGAGTGGTTGTCCTGAATAAATTCATGAGTAATCCCGGCTGTCATAAATTTATCTTTTGTATAGACTTCAGTAAAAAAGCCACGATGATCACCGAACACGTCTGTTTCAATAATTTTTACATCTAATAAACTAGTTTCAATTATATTCATTTCAATGCCTCTTTCACTTCTAATTTTGCTCTGCCAAACGCAATAAATATTGGCCATATTCATTTTTCTTCAATGGTTGAGCCAATTTTATTAATTGTTCCTTATTAATATAATTCATGCGAAACGCAATTTCTTCCAAACAGGCCACTTTAAGATTTTGTCGTTTTTCAATTGTTTCGATAAAGGTCGATGCTTCTAACAGTGATTCATGAGTGCCTGTGTCTAGCCAGGCAAAGCCACGCCCCAATAATTCGACATTTAATTGACCTTGCTCTAAATAAGCTTTATTAACATCGGTAATTTCAAGTTCTCCTCTATGAGAAGGTTTGATATTTCGAGCAATTTCGATAACTCGGTTATCATAGAAATAAAGACCTGTCACCGCATAATTACTTTTAGGTACCTCAGGTTTTTCTTCAATAGAAACGGCGCGCATATCATCATCAAATTCCACCACACCAAAACGTTCAGGATCATTAACATGATAACCGAAAACAGTTGCTCCTTCACTGCGATTAGCTGCTCTTTGCAATATTTTGGATAAACCACCACCATAATAAATGTTATCTCCTAAAATCAAGCAAACCGAATCATCTCCAATAAAGTCTTCCCCTATGAGAAAAGCTTGAGCTAAGCCGTCTGGTTTAGGTTGGACCTTATACTCAATTCTCATGCCAATATCTTGACCATCACCGAAAAGATGCTCAAACCTCGGTGTATCTTCTGGTGTTGAAATGATTAAAACCTCCTTAATACCAGCTAACATCAGAGTTGACATTGGGTAATAAATCATCGGCTTATCATAAATTGGCATCAATTGTTTTGAAGTTGCTTTTGTTAATGGGTATAAACGAGTACCGCTGCCCCCTGCTAAAATAATTCCTTTCACGCTTAACGACTCCTTTTTCTATATGTCATGATGTATTTCAGCATTCTCAGCCGACCTAAAATCATCGTAGTTATTTTTCTTTGCTTCATTCCCGTCACATTGCCACCATGTCTAACGTAGTTCATCAGTGGTTCTTTGATTAATACTATCTTACTATGAGTAACTATCGCAACTAAAGCAAGCCACTGATCATGCATCTCTATTTTTTCTGGAAATGGCAGTGCTTTGCGAGCTAAAGTTGAGGTAAAAGCCATCATACAACCCGTATATCCATTTTTTTTGATATTTTTTATTATCGTTTCTGAAAATTGATTAGCGTTATATTCATTCCAAGAGTCGTTCAGCCGATTTCCCTTACCATCTACTACCAGAGAATCATGGACGACCAGATCCGCTTTAGTTTCTTTAAAAGCTTTCATGACCATCTCGACTTTGTTTGGTAGCCATTGATCATCTTGATCAGACAAGAATATATAATCACCTTTAGCTTTGGAGATAGCTTTCTGAAAACTACCAATAGGGCCTTGATTTTGCTGATTAACATCAATTGTTACCTTAATCGGTGAGGCGATATTCATTTTTTTAATCAACGAAACAGTCTGATCGCTTGAACAGTCATCAACTATGATAACTTCATCTGTCACTTCTAATTGTGATAAAATTGAGCTTAATTGTTTTTCAATAAACTTTTCGCCATTATAGGTGGCCATACAGACAGTTATCATCTTTAAACTATTCTCCTTTCTTTAATCGCTTAATCTCGACTAAAGTTCGTTTGTAAATCTCTCTATTTTTTACTGTTAAAAACTGTTTAGCTAATCTTTTCTTCAAATGACGACGGTGAGGTACTAAATTATCGATATTGTATTTAGTAAAATACAAAGTTTCACTTCGAATAATACTTTCGTAACGTTGCGTAGAAACTTGACTATAATCCAGAACCGATAAATCATGAGCTAAGGTCTCATCCATTACTAAAAACTCTTTATTGAGCTGGCTTAATCGCCAAAATAACCAGTGATCCAAATAGTCCAATGGAAATTCTTCATTAAATCCACCTATTTCCTTCAAAGCGCTGACCGAGATTGCCGCTCCAGAGTTAATCGCCATCAAAGGTGTTGTTGTTAAGCCTACTGGAACATTTTTGCTTTCTTTACCAATATAATTGTCCACATAAACTGGAGAAATTTGATTCCCCCCCGAATATATCAAAGGCAAGCAAGCAGCCAAATGATAAGTGACGTCAACTTGAGTTAAGCTTGACAAATAAGACATCGGAACTTCCGTATCCTGATCAAGTAGTAACAATAAATTAGCATCTTTTTGATTAGCTCTTGCTAGTGCATAATTATAAGCCATAGCTAAGCCAACATTCTGTCTATTATGGACATAATGAATCAACGGGCTAATCATATGCGACTTCTGTTCATCATAACTATTATCATAAATAATCAATTCACTGAGTATTCCCTGGTTCAAAGCCTCTTCTAATATAACCAAAGAGGGAACAGCATTCAATTTCTTCTGATAGACCACTACTATAGCGGTAATTTGATTTTTCATGATTTACTCTCCTAAAAAAAAGTCCAGCCCCATTTATTAAAATATTGAATCATCGATTTTAAAAATATTTTGAACAACCGTTTGCTTTTATGAGCACCCTTTGCGTAAAAATGAGTAACTTGAGCATCTGGCAAGTAATAAATTGTTTCATTTTCAGCTCTTAGTCTTTGACAAATATCATTATCTTCAAAATACATAAAAAATTGTTCGTCAAAACCTTTAATTTTTCTTAGCTTTGAAGTCCTAAAAAACATAAAGCAACCAGAACCAAATAATATTGGTTGTCTATCCTCTGTCAAATCACGACACTCATATGTCGCCAACCTTTTATCAAATAACTTCCTAACCCCATCTATTGGAATAAATCTTAAAAGATAATCGAAGACATCTAATTTTCGTCTAATCAGATGTTGTGTGGAACCATCAACATTTAAGACTTTTGGTACGCTCATAGCGATTTCCAAATTTTGTTCCATAAATTCATACATCACAACTAAGTTGGTGGCGGAAATTAAAATGTCTGGGTTATAGACGATAAAATAATCTTCCTGACTAAGGCTTAAATTGTAATTATGTCCGTAACCAAATCCCATATTCTCATGATAAAAATGAATCTTAATGAGGGACTGGTATGCTTTCAATTTAACTCGATACTCTTCTGAAGAATGATTATCGAATAAATAAACCTCTATATTACCTTGAGGAATTAATACCTCAACAATATTATCTAAAGTTTCGAAGACATCTTGACTGTTATAGGTTACGATACTAATGGCTATTGTTTTGATATAATGCAACCCTTTCTTTCTCAATTTCTAAACGTTTAGCGCTAATAATCACTGGTAAAAGGAATCCTAATCCAATAGGACTATTTAAAAAAGGATTTATGTTGGTAATAGCTATCATTGTTAAAACACAGGCTAATAATGCAACTGATGTGCTATCTAACTCACTGTGTCGGAATATATATGCAAGGTAATAAAAAGCTGGTAACATGCTAAAGCCTAACCATAAAAGAACACCTATTAACCCTTGTTCGACTAGTATGTCTAAGAAAGTCATCTCGATACCATCTGTCCGACTTCCAATAACTGACCCGTAGCCATTCCCTATAATAGCATTAGCACTGCTCTTTTTAATGATTTTAGCAGACTCTTCAAATAGATAGACTCTCATATTGACGCTAACATCATTAACTTGCTTGGAACCCCCAGTTGGTTTTTTAAGCCCTTTTTTACTTGATTCAAAGATATTGCTTTGATCCACGCTATCATTAAACCTTGATTGAGTTGATGAGGTGTAAAGTGTTGGAACAATTGTAAAGGCACATAGATAAAAAATAACCGGTACAATCAACTTTTTGTTCTTACGGCTCACTTTCTTACCTTTTGCTTTAGCAAAGTAATAGATGAATCCATTGATGACTAAAATTGCCAATAAAGCTAGTAAATATCCGATGTAAAGTCCACGAGTTTCAGAATAAATAATAGAAACTGACGCCAGGACTAAAATCGCTATATCGATTTTCTTAACTCGATTTGAGATGAAATTATTAGAAGACAAGATTAATCCAAATAAAACGATAAAATGAGATTTATAAAAAACGCCTCTGCTTGGTCTGAAAAACAAATCTGCCGGCAAAAGCTCATTGATAAATTGATAAAAAGCTTTAAAATCATTTACAAAAAAATACTTGCCACACAAGCCTATAATAATGGTTCCAATAGAGACCACTACTGTGGCTATTTTTAAGACACTTATCACTTTTTCAATTGAAAAACGTTCCTTGCGGATATAAGTCCAAAAGGGAAAAATCAAAATGATATAAGAAACTCTTAGTGAATCTTTGATAATTTCCCCCAGTTGATGACCATTAATCAACCCAATACACGCACTAACCCCAATCCAAATCAATAAACTTATACTAAAGATAGCCACTAGATTTTTATTAATTAGCAATTCTTTTAATTCTACTCTCGTTTCTCTATTGCTGATTAAACGATAACTATAACTAACTAATAACAAAACAAATAATAATTGTCTGATTGAAATGGGCCCAAATTCAATTTGTCTTCCCCCACCACCAGCAAATAATTCAAAAAATAATATTGTCAACAAGCCGCTCTCTAACCTATTCATCTTTAATCTCCTAGTTTTAATATACTACTTCACTATACCGTTAACCCACACTTAATTCAATTTTTTTAGTAAATCTTAAAAAATATACAACGTTCAAAAAAGTGACGGGCACCTATCTAAGAATAAGCTCCCCTCACTTTTATGCCAATCTTTAAAACACTATTTTTTTTAAGCTCGCTCAGCTAATCATCGATTGCGCCGTCGCCATATGGTGGATAGGTTTCATCACTTACCACTCCGTCACTTTCAAATACAAAGCCTTTTTCATCACGGTAATCTTCATCTTCTTTCCCAAGTGATACTAGTAGTTTATGTTTTATGTATTCCAAACTATCTTCGTGAAGTCCTACCATACTTTCTCCTGTATAGGAATAGGTAAAGCTCATCCAAGAAAAAGTAAAAGATTCGAAAGAAAAATCATTGGTTAAACCAGATTGAGCAACTTTCATCATGGTGTCTCTGTTCATATCAGTCCAAAGGTGATTAGTCAGCGAATTCATGACATCAGAATACTTGCCAATGGAACCGACAGCCATCGCCTTTTTCAAAACTGCCTGAACTACCATTTGCTGTCTTTCGCCACGTTTAATGTCATTATCTATTTTTCTTGTTCTTGCAAAAGCTAAAGCTTCTTCTCCTGTAAGTGTTTGCTCACCAGGATCAAGTTCCACCATTTTAGTTAATTGAGCATTGGCTTCACTGATTGCAACTGGCACATCCACTTTTACTCCGCCAAGGGCATCTACAATTTTCTCAAATGCTTGAAAATCAACAGTCACATAAAAATCGATTGGAATATCCAGTAAAGTTTCTACCGCATTGATCGCCCCATCCTCTTTGTCATAAGTATAAGCAGCATTAATTTTGGTATATCCAACAAAGTCTTTAGAGTCAATGTAAGTAAAGGTATCCCTAGGAATACTCACCATGCTGACTTTGCCTTTTTCAGGATTCATAGTTACTACAATCATTGTGTCAGTGCGATTAGACCCTAAAGCCCGTTCGTCATTATCATCCACTCCCATAACTAAAATCGAAAAAGGAGTTTTATTCGGCTCAACGGTTTCGTTGCTATCTGTTCCACTTTTACGAGGCTTATATGTTTGTTCCATCAGATCCTCTGCTTGTGTCAGCAATTTTGCACCATAAGCAACTGCTGCCAACACACCAACTAGTAAAATGATTAATGAAATTTTAAATGCATTTGGCCAAATACTTCTTTTATTACGACTCGTTCGACTACCCAAGCCATCTTTATCTTTTTTGCTCTCTCTATCTTTTTTATATCTCGTTTTTTTCTTGCTCATTCTTAATTTGCTTCCTTTCGCATTCACGAAACACAGATTGGCTTCTATCTATATCTACACAAATTCTATATGTAAAAATCTTATTTATTTTACTACATATTATAACAAAAGACCATACCCTTTAACAATAATTTAAACAATCAAGTCGCTTAAATATTCAGTGCCTTTCTCAAAGGACTCTCAATTTGATTGTATTTTGGCTCAACAATTTGTATAATGATGACATCGACCCAATTGAAAGTAGGGCTAAATTTATGAATCCTGTATTAGGTATTATTATCAAACTCTTTGTGACATTCTTTTTATCGCTAGCAATCACACCAATTGTTAGGCTCTTTGCCTTCAAAATTGGCGCTACAGACAAACCTGACGCTAGACGTATTAATACAACTGTTATGCCCACTATTGGTGGCCTAGCTATTTTTCTCTCATTTGTTATATCATCCCTCTTCATTTTTAATAATTTCATTCCAAATGATTACATTATACCGATTATTATTGCAGCATCTGTCATTATCATTACAGGGATAATTGATGATACAAAAGAATTATCGCCAAAAGGAAAGTTAATTGGAATCATAATAGCTGCTTGCATTGCTTATTTTTTTGCTGATATAAGTATGGAATCTTTCACACTTCCTTTTTTTGGAAACATTCAACTAGGCGTCCTTAGCTTTCCAGCAACACTGCTTTGGATTTTAGCTCTCACCAATGCGGTGAATTTAATTGACGGTCTGGATGGCTTGGCTTCTGGCGTATCCCTTATCGCTTTAACGACTATGGGAATTATTGCGAATTTCTTTATTCCAAGTTCTAACTTCCATGTAACACTGACTATTTTTATTTTAATTGCTAGTATCGCTGGTTTCTTTCCATATAATTTTCAACCTGCTAAAATTTTTTTAGGTGATACTGGAGCCTTATTCTTAGGGTTTATGATCGCCATCATGTCGTTACAAGATTTAAAAAATGTCACAATTGTTTCTCTGATTACTCCGTTGGTCATTCTCGGTGTACCAATCACTGACACTGTTTTCGCTATTATTAGACGGTATATCAATAAACAAAAAATTTCATCCGCCGATAAGATGCATCTTCACCATCGTTTATTATCCCTCGGCTTTACCCATCGTGGAGCCGTTTTAACAATTTATGGTTTAGCTATGCTCTTTTCATTTACAGCTATTTTAATTACTTATGCTGGTACGCTTGGCGGATTATTGTTAGTAATTTTATTACTATTCGGTATCGAATTATTCGTTGAATTAATCGGCTTAGTTGGTCCAAAAAAACAATTTATGCTCAACTTATTCGGCCGTTGGTTTGGAAAAAAGAAAAATAACGAAGATATCACAAGGTCATCCAATAATGACGATGATTAAATCCATTTGAATAATTCTTTAAAAAGCGGCTACTTCCTATTCAGATGGAAAGTAGCCGCTTCTTAATTTCATTCTATTTTTTTGGATAATGTGTATCCTCTTTTTGATGAATCAATTGGGTTAACCTCTTTGGTATCCGGCGTTGTTTCATTTGGATTTCACCATTAAAGTACTCTTCGATAACCGCATTAATCACGCCACCAATAATGATGACTGTGGCAGCAAAATTAAGCCACAACATAAAGACGATAAATCCACCGATCAAGCCATAACTGGAAAAACCTTTGGAGAAATATTTAGTATACAGTCCGAAAAATTGGGTTAAGGCCATCCAACCAATCGTTGAAAAAGCTGCGCCAGGTAAAATCGAGCGAATTCGAACTTTAGCATTTGGTAAAAAGTAATAGATAATGCTCATGACTAGAAAGAGCGAAATCATCGTCACTGGCCATTTCAAGGTGCCAAAGACTCCAGCAATGCTGTTAGGCAAATTCAAAATCGGTAAAATATAATCTAGAATTGATTGTCCCAGTGTGAATAAGATAGCCAAAATCATCACTGCCATTAAAAAGAGGAATATCGCCACAAAACTGAATAAGCGAGTCAATAAGGCATTAACCCGATTTTTTACACCATAGACTTTATTCAAGGCGTTCTGTAAGGCGTTAATACTCTTGCTAGCGGCCCAGAGAGTGGCTACAGCAGAAATAGACAACAAGCCTCCATTGGAGTTCTCTAAGAGCGAACGAATGGTACCTTCCAACATCTCATAAATACTTGCCGGCAACATGGTTTCAATATAGGGTAAGACGGTTTCCGGATTGATCTGTAAAAAAGGCAGAATGTTTCCTACAGCAATGATCAGCGGAAAAATGGATAGCAACAAGTAGTAGGCGATTGTCGATGAAGAAGGACCGATTTCAGCCCCAGACACTCGTCCCATAACAGTCTGTATAAACTTTTTTAGTTTGTCATTTTTGATTTTCTCTAGTGGCTCCATCGCTTTCCCCCAGTCAAAGAGCTACTTTACGTGTAAAGTAGCTCTTTTATTTCATATCGCGTTTATTGATCCCCTTGTGAGGTTAAAATCTTTGGTCCTTCTTTGGTAATGGCTAAGGTATGCTCATATTGACAGCTTAAGCCTCCGTCCAAAGTACGGGCCGTCCAGTTATTGTCATCCATCTTCATGCGCCATGTGCCAGTGTTAACCATGGGTTCAATGGTGATTACCATGCCTTCTTTTAAGCGCAGCCCTTTTCCTGCTTCACCATAATGCGGAATCGCTGGCGCTTCATGTATCGTTGGTCCAATGCCATGACCGATAAAGTCTCGGACCACACTTAGGTTCTCCCCTTCTACATAAGTTTGAATGGCATGACCGATATCACCAATGCGATTGCCAACTTGGGCTTGTTCAATGCCGATATACAAGGCTTTTTTAGTCACGTCCATCAATTTATCAATTTCCGGTGTTGATTGGCCTACAACGTATGACCAACAGGAATCTGACATGGCGCCATTTAAGTCGATACACATGTCCACCTTGATTAAATCACCATCTTTTAGTTTTTCTTTACGAGGGAAACCATGGCAAATCTCATCATTGATACTGCAGCAAGTGGCATATTTATATCCTTCAAACCCAATTTGGGCAGCAACTCCACCATTTTTTTTAATGAAGTCATGAACGAATTCTTCTACATCCCAACTGGTGATACCAGGTTTGATAAAGTCTCTTAAGGCATGATGGACACGGGCTAATAAAGCACCTGACTCCTCCATCATTTCTATTTCTCTTGCTGATTTAAGTGTAATCATTTAATGCTCTCCTCTTTCTATTAGGGTCCGATGTCCACTATCGCTAATGACTAAAGTCATAAGCATAGGGGCTCTCCTCTTTCTATATGCTTCGATTAATCCTGATGGACAACTTCTTGAAAAAGAAGTTGTTAGCAAGTTACATTCTATCATATTGAGCCAAATCCGCCAAATATCTCTGTTTCACTCTAAGGTATGGAAATCGATTATTTCACAAAATAAATTTTGACATTTAGGTAAGAGATACTTTCATTTATAGCCGATTCTGGTATAATTTAGCAGTAGACTGATTGAAAGGGTGATAGATATGGCTCTCGCTAAAATTGTGTATGCTAGTTTAACTGGTAATACTGAAGAAATCGCTGATATTGTGGCTGAGGCGTTAGAGAATTTAGAGTTAGAAGTTGAACAAGAAGAGTGTACGCAAGTTGATGCAGCAGATTTCTTAGAAGCAGATATCTGTATTGTGGCAACTTACACTTACGATGATGGGGAATTACCTGACGATATTGTTGATTTTTATGAAGAGTTACAGGAATTGGACTTATCTGGTAAGATTTTCGGCGTAGTTGGATCTGGGGATACATTCTATGAGTTTTTCTGTAAATCTGTCGATGATTTTGAGGCAGCTTTTGTGAAAGCTGGTGCCACTAAAGGTGCTGATTGCGTCAAAGTTGATCTGGCTGCTGAAGAAGAAGATATTGTAAAACTAGAAGAATTCGCAAAGATTATCGCAACTAAAGCATAAAAACAACCCGTTATGGATGCCATAACGGGTTGTTTTTATGCTATTTTCCCTTAACGGGTTTTGTTAAGATTTGATTTTTTTCATTTTTTATAACACTGGTAATCACATCATTAAGCAACGCTTTGATATTATCATCCGTCGGATTAATCAGGCCCCCTGATTTCAATGAAGCTATACCTGTCGCCACAATCCATGTACCTGAAAAGATAGCAGTTTTCATTTCCTCGTCCAATAAGCTCAGTTCAGGGTCCTTGTTAATGTTCTCCATAAACAAATCATGGCTGAATTGATTCAGCATGTCTTCTCCAGAATGTCCTTCCAAATAGAGTGAACGATAAAGAACTTTCTCATCTGTCGCAAAACGGACGTAGTTTAAGTTCATATCTAGTAAAGGGTCACCTGTGACAACTCGAGCAAACACGACGTCTCTTAAATAAATTTCAATTTTCTCAAACAGCTCTTCTTTCAAATCATCCATGTTTTTGAACTCCAAATATATCGGTTGGGTCGAGCACTTCATTTTACTGGCAATGTTTCGTGCCGTGAATCGTGAAAAGCCTTCTGTTGCCACAATGTCATATGCCGCGGTTAAGATCTGATCCTTGGTAATCGTTTTTCTTCTAGCCATTTTTCTTCCTGCCTCTCTTTTACATTAACTATCGCTCACATCACTCAATTTCTTCTAAGTGTATTTTCTGCCAATCCCCTCAAAAATCACTGTTCACTTTATCTGTTTTTATTGTATCATGAATCGTACAATAAAAAAAGACAGTTATAATATCTTGTTATTTTTAGGAACTGAAAACGCCGCCTGTTAATTTATCGAAATAGAACCTTAACTGTAACAGCTGAAAGATGTGCATTGGATAAATTGTTCCTATTTGCCCTTTATGTTATCATATGTATGTTGGCCAATTCCATATGAGACAGGCTTTTTCAGCTGATTTTTAGCAGCTTTTCTCATGGTTTTAACCATTACTTGTGCCATCACTATAAAAGAATTTAATTTAGGAGGAAGATAGATGACATTACCAAATTTCAACGAAAATTTACAAAAATACGCCAAATTAATTGCAGCAACAGGTGTCAATGTACAAAAGGGACACACCGTTGTCCTTCAAATTGATGTGGAACAAGCTGAATTAGCTCGTTTAATTGTAAAGGAAGCTTATCAGCTGGGGGCTGCTAATGTCAGCGTCCAATGGAAAGATGACGTCGTACAAAAAGAATTCTTTTTACATGCCGATGACGAGCTAATGTCAACCATTCCTCAATATAAAATTGATGAAGCTGATTCTTGGGTTGAAAAAAGAGCAAGTCGCATCAGCGTTGTCTCTCAAGATCCTGACGCCTTAGCTGGCACTGATTCCAATCGCGTAGCAGCTTTCCAATCTGCAAGTGGTAAAGCCTTGTCTAATTTACGTCAGGCTAGTCAAGCCAATAAAATGAGCTGGACCGTGGTAGCGGCAGCTGGTGCTGCCTGGGCAGCAAAAGTATTTCCTGAGCTGGATTCAGCGGAAGCTCAACTGGACGCTCTTTGGGATGAAATCTTTAAGACTACTCGTATTTACAGTGAAGATCCTGTCGCTGCTTGGGAAGCACATGATAAAACGTTAAATTCTAAAGCCGAGGAATTAAACGCAGAACAGTTCGACGCCTTGCACTACACTGCCCCTGGAACTGATTTAATCATCGGGCTACCTCACAACCACTTGTGGGAAGGTGCTGGTAGCTATAATTCTCGCGGTGAGAAGTTTATGGCGAACATGCCAACTGAAGAGGTCTTCACCGCACCCGACAGACGTCGTATCGATGGCACAGTCTCAAGTACTAAGCCTTTGAGTTATGCTGGTACAACGATTACAGGCATGCACTTTACCTTTAAAGATGGCAAGGTGGTAGACCTTACTGCTGAGCAAGGTGAAGATGTGTTGAAAAAATTATTGGAAACCGATGAAGGTGCCAAGAGTTTAGGTGAGGTCGCTTTAGTACCAGATCCTTCTCCTATTTCTCAATCAGGTATTACTTTCTATAACACCTTGTTTGACGAAAATGCCTCAAATCACTTGGCATTAGGATCTGCTTATGCTTTTAGTTTAAAAGGTGGGACTGAGATGTCTCAAGAGGAGTTAGAAGAAGCCGGATTGAATTTAAGTACCACTCATGTGGACTTTATGATCGGCTCTGATAAGATGGACATTGATGGCATTCGTGCTGATGGAACTCGTGTTCCGTTGTTTAGAAATGGTGACTGGGCTTAGTAATCAGAATAAAGAAATAGTAATACCGCCAAATCAGGGATATATTTTTCCCTGATTTGGCGGTATTTAACTTATTTAAGAGTTTATCTCAGACTCTTGATGTTCCTGACTGGATTCGAACCAGCGGCCTATCGCTTAGGAGGCAATCGCTCTATCCGACTGAGCTACAGGAACATAACATGAACTATTTTCTCATGAAAGTGAGTAAATGTCTAGATATACTTAAACAATATTAAGCTTCGCTACCTTTTTTAGCAATACTTTGGTTATCTAAATTTACGATTAACTGACACTAAGCAATACTCTAATTCAAATTAAACAACCACACCAATTGTATGTCTTGGTGTAGTTGAGATAACTAAAATATAGTATAAGGATATATTTCGAGAATTTTCAATTTCCATCTAGCATTTTCTTGTTAAGTAGATTTAAACTTAAATAAATTTTTCCCACTTTAATTTAAAAAAACATATTAACTCATATAGAAATCCGCTATCAAAAAAAATTACCTCTTTCAAACTTCTGATATTCCAACTCGCTTGCCTCAAACATTCGCCCTAACATCTTCACAAACTCAGTCTCAGATTCCAATTCCTGACAAACAAACAAATCCACCGCTGCATAATTGAGTTCTGGCCAGGTATGAATGGTGAAGTGTGATTCAGCCAAAATCACCACCCCACTGACACCATAGGGTTGAAACTGATGAAAACAGTGGTTAACGGCAGTTAAATGGCAGTCTTGGACAATCTTCAACATTACCTCTTCAACGTCGCTAACAGACGATAAAAGGCTACTAGGACAATTGTTTAACTCCAGTAAGTAATGATTACCTAAACTTTGGTTATTTTTTGGAAAATTAACTATTTTAGGCGTCAGTCTTGTAAACTTATTATTTCCACACTTATAACATCCACTGTTTTTCAACTTTTCAATCGTCAAAATTGTTGGCTGCTCTTTCATCTGATAATGTTCAAGACAACTGTCACATTGGTACACCGATGCTTTGGCTTTCAATTCTCCAGTGTAAATCAATTGGTCATAAGGACTTTCAGCAGAAATTATTGGATAAGTGGCAGGCGTTGTTTTAAGGGTATATAAGTCACTTTTACCCCCAAGAATAGCTGCGCCGTGATACTGATTAAAATTCTTTTTGCTATCACTCATTATCAGATTTTGATTGCTAATTAATTGTTGGACGGCTAATTGTAACTCTGGTTCTTTCTTCCCAAAGGAGAGATAAATTCTTCCGTTATCCGCTTTACTACCTGCAATAGCTCTGGACAAAAACAGCTTAAGCCCAGACATTGTATACGGTGGATCCGTAAATACCACATCGAACTGATTTGAGAATAAATCTGGATGGCCTTCACGAAAATCGATTTGATGGCAGATTATGTTCAAGTCCAAATTAACTGCTGACTCTTCCAGGCACTGGATGATTTCTTGGGACATGTCATAAACAATGATAGGGGTTGGTGGCGTTGTGGATTTGCTGATTTTTTTCATTAATAACCCCACTGCTAAAGAAGTCAAATCGTCATCACCTAGAAATAAAATCTGTTTATTTATAAGTTGATGATTGTCCAACAATAAACAGGCTCTTGCTACACTGGTTTCGATGGTAGCGAAGGCTTGATCGTATTCGACAGTGACTGTTGGTCGATTTTGAATACCACTTGATAATTCAGCTATCAACTCTTGACAAAGTAGTTCTCGCTCCACTTTTAACTGGCTTAATTTAATGTAATAGTTCAAATTAACACCTGACCAGCCAAGTTGTTGCTCAACATAGATGCGGCCTTTTCTTGAGAGTTGCTTTCCCCCCTGACTAATCATCAGGCCAAGCTTTATCCACTCTTTTGAGAGAGCTGCGACTACGGGAATTGGCAGATTTAATTTACTAGCAAGCTCTTTTGTCGATATTCCTTTAGTTAAAAATACCTCAACTAGTAACTGGTTAATAACCTCAGCTGATTCTTTTAAATTGGTTTGTTTTTTTATCATATTTATTAATTTCATTATTTTTGGCTTAGCAGTATCAATACTACGAGCCATTCCATCCCTTCGTTAATTTCTTGATGAAAGGACTACCTAAATTAATTTAATTGTACCTGTCTTTAACTCAAAAGATGTATCCTAAGGTCACAAAAAAGCTAGAATTTCTCCCAGCTCATCACTCTTATTCATCTATCACTACATTAGGCAAGTGTGTTTGAATTATTTTGAGAATGTATGAGTATCTATAGACACGCCAAATAAACAGTGGTTTATCGGCTATTAAATTAATCTAGATAGATACTGTCACAATGCTCAAAAAGCACACCTCAGTCTTATAATTGATTTGCTTACCTCAAAATAATCTTGCTACCCTTTTATTATACGTCTCACTTTAATAATGTCAAATAAAAGATGAGCCGCTCTTTCACACGTACTCATCTTATCATTCATTCTAATCTCAATTAATGGTTCTTAGCCATTTTCACTTTAATAAATCCGAATCCAACTAATGCTAACAATGCGCTACCCATTAAGATCAATGAGGAGTGAGTGGTTGTCCCTGTCTGTGGCAATTTTTTGGAATTATTTTTAGAATTTCCTGTAGGCGTAGCACTCTTTTTCTCTTCTGAAGACGAAGAAGAGGCTGTCGGCTTTTCCTTTGTCGGAATAACAAAGGTCACTACCTCACTAAAATTCCCATGGAGATCATTCGCATCAATTGCTTGAATGTACCAGATGCTACCTGGTTCAAAGGTTCCTTTTAACTCAAAATAGCCATTTTGATCAGCAGTTCCATCCATCTTAATTCTTTCTTTTGTTAAATCATCAGTTATTGTTAAATAAGCACCTGGTATCGTTTTACCGTTAATAACTCCTGATTTTTCATCATAGCTAATGTTTGAAAGCGTTAAGGTGGCGATGTTATTTTCAACAATATAACTCATAGCATAAACTCTTACTTCGCCAGTAGTCGTTGTGCCTAATAATTTCACACTATCTAGGTACTCTCCAATAGTCGCAGTCGAAACGGTTTGCCCTTCTACAAAAGTAAATGACTTGACCCCGTCTTGTTTCATCACGGGAGCTTCTTTTGCTACTTGATAAAACTCAGCTTCCGTTATAGGTGCTCCTTTTTTAAATACAACAACCATTTTAGTTAAATCAACTAAGGTTGGTTCTGCCTTAGTTTCATCTGGCTCTTTCTTTGCGGCCTCAACTTTTTTATCTTCAGCTAGTTTCTCACTTAAAATAAGTGTACTGGTTGATTCAGTAGTTCCTTGTTGACTGGAACTACTTTCACTACTGGTGACAGCTGAACTACTTTCTGTCATTTTAGTTGACACTTCCGTCTCATCGGCCCTAGCTACCACCGGTGACAATAAGCCTACGAACATTCCTAACACAACTATTTTTTTCATTACTTTCACTCCTCAATTATTATTTCTCTATAACCCTGTAACCTAATTGTTACATTAAAGAAATATAAAACAATCTTTTTTAACAAAAGATACATTAAGAAATAGTTAAGGTTTCGTTTTCAAAATGGCTTTTTCTTCATCTAAATCAATTTTCACACCTAGTTAACTGAGAGACTCCTAATTTTGCCCACAAAAAAAGCCCTCAATGGGGCAATTTTAAGGTTAGTAAGACGATTCAATCATCTCAAGCATCTTTTTAAATTGACGTTTCTTAAGGAAACCTAAAAGGGTTCCCACAATCATGTCGTTTAATTTTTGCATTGTACCAAATGATTTCATCTCTTCCATATAGGTCACTTCACAGCTTCGATCGTCAATTGGTTGAATATCATATTGGACCAGATAATCATTGCGGGTCGTAGAAGTTCTAAAATGATAAGATTGATTTTCAATATGTTTCTCAATTTTGATTTTAGCCTTACTGTTTTTAGAGAATTCTTTCACGTACTCAAAGTTATTTAATTGTTTTTTTGTCACGCTTTTTCCTGTTTGCTTGCGGATGTCGAACAACACTGAGTCGATGATTTTATCATATAAAAACGTTGCTGGCACATCTAATTTTTTAACAATCTGCATTTCCTTCACCTCTCTAGAAAAAGAGCACTGCTACTTTTTCTTGTCGTTTTTATTTTTCAAAGCTTTTTCTTTTTTTGCGCCAGTTGAATAGGCGATGCCGCCTGAAATCAAGAAGGCGATCCCTGTTACCATATTCAACACATTATATTGTCCTGTATTTTGATTGGCACTATACAGAATAATTAATAAGCCAATACTACATAAAAACAAACCACCTTTAGTCATCTTAATCCATCCAATCTGTTGTCTGCTATTTTACGCCATTTGCTTGGAAGTATAATACTGAGCCCCAAGGTTCTGCTTTAATCGTGTTTTTTGCAATGCGAGCCGCACCGTCAACGTCTTCAGTATTGACGTCAAAATAAAGTTTAATGCCTTTTTTTTCTTTGTATGTAAACGTGACGCCATCTTTTTCCACGCCATCTAACAATTCTATCATTTTATCCTGTGAAATTGGTGCATTTAATTCGATCATTGTTCGTTCCCTCTTCCTATTAATTATTGATAAAAAGGAGCTGCTTCCACCTCTAGGAAGCGTCGGCAACTCCTCTAAATTATACCATATTTCTTTATCTCGTTACATCATGCTGAAACCACTCTAGTTTTCGTTTTCACCTAAAGATGGATCCATCTTGTTAGATGCGATAACGAATGGTACCCAGATAATGAATGTTGCTGCCATACAGACTAATGAGACGATTGGCGCTCTCCAGTCAGCTCCTGTTGCTAAGAATGCTAGTAAACCTGGAGGAACTACCCATGTCACTGACTGTGTAACTGGTGCGACCCAGCCCCATGATGTTGCTAAGTAACCAATAGTTGTTGCAACGATTGGTGCCAAGATGAATGGAATAAACATAATCGCATTTAAGACGATTGGCAAACCAAACATGATTGGTTCGTTAATGTTAAAGATCCCAGGTCCTAATGACAATTTACCAATTGTTAAGTAATCTGCCCGTTTAGAGAATAGCAGGATTGCCAGAATTAGCGTAATGGTACCACCTGATCCACCAAACATTGAGAAGATATCAAATGAACCACGTACCCACATAAATGCTTTGCCGTCTTTGATGGCTTCTAATACCGCTGCACGGCCTTCTAATCCTTGATACCCTTTTTGATAGATATCAATATTGATTAATTGCCCTTGTCCGAAGATCCCTTCAAGGACAGGAGCCATAACGTTAGTACCATGGATTCCGAAGAACCAGAAAATTTGAATCGCTAATTGAATGACTAAAATAGCGCCTAACCCTTGTGTGAAGCCCATTAATGGTTTAGCAATGGTTTCTTGAATCCAGTCAATAAATAGTTGACCTGTTAATTCACCAAAACCAAAGTTAAAGATTGCCACAACATAAAGCGCCACTGTTGCAGGGATAATCGCTGCAAAGGCACTAGATACTGCTGGTGGTACTGAATCTGGTAATTTGATTGTCACATTTTTTTGCATTAATTTAGCAAAGATAATAACAGATACTGCGCCAATAATCATGGCAGTAAAGAAGGCATTTCCGTTTAAGTGATTAAGGTTTAACCACCCCCATAAGCCAACGCTTAGTTGACCGTCTGGTGTCACAGTTGCGCCTATTTCTGAACCAGTGATGGCAGTTGCAATTTTTTCAGGTATTTTCATGCCTAAATCAGCAGAGTTGCTTGGTCCAAATGAAATTCCTTGAATAAGTGCTGCTAGTGAAACGATACCACCGGCTAAAACGTTCACGTTGTAAGCTTTAGCTAAGTTATATCCCCATGAGAAAGCGAAGATTAAACCAGCGATGGCAATGGTTCCGTTCCAGACGAAACCGTTGATACTAATAATTTCTTTGATGACTGGAATCGTTGTTCCGTCATACCCGTCAATAAATTCTTTTGGTAGATCTCTAATAATAGCGTTGATCATTACCGCAATCGAGCCGGCCATTGTTGCTGGCATAGTACCAATAAAGGCATCACGCAAGGCAACTAAGTGTTTCTGTCCCCCAATTTTTGCTGCAATCGGCAGTATATACCGTTCCAGCCATGCTGTTAGTGCATTCATTCCATTTCCTCCTATAAATTGAAATATATGCTAAAGAAGTCTCCCTCTTAAAGCCAAACTAATGGCAAGCTCCGTTCAAAAAACTTGCTTCATTATGTTATACCAAAGGCGCGGTTTCTAACAACGCCTCTCCCCCATGGTTAAACAACCTCAACCATTGCCGCTTAATCAGCGATTTTTTGATGCAACTCAATGATTTCTTTCGCTAAATCAGTAAAAGCGATCGCTGTCATCAAGTGATCTTGACTGTGGACAGTCAAAAGTGTGACGGTCATGTGCTCACCTTGTGCTTCTTTTGTTAACAAACCCGTTTGTGAGTGATGCGCTTCTACTAATGACGCTTCGGCACTTTTAATTTTGGCTGCTGCCTCTTCAAAGTTACCTGCTTTAGCTGCCTGAATAGCCTCCATTGCGTCACTTTTAGCATTGCCTGCGTTAACGATTAATCCCATGATTGATTCTAAGTTTGCTTCATCCATCTGTAAATACTCCTATCTAACAAGTGTCGTGGGTGATTACCCGATTAAGTTTAGTGCAACTTTTAAGACGTTCTCACCGTTCATCATGCCATAGTCTTTCATGTCAATGACGTCTAATGGAATGCCCATTGGCGCTAGTTTTTGTTCGAACTGGCCTTTCATAAAGCGAACTTGTGGGCCTAATAATAAGACGTCCACATTTTTATCTGCTAAGTTTGAATCAGCGTCTGATGCTGATACAGCAAAGATGTCTGCTTCGATTCCTTGTGCCTCAGCTGCTTTTTCCATTTTTGTTACTAAAAGACTGGTGCTCATTCCTGCAGAACATACTAACATGATTGTTTTTTTAGCCATCTGTTATTCTCCTCTTTCTTATGGATACCTCACTTCTATGGAACGACTGCTGAACCTTACAGATCTAACCATAGTCTGTGAAATTTTCCTTGTTTGTTTGGTTACACCTTTTATATAAGCAATTATCGTGCCAACTTTTTAAAGCTGTTGAATCATTGATATAACAGCTTTTGTAATGGTACAGACCAATTACTCACAATTTTACACATAACGTTATAATGTTACACACTGTTCATTTCACCTGTCTTGACAGGGTTAATTCAGGTCTTTTTGACACTTACACACTTAAGACTGATAACGCACAAGATTATTGCCACTGTTTGGTGGTAATTAACTCATGCAACTTCTTGTTCGTGAAACGACCTTAATTAATAAACACTTTGACAAATTAAAGAAAGACGATGAAGGTCACCGTCTTTCTTGTATATTTTAAGATTACTGATTAATCAGCGATTTTTTGGTGCAATTCAATGATTTCTTTTGCCAAATCTGTAAAGGCAATAGCCGTCATTAAGTGATCTTGACTGTGAACCGTCAAGAGTGTGACTGTCATATGTTCACCTTGAGCTTCTTTCGTCAACAAACCCGTTTGTGAGTGATGAGCTTCTACTAATGAAGCCTCAGCACTTTTGATTTTGTCGGCTGCTTCTTCAAAGTTTCCTGCTTTAGCTGCTTGAATAGCTTCCATTGCATCACTTTTAGCATTACCTGCGTTGACGATTAATCCCATGATTGATTCTAAATTTGCTTCATCCATTGTTTTAAATACTCCTCATTCTACGATTGTTATTAGTGTTTATCCGATTAAGTTTAATGCAACTTTTAAGACATTTTCGCCATTCATCATGCCATAGTCTTTCATGTCAATCACGTCTAATGGAATCCCCATTGGCGCTAATTTTTGTTCGAATTGACCTTTCATGAAGCGGACTTGTGGGCCTAATAATAACACATCAACGCTTTTATCCGCTAAGTTTGAATCAGCATCTGATGCTGATACGGCAAAGATATCTGCCTCGATTCCTTGAGCTTCTGCTGCTTTTTGCATTTTTGTTACTAATAGACTTGTACTCATCCCTGCTGAACATACTAACATAATTGTTTTTTTAGCCATTCTATATACACTCCATTTTCTTATAGGTGTCTGATCCTCGTCTCATTTTTTCTCTGATTGATTGCATCAGCCAGTGGAAAGTCAGTGATTGAGTTATCAAACAAACCTATAGGTTATTTTTTGATTACACGTTTATATAAGCAAAAACCGTGCCAACTTTTCGGCACGGTTAAACTCACTGCTATTAGGCTCTTTTCCCATCAATTGTCAGACTATTTAAAACTGTACACGGCCTTTGATTGACATACACACTAAAGTTAGTGTGTATCAATAAAGTTCTTATCTATCCGATTTTCAATCATCATCTGCGCTAAGTAAGCAATTTCACTTTCAGGCAGTGTAATGTTGTACAACTTCTCCAGTTGCATCAGATTAGAGCGCACTGCTGTAATCTCAATTCGATTTTTAGCTTTAAAGTTATCTAAATCACTAAACTTGCGAGCTTCCTGCCCTGTTTTTAAGGCTTCAACTAGGAAAGCCAAATGAATCAAGACCCCAGCATCTATGCCTGGTTCCACAATAATTTGCATATCAGCTTGTATCTGATGGACGATTTTTTGGAGGAGGGCTAATAGGTCCGCCACAGACTCAACACTTTTTATGGTTCCTTCCAGTGAAGTTACCATTTGCTCCAAAGGAACTTCATCAGCGGCAATTCGTTTAAAGACGTTTAATTTTTCATTATTAAAGATGTCGAAGGCTGAGAAAAAGGGGATGTTTTGATATTCAACGTCTACCGTTCCCACAATCGCTTTAATTTCATAGGTCTCCATCAATTCGTCAATGTGTTTCTTAAAGGCTTCTTTCTCCAGAAACTGCATTTGAATAATTTCAATTTCCTTCGTATTAATCACGGGCAAAATCCGTTCATATAATTTGGCCGCTACTCCTTCACCCGTAAAGCAGGTGACGATCACCGCTTTTTCAAGCACACGCTGCGGACGGAATTGATTGCGAATAATACTTTCAAAGGACATTTGAATGTTTTGATAAATGTCTTCCAAGGTCCGACCAATACTGGCCATCCGTACGGCTTCCAAGACCGTCATGGTGCTGCCCATGGAAATCGCCTTAGTCCGTATGCCAGTTTCCTCATAAATCATATTACCAAAGGTATTCAATGAGCCCATATCGGTCAACAGCAACATGCCACTTGCCATCTCGTGGCGGTTGGCCAAAACAAAGTTTTTTAGTTGTTCATACATGTGCTGAACTTCCATGGTTAAAGGCATATTAAAGGCCTGACCTGTATCGGTTCCCAGCAATTCTTGAACCGCTTCTAACATGCTGGACGCTGTTGACTTCCCGTGCATCAGCACCACCACCGTCACCTTGCTTTCGTGACGGGTAATCGGTTCACTAATATCCAGTGATAAGAACATGGTAATAAACCCAATTTCATCAAAGGGGATTTCAATATTGTATTCTTCTTCGATGATGGCTGATAAATCAATGGCCACTTGGAATTCTTTTTTGTAGTTGATGCGAATTTCGTTCAGATTAGGATGAATGATGCTTCTTTCTTCCCTGATCCGCTCCAAGGTACCTTGGAGGTGTAGAGCAAAGGTGAAGCGGGCCTTTTCATTGTACTTGCGTCCTAATCGTTCTTCGGCAATGTCGTACAAGCGGTCAGTTAAATACCAAACATCGTCTGCAATCAATTCCCGATGAATGTCATTGCGAGATAACTCGTCCACATAGGCCTCAAAATACTTGCTGACGTCGGTGGCAATTAACGCTTCAAGGGTGGTATTTTTTAATTCTTTCGGCGACAAATTGGACACTTTTTCTTCAATGGCATTGTATACTTCCATGTCTCGGGCTGGATCCAGCGACCAAACCACTTCACTGGTGCCGGGATCAAAGGTTAGGTACTGGCTACTTTTGTCAATAAAGCGGTCCACACGATCTGGCAACTCTTTAATCTTTAAGAGGCCCTTTTGAACTTGTAGTGGCAGTTCCTTTTGATTGATTGTCAAATACTCTTCCTGATAGGTGCGGTAGTGTAAAAATGCCTTGGCACATACGAGTTTTAAATCTCGCTTGACTTGACCGATATTGCCTTCTGCATGATAGAGCATAAAGGCCAGAATCGCATCTCGTTCAACGATGATCCGCTGATTTAGGCGATTGGCTTCTTGCTTAATAAAAAGTGTCACAATTTCATAACGCTCATCGATGGTGCGCTCTGTTAAAGGTGGCAAGGTAATCGACATGGGAATTCGTCGATTAAAGGTGCTTAAAAAGCCTTCTGACGATTCAGTGGTCGCCCCAATAATTTGAACCGATGCCTTGTGGGTTTTGCTGCTTTCCCCTAATGGACGGTAAATGCCTTTATCGATAAAGGTAAAGAGCATTTCTTGCCCTTCTGGTGGCAAACGGTGGATCTCATCTAAAAAGAGAATCCCCCCATCGGCTTTCGCCATCAAGCCTTCTTGATCCTCATCGGCGCCCGTATACGCTCCTTTTTTCACTCCGAAAATGTGCCCAAAGAGCAACTGGGGGTTTTGAGCGTAATCGGCACAGTTAAAGGAAATAAAGGGGGCATCCTGAGGGAGAGTGCCAGAGGTAATCGCAAAACGATACATACACTCTGCGAATAGGGATTTACCTGTTCCGGTCTGCCCAAAAACAATCGAATGCAGTCCCCGAGGAGGATACAGCATCGCCGCCTTGGCTTGCTGGATCACCACCTTTAAGGACTCATTGGCTCCGACTAAATTATCAAAGGTTACATCAAAGGAGGCTTCTTCGGTCATCGAGGCGCTAGCTATTGTAAAGATAACCGGTCGGCCATCAGACCGCTTAACACGGCCTTCTTTTGCTAAATCGTTTAAATAGCGGCTGACATTTGTTCGATCCAAATCCATGGTTTCTGCTACTTCCATGGCAGTCAGTCCTTCTGGACGATCGTTTAACAAATGAATGATTTGCTCTTTTCTATTAGACATCGTTTCCCTCCAACATTTCTCGTACAGACTCATTGTGCCATTCTAGCTGGGCTCTTGTTTGGTTTTTCTGCGAGCCCCTTTATTTTTTTGATCTTTTTTCTTATGTTTACGTGGTTCTTTGCCTTTTTTGACTTCTGGTCTTTTTATACCTAAATCGACGGATTTTGCGGTCGCCTGTTCAATTTGCTCAACCTTCTTAGGTTTGTCAGCTTTTTTATCCACTGCTGTGGCTGGCACTAATTTGGCACTGTGGACCGCCAGTTCTGTCAGGTCATGACCTTTAGACACTTTTTTCAAATCTTTTAATTCGTATTCACCAGCAAAGGCTAGAACAGTTCCATCTTTGCCCATACGCCCAGTCCGTCCTGAACGATGTGTGTAACTTTCCACTGAATATGGCACATCATAATGCAACACAAATGGTAAGGCGATAAAATCCAAGCCTCGAGCAGCAATATCAGTGGTTAGCAGTAAGGAGACCTTCCCTTCTGCAAAGGCACTTAAAGCTAGTTTGCGTTCCATTTTATTTTGATCCGAAGCCAAGGTCACATTGGGAACGCCTTGATAAGCCAACTTATCGGCTACTGATCCCATTTCCTGTAATTCGTTAAAGAAGACAATCGCTTTAAACCCATTGACAAAGGCTAATTTTTTCAACATTTCCAATCGTTTCCGAGGAGCCACACGGATAAAGTTATGAGTGACTTGGCCTGCCGACTGATCTTCTGCTGTCACATCGACAACAACCATGGCATCTGACCACTTGCTTTCCAATCGTTCTTGGATATCAACAGCCGTGGCCGAGACACAGACTAACTGACTGTCGTTACTAACAGCTTTTAAAATATGTTTTGTGGCGTTTAATTCACTAACTTCGATTAGCTGATCAACTTCATCCAAGACAATTGTTTGTAACAAGTGGGCTTTGACTTTCTTGGTTTTAATCAATTCATGAACTCGCCCAGGGGTTCCCACCAATACTTCTGGCTTTTCTTTTAACTTGTCCACTTGGCGTTTTACATTTGCTCCACCAATCAGTGATTGGACTTTGATGCCAACTAAGTCAGCCCAGTTTTTTGCAACAGTTGCCACTTGGACGGCTAGTTCTTGAGAAGGTAATAAAATCAGTAACTGATTGCCTTCACCAGCTCTAACCCTTTGCAATAGGGGCAAAAGATACGCCACTGTTTTACCAGAGCCTGTCGGTGAAACCCCTACTAAGTTTTGTTTAGCCATTAAGGCATCGTAGCATTTAGCTTGAATCACAGAAGGTGCCTCATAGCCAAGTTCATTCCAATAAGTTTGCCATGGTTGTGGCAAGTTCGTAACAAATTCCATATCGTTTAATCTCCAATTTTTTTACGTCTATCATATGCATCTTAGCACAAAAAGGGGTATTTATTCTAGTCTAATATCAATGGTCTTCAACAGGCTAAAGGTGGTTGGCCAACATGTCCAACCACCTTGTCGTTTTCCTTCCTTAGTTGTCGGCTGGAAAAACAATATCTGCCTGTTTGCGCAGTTCTTCCATGATGAGGTGCACATCCTGAGCGATCGCTAACCATTCTTGGTAGGCGTGTTGCCAGCTTTCATCTGTAGGATGATTGATTACGGCTGCAAAATCACGTGCTTCCGCGATCATTGGCACTTCTTCTGGAGCTGCTTCCACCTCTTTGAAGGCCCCTTGATGGCGGTCATAAACCTTAATTGATTCAATACTGTTGACTGCATTTAAGACAATGGTTTCGTCCAAGCTGTAGATTTCTGATGGTAAGAAGCTATTGCCGATTTTCCCGGTCATTAAATTGACATCAAAATTTTCGTAGCGTAAAACCATTGTGCCAATGCCGTCAACGCCTGTCGGTACTTTACGGGCAAAGTAGTGGACACTTTCTGGTTTACCAAACCAGGCGACGGCTGCATAGACCACATAAACGCCTAAATCCATCAAAGCGCCACCTGAAAAGGCCGTTGAAAAGATATTGGGTTCTTCCCCTGCTAATACTAAATCATAACGGGAAGAATATTTCATAAAACTAAAATTCGCGCCAATAATATCTTGGGCTTGCGGCAATATCTCTGTGACTTTTTTGAAACTGGCTTCATGAATATTGCGGGCCGCTTCAAAGTAAAAACAGTTTTTTTCTTTAGCTAGAGCGACAACTTCTGCCAACTCGGCGGAGGTGGACACGGCTGGTTTTTCAACTATCACGTGTTTGCCCTGTTCGATAGCCAGTTTGGCTTGTTGGAAATGCAAGCTATTAGGTGACGCAATGTAAATCACGTCAAGCTCAGGCAAGCTGACAAATTCACTTAACTCTGTCTTAACCTTGGTCACGCCATAAGGGGCACCAAAGGTTAAAGCAGATGCTTCGTTTCTTGAATAGATGGCGGTTAATTCATAGTCCTTTGAGGCGATCGCCGCATCTACAAATTGATTGGTGATCCAGTTTGTCCCGATAATTCCTAATTTAAGCATGTTATTACCTCCATATGGTTGATTGTATTTCTTAGTCGCAAGTGACAGTTATGTCGCCGCACTGTCATCGTTTGGGTTAATAAAGGGCGCCGTTAAATCAAAAGGAATGGGTTCTTTAATTTCAATCGTATTGGGTGTGACTTGGCATGTATAAGCCAGAACTTCCAAGCCCGTTCTTTGGCCCTCAGCAATGGTTGTGGCTAATGCCGGCTGCATTTCGTTGTGAATGGTGGCAACCTGAGTGTCTGCCATTTGAACGATGAATAATAGATAAACGCGATAGCCTGCTTGCCCTAATTCAATTAGCTCACGAACGTGTTTCAAGCCGCGCTCGGTTGGAGCATCTGGAAAAGCCCCAATTTGCTGATTTTCCAAGGTCAGGCCTTTAACTTCTACGATGACTTTTTCATCTTGATCTGTCTCTAAATATACATCAAATCGGGAGTGATTAAAAGTCACTTCTCTTCTGATGGTCGCAATCTCACCGGTTAAGCCAGGTAAACTGATTTGACCATTTCTAATGCCTTCATAGGTCAAGAGATTTGGCACTTGGCTATCAATGTTAATCCACTTTGCCCCTTTTTTTACTGCAATCAAATCATAGTCCGTTTTTCTCGTGGCAGAGGCCTGATAACTCAAAGCAACTTCGACACCTGGGTAAAAAAGTTCGCGACAACGTCCAGTATTTTTAACATGAACCACGACCTCCCCTTTTTCTGGCAAATAACAGTGAGCAATAAATCGATTTTTACGTTCAATTAGTTTAGCTACCTCAACTTTAGGGTATTCTACTATCATCAGACACCTCCTTACACTTTTTGATTCCGTTTCTCTTAGAATTGTCTTGTGACTTTTTCTTAGTCAGTTAAAATAAAACAGATCATCTCTTTAATTATACACTAAATTTTCCTTAAGTAGGCCCTAAGATGGATAGTCAAACGATTATAGATGGAGTATGATAAGGGAACAAAGGTAATAGAGACGTCCTAGGCATGATTCTTGTTGAGTCACTAGTCGTTTACAGGGTATCTATCGCTTACAAAAAGGTGGGGATTTTATGGCTAAAAAACACTGGTCTGTCTTTCTGGGCCTGTCGGTCGTCGCTGGCGTCGCCAGTTCGTTGCTCTTAAGAAAAAATAAAAAAAGTGCTAATCAATTGACCTTGCAGCAACATTACCAAGGTTCTTGGTGGTTTATTGATCAACATCATAAAGTTCAACATTCTTTAGACATTTCTGCGGATTTATCTGTCAAAATTGATGATCATCTTTTTCCTGCTGAATTGTTAGAACTAACCACTGAACGTTTGGTGTTACGTGATCAATATGGCTATCATTTAATCATCAATTGTCGTGAGCTTATGCCCTATGATTTTTATGACGAGGCCAATGATATGACATACCTTCTAGAGAAAAAAACTAGTTGATTCCGACAAAAAAACGAGGGTGGGACAAAAGTAGATGATTAATCTGCTTTTATCCCACTTTTTTTGTGTT
>NZ_CAUQJB010000022.1:0-84191 GCF_963518325.1 uncultured Vagococcus sp. | reverse complement strand
CTTTAACCAATCAAACAGTTGGGATGATACATCTGAATTAACCGGATTTTTCTAGCGGTCCACAGAAAAATCAAAAAAAAAACCGTTGAAAGATTTTCTCATTCTCTCAACAGTTTCCTTTATTCAGCTTTTTCAGGATCGATTTTATAAACAAAATTCGGATCTATTTCTTTGTCTAACTGAGCAAAAGCATCCGTCATTCGACGCTCAACCTCTTCAATTCCTTCTTGATTCATTTTAGCCACATCACTAATATCAATAGGTTCACCGAATCGAATCGTCACTTTCTGACGTTTAAATAGTCCGCCTAAAGTCAGTGGACCTTGATACACTGCTGGTACGATTGGCACTTTAGCCATTTTGGCAATCAGCGCTGCTCCGCCTTTAAGTTCCTCTGAATGTCGCGTCCCACTTGGAAACATGATTAAACTCAAATCAGAATTTTTCAAACTTTTAATCGGTGTTTTAATAACGCTTGGTCCCGGATTATCACGTTTCACTGGAAAGGCATGGGCATGAATTAAAATAAAACGGATAATAGGGTTTTTAAATAACTCTTCTTTGGCCATAAAACTAAACTCTTTAGGAGCTGCCGCAACTGCAAAGTATAATGGGTCCCACCAAGTACGGTGCGGTCCAACGAGTATGTAGTTGGTATCAGTTGGTAATTTGTCACGCTGTTGATAACTGGCCTTGCCATTAATCACAAACAGCACGAAGCGCACTACTTGGCGCATAAATCGAAAGAACATTTGCTTCTCCTCACTTTTCCTTATTCCCTAATAGTATGACGAATAAATAGCTTTCTTGCAAGTTTTTTATTTTATTTTTTCAGTTCATGTTATAATGTAGAACGAGTTGCATACCTTGCAATAATAATCAGACTGATAGCCTCGCTGGTTTATTCTCAGAATCATCAACATACGAATGATGATTTCAACAATAGCCGGTAGTTTAATGGCAAATGATTATTTAACAAGAGCGATATAGACTAATAAGGAGTTATCAAAATAGATGGAAGAATTAATAAAAAGTGGTGAGCGTATCGATCAGCTTTATGCAGATGGTATTCAAATCATTCAAAGTAAAGAGGTCTTTTCATTTTCATTAGATGCGGTCTTATTGGCAAATTTCGCTAGTTTACCAAAACGGGGGCAGATCGTTGACTTATGCGCTGGTAATGGTGCCGTTGGCCTCTTTATTAGTCAGAAAACAGAAGCCAATATCGTTGGGATCGAACTGCAAGACCGGTTAGCCGATATGGGCCGCCGTAGCATCCAGTTAAACCAGTTGGAAGAACAGATGACCCTTCACACCTTGAACTTAAAACAAACCACCACTATCGTCAAAAAAGATTCTGTCGATTTAATTGTGTGTAATCCTCCTTACTTTAAGGAATTACCCACAAATGTTAAAAATCCTAACCCCTATTTAGCAATTGCCCGTCATGAAATCGAAACGAACTTAGACGAAGTGGTTAACGAAGCGGCTGGCTTGTTGAAATCAAATGGAAAACTAGCTTTAGTCCATCGACCAGAGCGACTAGTAGACATTTTAGAGACGATGAAACGCTACAGCATCATTCCCAAGCGGGTGCGCTTTGTTTACCCTAAAACAGGCAAAGAAGCCAATGTGCTGTTAGTTGAGGGCATTCACAAAGGACGACCTGACGGCCTAAAAGTCCTACCGCCGCTCTTTGTTTACGACGAACAAGACGACTATTACCCAGAAGTGCGAGGGATGTTATATGGAAGCTAAAGAATTTTATTTTTATGTGCTGCTCTGTGCCGATGATACCTTTTACGGCGGCTATACCACTGAGCCAGAACGGCGCTTAAAAGAGCACAACGATGGAACAGGAGCCAAATACACACGTGTTCGCAGTCGCCGCCCGATGCGGATGATTTATACAGAAGCCTTTGAAACTAAAAGTGAAGCCATGCGAGCCGAGTATGCCTTTAAGCAGTTAGCTCGTCACGAAAAGATGGTCTTTTTGAAGAAATATATATGACCCCCCGCCATTGATTCTTAGTCAATGGCAGGGGGTTTTAGCAAAAAGATATACGTTAAGAAATACCACACTCTAAACAGACACGGATACTCATCTGTTCTAAAATTCTAGATTATTGCTAAAACTCTGTCAATAAGTCTATGGGACTATAAAATTGTTGTCAATGGTTTTAACTCACTAGAATCCAAATTGTACTTTTTCATCAGACTATCTACTTGTACTTTATTCTTAAAATGACTATAGTTTACCATCACCATTTTTAATAGGTCTGCCTTAGTATCTGGATCAGTTTGAACGTTAGAAGCCATAGCTAACAGTACGTCTGGCTCTACAGAAGACTTCTTAACATCTTTCAATAGTTGTATATATAATGCTGCTGTTTTTAAACGTCCACCTTTAAATTCACTAACTTGCAATTGAGCGTCGGACAATAACCTCTTGACATTCACTGTCATACCATCACCTCCATAGCTACTTATTTACCTTGATTACAGCATTTCTTCTAGTTTAGGAAGAATGTCATTTTTATTTAGTTCTGGATCATTTGAGAAAGGATTATACTCTTTTATTAAATCTATTGTTCTTTGTGGGTCAATAATTTCTAGAAGATCCTCATTCAAAATATCGTCCAAGTCTCTAGAACGTTTGGTTAGTGCTTTAGTTACAATTAACATTTCTGGTGTTACTACATAAACTCGGATGTTGATATAACCATCATTAAATTCTTTATATTCACCATCTCGTAAAGTTTCAGCCCCCGGAGGGAAAAGTACCGAATCAACATTTGAATTAATAGTTAATAACTCAAAGTGTGCTAATAATTTAGCCTTTTTTTCTGCGTTAACTTTCATTTCACTGACATCAATATCTCTAGTAGTTCTCACCTCCCTGTTGTGCATGGCAAGTGTCAAAATTAAAGCAGCCCCTCCTACTAAAATGAAGCTTGCATTAATGTTTATCTTCTTGACAAAGTTTATCTAGAAGTTTCAATTTAAAACGGATTTTTACATCATCCATCAACGTTTAACGCGACATCTTGTTTAAGGCTCCCCCGTTCGCACAAAAGAACCTCTCAAAAAGTTTCCTTTTCAAGAGGTTCTTCATTTTTATTCATTACATCCCCGGATCATAAAAGTTGCCTAGAATGGTAACATTGTCGGCAATACTAACAAAGGCCTCCGGATCGGATTCCTTCATGGCTTTTTCTAACGAATGCATTTCAAATCGTGTAATCACTGTCATTAAGACCGCTTTTTTATGGTGATCGAAGGCACCTTCTGCCCCATTAATAATGGTAATACCGCGACGTAAACGCTCCTGAACGCAATGGATAACCTGATCAGGGTGCTTCGTAATAATCATCACTTGCATTTTTTTCTGTTTAGTATAAACGGCATCTGTCACTTTGCCGCTGACGAAAATCGACAATACACTGTAAAAGGCAAAGGGCCAACCAAAAAGATAACCTGCAGTGAGGGCAATCATGCCATTAAAAATAATCGCTATAGAGCCAATACTTCTACCAGTGGCTTTACGGATGGTAATACTTAAAATATCCAACCCACCTGAGGAAATGCCATTTTTCAGCGCAAAACCTACTGCAAATCCATTCACAGCCCCACCAAAGATGGCACAGATAATCGGATCAGGAGACAGTGGGGTTACCGGCATTAGTTGAATGGCCAGCGAAGACAAGGTAACCGTAATTACCGTAAACACAGTGAACTTCTTGCTGATGCGTTTCCAAGCAAGAACGAATAGAGGAACATTCAATAAATAATAAATAACAGAAACTGGTGCGTTTTTTCCAGTTGCATTGCCGATTAAAGTCGTTATAATTTGCGCTAAACCTGTTACCCCGCTAGCGTAGATATTTCCTGGTCGCCAGAAGACATTCAGCGCCACCGATGCAAACAAGGCGTAAAGCACTGCCACCGTTAATTTCGTCGTATATTCATTACTAGTCAATCGTTCTCTAAGGTCGTCCATTTTTCCTTTAGTCACTCCCGTTTTTTAACTTTCTCTATGTCGTAGTCGGTGTCTAGCTTAGCTCATCAACCGATTCGCGAAGCTTTTCTGATTGACTTCATTATAGAACGATAGTGAAAACTTTAAAAGGAGAACTCATCAATATGAGAGGATATTAATAGATTTGTAACTTTTCACGAACTTCTTCGGGAATTTGCTAATAAAAAATAGCTGTATCAGCTATTTCTTTGGGGTTAAGGTTCGATATAATTTAATCATCAACCGACCTTCACTATAATCAACTTGCGCATCGTCGGTCATAATTCCCAACAATGAAAAGTCTTCAGCTTCGTGATGGGTCCCAACCAACCCTTCCACATATTCATCTAAATCAGGATCACGTTCAACACTCAAGAGCCAACTAACTTCCTCTAAATCACGAGGGGGCTCTGCCATTTCGCCTTGAACACTGACAATAAACTGCCGCCCTTCAAAGACCACATTCATTTGAATATTCGCTACTCGGTGAATAAAAAAGTAACGTAATAACTCATGGGAAATCAATTCAGCTTTGCGTCGTTCTTCTAACATCTTCTTCCCCTCCAACTCATCCTCTGATTTCAGGTTTGTTTCCTTCTCTTATTTTAACAAGACTATCGAGAATTGGCACTAAAAAGGCTGCGATAAACCCTCCTGAAAAACCATTATTGTACAAATTAATACCACCATGGAGAAAACCAACATTGCTGACTAATGCCATATGCAAGCCACCAGCTAAAAGACCTGCAACTGGGCCATAATAACCGGCAATCGGTGCCAAGGTCGTTCCAAAAAGAGTGGTCAGTAAAACCGACGCACTGTTAGGATCCCCACCCGTTAAAAACGAGGTTAGATAGACACCTAAGACAATCGGGATACTGTTTCGCAAATGGACACCGTAAGCACTGAATCCCACTACAGTATAAATCCCCCCCAGAACAGCACCGCTTAGTTGCCCACCAATCAGTAGGACATAACTCGTAGCGGCGATGCCCATTATTCCCATATTTATCAACGTTAAGCCGTAACCTTCGAGAGCAATAAAATCGGTGACCAATTTTCCAGATGACTTAAGAATACGGCTATAGCCTTTAACACTGCGTTCATTCAGCGCCCAGCCAATTACCAGCAAGCCTATAAATGAGGCATAAAGAAAACTGGCTAATAGAAGATTATTACCCGATGACACATGATTGACATTGGATATATCGTAGTTAAACAGACGCATAATTGCTGTAAAAACCATGCCGATAATTCCCGCAGTGAACCCCACATTATACAAGCTAAAGCCTTGATGAAAACTTAAAAAATGACTGGCTAACGGTGGCAAAACAAAACCTATTACCACACCGACGAGGGTGCCAACCAGCATGCCTACAAAAGGCGGCAGACCAAAACCAAAAGCAACTACGCTGACAGCTGGTGCTAATGCGGTGCCAAATAAGTTAACAATAATATAACTGGAAAAGGGCTTTTTCTGAAGCCTAGCAAATAGAAAAACACCTAAGGTAATTGGTAATGAGTTTAAAAGAGTTTTACCAAAAAAAGAAAAACCACTCATGGTATACAGCGCCGCAATCAAAGGACCACTCATGCGCACTTTATTAAGCTTTGCTAGCAGCACACTTAAAAGGGTTAAGAGTCCACTGTTGACAAAGGCTGCCCCTAGACCGGCAATTTGAATATAATCTGTAATCAATACACTGGATGAAATTGAAATAGCCCATAAGCCTTTCAAAATAATTAAAGGTGGGTCCAGTAAGAGGCCCATCCCGATTAAGATAAGGCTAAAGAGGAAGACTAATCGGTATTTTATTTTTTCTGATACTTTGTGCTGAGCTCTGGCGGCTGTTAGTTGTTTATTCATGGTTGCTCCTTAAGTCTGTTTGGTTTCATTATATAGAGAATAACACTAGTTAAGTTTGTAACGATTTATTATACAAAAAGCAGGTTAAAAAAGCGAATTTAAACACTTAAAAACAATGAATCCAGATTAAAATAGCGAATCATGGCTCCCTGTTCTTGTTAAAACTAATTCACTTGAATTTTTCCCCGATTAATTTTATAACTCAACAACCAGTCATCCTCAATATCGCATTCTCTATCACCTTTCCAATTACCTTTAAGGAGATCCTTAAACCTTCGTACCAAGATCTCAGTGTCTTCTCTAATAATTAAATTGATGACTTTTTCAAATTTGATCAAGTCGTAGTGTTTCTATTTTAAACGTTTCAACTCTCTTACAAAAATCGGCGTTGCTCTAATCTTCATTCGGCATACTGCTTATGAAATCTTTGACCGACTCATAAGTTTCCCCTTCCCCTTTTCCATCCGATGCCTTGCAACATCATTTTCTATCGGCTCCCTACTTAGTTGGAATGGCAATCGTTGCTCCGCAGTTTGAATCAAAAAAAAGTAATAGCCCTTGTCATATCCAATCCTAATTCATGAAATAATTCTGTTGCTTGTTCTTTTAACTGATCAATTCTGATATTTACTCTACTCATCTTCACCAGTCCTTTCTCCTGCTATTACATCACGTTCCATCCCATCGTACGCACAAAGGGATAAAAAAATCGTGCCAAGTAACTTGGCACGAGGAGCTTACTATTCACCTAAACTTTGGCCATTACTGGCGATTAATTCTTGATACCAGTTAAAGGATTTTTTCTTGTAGCGCGCTAAGGTTCCTTGGCCTTCATCATCCAAGTCCACATAGATAAAACCGTAACGTTTGCTCATCTCGCCAGTTGAAGCACTGACTAAATCGATGCAGCCCCAAGGTGTGTAAGCAAATAAATCCACACCGTCTAAATTGATGGCTTTCTCCATCTCACTAATATGCTGACGTAAATAAGCAATCCGATAATCATCGTCAATCTTAAAATTAGCATCTGGTGTATCAATTGCCCCTAACCCATTTTCAGAAATATACAACGGCACGCCGTAACGTTCATATAAATCCCCCAGGGCCACGCGCAAACCAACGGGATCAATTTCCCAGCCCCACTCACTGGCTTTCAAATAGGGATTTTTAGTGCCTCCGAAAAAGTTCCCTTGAGCCCCAGCATGTTCCGGATTGGTTGAAATAGTCGTCGACATATAGTAGCTAAATGACAGATAGTCCACTGGATGTGCGCTAATCAACTCTAAGTCGCCTTCGACTATTTCTAACTTAATCTGATTGTTTTCAAAATAGCGCAGAGCGTACTGTGGGTACTCCCCTCGAACTTGAATATCATTACAGAAGTAATTAAACATCCGATTACGGTCTTTCATGGCTACCACTGTATCAGGATTGCTATCGTAGGCATACATCGTGGCATAGATACTCATACAACCAACCTTTAGTTCTGGATTCAGCTCATGAGCAATCTTCGTTGCCAGAGAGCTAGCAACAAATTGATGATGAAGAGCTTGAAAGTTTTCTTGTGGGGCTTCGTTTCGCATGGCCACACTAAAGAATGAGCCACCAATTCCCGTGTTGATTTCATTAAAGGTCATCCAATACTTTACTTTTGTGTGGAACCGTTCCAAAATCGTTCTAGCATAGGTTTCAAAAAAATCGACTAATTGGCGATTTTTCCAGCCACCGTATTGTGTGACTAAGTTAAGAGGTGTTTCATAGTGAGACATGGTAATGGTTGGCTCAATGCCATATTTCAACAGTTCGTCAATGACATTCTCATAATATTGCAAGCCTTCTTCATTCGGGACGCCATCATCACCATTAGGAAAAATACGCGCCCATGAAATGGACATTCTGAAAGTTTTAAAGCCCATTTCAGCGAATAAGGCGATATCTTCTTTATAGCGGTGATAAAAATCAATGCCTTGATGGTTAGGGTACGTGTATTTTTCTCGATTAATTTCTAAAGGATAGTCTGCTGAAAACAACGTTTTAATCCGCTCTTTGCCACCAGGAGAGACATCGGCAATCGTCAAGCCTTTGCCACCTTCGTTATAGGCGCCTTCAAACTGGTTAGCGGCTGTTGCACCACCCCATAAAAAACCTTTTGGAAATTGAGCATTTTTTTCTGTCATAATAAATCGTCTCCTTTTAGATAATATGAATAATTTCTTCTTCTTTAAAAATCAAACCCTCTGTTTGGGCTGGTGACACATCAAAATAATTGGCTGTATTGGTGACAATCACCATGGTCACAGTCTCTAGCCCTTTTTCCTTAATGAAATTGTAATCCACTTTTCCAAGTAATTGTCCTTTTTCAACTCGCTGACCTTGAGTGATGTTAAAATCGAAGCCTTCTCCAGCTAATTCCACTGTGTCAATGCCAATGTGTAGGAGCACTTCCACGCCATTGTCGCCAAGAAAACCGATGGCATGCTTAGAATCAGGAAACATCATCACCGTTCCACTAACAGGTGAATAAACATTTTCATCACTAGCTTGAATCGCAATGCCTTTGCCAACTAATTCACTGGCAAATGTTTCATCTGGCACTGTTTTCAACTCAACTAATTGACCATTCATCGGTGAAAAAATACGGTGCTGCTCGCCTGCTTCTACTGGTTCAGGAGTTACCTCAACGGTCGGCGCTATTTCATCCACTTCATCTTCAAAACCTAAGACTAAAGTGAAGACAAAGGCCAATACCCAACTAATCAACAAAGCCAAGGCGAACCAGATAACGTTCATGGGGTCCTCCGCATTAATGTAAGCGGGAATTGACAGTAAGCCAGGCATGCCACCGCCACCAAATGAGCGGGTATTCATAAAGATGGCAAAGCCACCAGCCAGTCCACCACCGGCTAAAGCTGCGTAAAATGGACGTTTTAACTTTAAGTTAACTCCGTACATGGCAGGTTCGGTAATGCCAATGACAGCTGATATCCCTGATGATAGAGCAATTTGTTTCATGTTCGTGTTTTTAGAGCGCAAAGCCACAGCAAAGGCAGCCCCAGATTGTGCCACATTTGTCACAGCATTAACAGGTCCAATCATATTTTCATAGCCATTCTTCGCTAAGTTTGTTAAGGCGATTGGCACCAGTGAATAGTGCATGCCTGTAATTACTAACAGTGGGAAGGTCGCCCCTAGAACAATTCCTGCCAAGGGTCCAGCCACTTTAAATAACCAGCCAATCCCATCACCAACGAAATTACCTAGGTACGTACCAGCAGGGCCAATAATCACCATGGCAATCGGAAAAACTATCAAAAGGGCAACCATCGGCGTAAACATTAAGTTTAAACTTTTAGGCATCCACTTTTTGACCCAGTTATTGACATATTTTAATAATAGAACTGTAAAGATAATCGGTATAACCGAACTCGTATAGGTCACCAAGGGAACGGGTAACGCACCAAACAACTTCCAAGCGCTTACTGTTTCACCTGCCATTTTAGCGGCCATGGCCCCTTGGGCTGCCGTTAAAAAGGAAGGGTAAATCATGGCACCAGCTAAGGCCATTGCCAAGAATTTACTGGTTCTAAATTTCTCTGCTGCTGAGACGGCCAACATCATTGGGAAGAAATAAAGGACGGTATCGGATAACCCATACAACAACAAGTAGGTTTGACTATCTGAGGTCATCAGTCCCATAATAACCGCTAAAGCTAGGAATCCTTTTAATAAGCCTGTTCCAGCAAGTGCTGGTACAATCGGTGTAAAAACACCTGAGATCACATCAAAAATTTTAGACATGATGCCTTCCTCTGAATTTTGTGGCGCATTGCTGCCGCCACCGACAATCCCTTCGACCTCTTCAAAAACATCCCCAACGGTATTACCGATAATTACTTGAAATTGATCCCCTGAGAATTGAGCTCCCATCACACCTGGGATTTTTTTTATTGCGTCAATATTGGCTTGATTCTTATCATTTAAGTTAAAACGCAAGCGGGTCACACAATGCCAAGCATTGTTAACATTCCCTTTGCCCCCTATATTGTCGATCACTTGCTGGGCTGTTTCCTTGTAATTTGACATATTCCAATCTCCTCATCCTAATTTTATGTATAAAAAAATGAATAACAAAAATAAGCCGACTAACTAAGTGTTAGTGCCTTATCTTCATTATTCAGTAATGCCTGATCGAGTCAGTGACAATCCAAATCTTGAATGTGTCTTTAATTGTCTTCAGAGGTCAAACGTCGCACATGAACCGTTAAATAAAGTTTCTCGTCTGACGTTAACTGCCAGCCCTCTTTAAGAAAGAGAAACTCTTCAATCTTATCCGCCATGCGATAAGCCTCTGGGTATTTCATTTGAAACATATCGATTAACTCCTGATCAATCGAATTTTCGGAAAACATATGATGATTCATTTTGCGTAAAATAAAATAACGTAAATGACTGACAAATTTGCTGTAGTTAAAGGAATCCTCATCTAAATTAACTTGAAACTGATACTCCACTAAGGTGATGATTTTTTTGATTAACTTAGTCATTCGCAACGTATCTCTCAGACTACTATACTCCGTATTAGCATTAACAAAATGATTGGTAATAAAACTGATTTCCGCACTGTCCAGCTCAATCCCAAACTCCTCTTTAATAATCCCTAAACTTTCAACTGCCACATCATACTCTTTGGGAAATAACTTCTTCAATTCCCACTGATTTAAAGGCGCATACTCCATGCCTTCTTGCTGTCGCTTAATGCCATAGGCCAGGTGATCCGCTAAAATCAAGTAGTGAGTATTGTCAAAATGAATACCTAATTTTGCTTCGGCATGGCGACTGACTTTAGTGGTAATGTCCACAATATCCGAATTCATCTGAGTCAAAATTGCTAAAGACCCCGCCTCTTCGCCACCGTCTTCCGCCTTAAACATGCGGTCAACTAACTGCTCATCCACTAGAGAACCTGGCTCTGACTGAAAGCCGATCCCCTTACCAATCACCACATAATCAACTCCGGCTCGATCACGGGTAAACGCCACATTGTTATTAATTTTTTTTATAAACTCCAAGTTACGTCTCCCCTTCACCTAAACTGATATTTTTTAACACAAAAAATCCCTCTTTTAATTGCACCAAACAAGACTTCCCCAACAGGAAGTAACCGCTCAGTGATGCAATCAAAACAGGTAATGCCTGATCGAGTCAGTGACAATCCGTTTGATATCTCTATTAGTCAAGGCTTATATTATCATCAAATGAAAGCACTGTCAACACTATTTTTAGTTAAATGCCCCTTTATGTATAAACTCTTAAAAAAAGACGCTTTTCAGCGTCTTAGTTTTTAATCTTCAATTGTTACGTCTAAACTTAACTCAAAGAGCTGAGCTGGTGAGACTTTTCCTGGTGCTTCATTCATCGGATCGATGGCACGGTTATTTTTAGGGAAGGCAATCACTTCACGAATATTGTCTTTGTCCGCTAATAACATGGCAAGACGATCTAATCCTAAGGCAATGCCGCCATGTGGTGGGAAACCAAATTCCAAAGCATCCAACAAGAAACCAAATTGTTCGACGGCTTCTTCTTTTGTAAAGCCTAGGACTTCAAACATTTTTTCTTGAATCTCACGTTTGTGAATTCTCGTTGAACCGCCACCTAATTCATAGCCATTTAAGACGATATCATACGCTTCTGCGTAGACTTTTTCTGGCGCAGTGTCCATTAAAGGCAGATCGCTTTCTTTTGGCATAGTAAAGGGATGGTGAGCAGAGGTGTAACGTTTTGCATCCTCATCATACTCAAGTAATGGCCAATCAACGACCCATAGGAAGTTATACTTAGACTCATCGATTAACTCAAGTTCTTTCCCTAAACGATTACGCAAGGCTCCTAATGAGGCTGCCACCACTTCCGCTTTGTCGGCAGCAAACATGATGATATCACCTACTTCAGCGCCAACTTTAGCCACTAAATCAGCTTCGATTTCCGTTAAGAATTTCGCGATTGGCCCTTTTAAGCCATCATTTTCCACTTTCAACCAAGCAAGACCTTTAGCACCATATTGACTAACAAACGTGCCTAAGTTATCCATGTCTTTGCGGGAATAGTTACCAGCAGCGCCTTTTGCCACGATTGCTTTAACCTGACCGCCAGCTTGTAACGCCATTTGGAAGACTTTAAATTCCACGTCTTTGACCACATCAGCTAAGTCAATTAATTCCATGTCAAAACGAGTATCTGGCTTATCGTTACCAAAACGAGCCATTGACTCATCGTAGGTGATTTGTGGAAATGGCGTCGGAATCTCAATTCCTTTAACTTCCTTCATCACTTTAACTAACATGTTTTCCGTATAAGCTTGAATCTCTTCTGGTGATAAAAATGATGTTTCTATATCAATTTGGGTAAATTCAGGTTGACGGTCCCCACGTAAATCTTCGTCACGGAAACAACGGACGATTTGATAATAACGATCAAATCCCGCTGCCATTAACAGTTGCTTCGTAATTTGTGGCGACTGCGGCAACGCATAAAAATGACCAGCTTGAATCCGGGATGGGACCAAATAATCACGAGCCCCTTCTGGCGTTGATTTATTTAAGTAAGGTGTTTCCACATCGATAAAATCATGATCATCCAAGAAATGGCGAACAGATTTTGTCACTTCATGACGGAGACGCATATTGGCCAACATCTCTGGACGGCGTAAGTCTAAGTAGCGGTATTTCAAACGTAATTCTTCGTTACTTGGCGTCCCCTCTTCAATGCCGAATGGGACTGTTTTTGAGGCATTCAAAATCTCAATCTCCGTGGCCATAATCTCGAACTCACCAGTTTTCATTTTCGGGTTAATGGCTTCTGGATCGCGGTTAATCACTTCACCGGTAATCTCGATGACGTACTCTGTCCGACATGTGTCGGCGATTTCCCAAGCTTCACGTGATTTTTCTGGATTAAACACGATTTGCGAGAACCCTTCGCGATCTCTTAAATCGATAAAGATCACACCACCGTGGTCACGACGTTTGCGGACCCATCCTTTTAGTGTCACAACTTGACCTAAGTCCTCTTTAGAAATGTCGCCACAATACTTTGTTCTTTTTGCCATTGTTTGTCTTCCCTTCATTCGTCAAATTCCCTGTTTATACTTCCGTTAATTCATCGTAAATAGCTGCAAAACGAGTGTAAATATCTGTTAATGGCACTGTTTTTTCTTTTCTTGTTTCCATCTGTTTGACATTCACCGTGCCTTCAGCCAATTCTGTTTCACCAATGGTTAAAACCAAGGTGGCATTTAATTTATTAGCTGACTTAAACTGCGCCTTAGCCTTGCGATTCAAGAAATCCCGCTCTGCCGAGAATCCTGCCTGGCGAATGCTTTGAACTAGCTTCAAGGCTTCGATGTTAGTAGCTTCACCCAATCCAACGACATAGGCATCAATTTGGTTCAACATTGGGACTTCGGCGCCTTCTGCTTCAATCGTAATAATCGCTCGTTCAATGCCCAAAGCAAACCCGAAGCCTGCCGTTTCTGGTCCGCCTAAATCAGCCACCAGCCCATCGTAACGTCCCCCTGCACAAATCGTCGTAATCGCCCCACCAAAACCAGGTGCTTCACTCATGATTTCAAAGATGGTGTGATTGTAATAGTCCAAACCGCGAACCATTCGGTGATCGATTTCAAACTCCACATCAAGTGCCGTTAACATCTTTTTCACTTGATTGAAGAATGCTGCTGATTCCTCCCCTAAATAATCTAATATAGAGGGCGCGTTTTCAACAATCACTTTGTCTTTCTTATCTTTACTGTCCAGTACCCGTAGCGGATTATTGTGGAGACGGGTTTGAGAATCCTTGCTCAATTCTTCGAAGTGTGGTTCCAAATAATCAATTAAAGCTTGACGATAGACTTGGCGATCTTCTCTCGATCCTAATGAGTTAATCACTAAGCGAATGTGTTTCACCCCTAATTGCTCATAATAATCCATTGCCATCATCATGGTTTCCACATCGGTTGCAGGGTTCGTGCTGCCAAAAACCTCCACCCCAATTTGGTGAAACTGACGAAAACGACCAGCTTGAGGACGTTCATAACGGAACATCGGCCCCATGTAATAGGTCTTATAAGGTTTTTGGAACTCAGGTCCAAATAACTTGTTCTCAACAAAAGACCGTACGACCGGCGCAGTCCCCTCTGGTCTTAATGTAATGTGACGATCACCCTTATCATAAAAATCATACATCTCTTTTGACACAATATCCGTCGTGTCACCCACACTGCGAGAAATCACTTCATAATGTTCAAAAATAGGAGTGCGAATTTCGTGAAATTCGTAATCTTTGAAAAGTAAACGAGCCGTTTCTTCAACGAATTGCCACTTCTCTGATTCTCCCGGTAAAATATCGGCGGTGCCTTTTGGTTTTTGATAAGCCATTGATAAGTCCCCTCTCTATTTGGTTAATAAATTAATTCCAACACTTAACTACTACATCCACACGCCTCGTTTTAACAAGAACCTCATACGTACACAAACACTTTAGCTTCAGGATTCTTCTAGCCGTTTTCAGATGAACCAAACTCTACAGGTCTCGCTTTAACAAGACCTTAATACATACACAAACACTTTAGTTTCAGGGTTCATCTAGCGGTTTTCAGATGAACCAAACTCTACACGTCTCGCTTTAACAAGACCTTAATACATACACAAACACTTTAGTTTCAGGGTTCATCTAGCGGTTTTCAGATGAACCAAAAAAGCCCCTGTTTATTTTTTAATAAACAAGGACGAATGTATTCACACGTGGTACCACCTAGATTGAAAGATTGCTCTTTCCACTTTAACGATTAACGCTCGTAACGGAATAGCTTTGCACTACTCATCTCCAGAGTGTCCTTCACAGTTCTCTTTTTAGACTTATTTTCAGCCAAGATAAGTCTCTCTGAGTTAAAAAGAAAAAGTTACTGTCTCTATCATTGATTTCTTATGTATTACTAACTAACTTACTAGAAAGCCAGAGAAAAGTCAAGAGATTATTCTGATTTATGAGTTTGGTGGCGTTTTAGCCACAACAAGAATGAGCCTATTGCCATAATTCCACCTAAAATACCGATGCCTGTCACTAATTGTTCACCCATTTTTGGTAAAGTCGTTTGCTCATTATCTTTTCCACTGTTTTTTTTCGTAGACGGATCTGTGTCAGTTGTTCCATCGCTTGTTTCTGTCAAGTCACTGGAACTTTGACTAGTTTCGGTCGTACTTGTCGACTCTTCTAATGTGTCTTGATAAACAGTCACCGATAAAGGACCTACCCCTTTACGGCTTAACCCTTTTTTGCTGTCACCCTCATTAGAAAGGATGCTTTTCATTGCCTTGATACCAAACTCCGACACATCAAGATCGCTCTCTTTGGCATTCAACACCACAACATACCGATTTTTATTATTAGCCAACTCGTATGCAATAACCTGATCCTCTTGTGTTAAAATCTTGACCTGTTTGTTAATCTCATCATAACTGGTTAGACGGAATAACGGCTCGCTTTTCCTTAATGCAATCAGTTTTTTTACAAAGTCGACACTTTCCTGATTCTCATAAGCTAGATGCCAATCGAACTGATTCACAGTGTCAGATGAATTATAGCTGTTTTCATTCCCACCTTTTGTTCGCATAAATTCTTGTCCAGCATGAATAAATGGCACACCTTGAGAAAGTAACGGAATGCTCGTCGCAAGAGTATGACGTTTCAAACGCCATTCCGGACTGTCATTTGGATTGGTTTCACTTAACTTATCATATAAGGTTAAATTATCATGAGCTTCCACATATTGTATAACCTGTTGAGGGCCACTGTACTTGCCCGCACTAGCGTCCAAACCTTGCCCACCTAAAATATTCGTCATAACAAGACTTTCCTGATCTGGCTTGCCATTAACAAATCCCGGTTCAATTCGATCAAACACACTTCCCTTGACACCATCACGCAGCGAATCATTAAAGTGGGCAATTCCCGGCATTTTAAAGGCATTTTTTTGGGTGGCTTTCAATTCCGGGGCTAGCGGTGTATTCAAGTCCCAACCTTCTCCTAGAATAATAATCGATGGGTCAATTTTGTCCAAGGCCTGACGGACCGCATTCATTGTCTCCACATCATGAATGCCCATCAAATCAAAACGGAACCCATCTAATTGATAATTTTCCGCCCAGTAGCTGACACTATCGACGATATACCGACGCATCATCGCCCGTTCTGAAGCCGTATCGTTGCCCACACCTGTCCCATTGGCTAATTTTCCATCAGCTGTATAACGGAAATAATACCCTGGTACTGTTTTCTGTAAGGCTTGTTGATTTACTGCATAAACATGGTTGTATACCACATCCATAATGACTCGTATGTTGTTATCATGCAGTCCTTGGATCATTTCCTTCATCTCTAAAATACGAGTCAGCGGGTTGTAGGGATCTGTACTGTAGGACCCTTCCGGTACATTATAATTTTTCGGGTCATACCCCCAATTATACTGAGGACTTGGATTGGTTTCGTCCACAGAAGCGTAGTCATACATCGGTAATAGCTGAACATGTGTCACTCCTAGTTGCTTGAGATAATCCAATCCAGTTACTTGACCTTTCCCATTCTTAGTTCCCTCTTCAACCACTCCTAAGAATTTTCCTTTATGCTTAATCCCATTGTCTTCCTGAATAGAAAAATCTCGAACATGAAGCTCATAAATAATCGCATCTGCTGGTTGAGTAGGGGGGATTCTCTTAAACGCCTGCCTCTTTACAGTTTGAGGATCAACCACCACTGATCGCTCCCCATTGGCAACAACGGCTTTTGCATAAGGATCGCTAGTAACCGTCGTTGTCCCATCAGCAAAGGTTAACCGATAGGCGTAGCTTACCCCTGCCTGATTACCGGACAAACTTAGTTCGTGGGTCCCCCTTTCTTTTGGCAGCATCAGCCTGACTTGTTTTTCTTGACTATCTGGCTGACTGTCAACGTATTCCACTAACTCAACTTTCTGAGCCGTTGGCGCCCATAAACGGAAGGTTGTTTGTCGATCCTCGTAAAGAGCGCCTAACTCACCTGAATAGGCATAGGTCTCATCAAAAGACGGGGTTCTCACAATACCGCCAATGGTCAGTGGTACACTTGTCAATCCTTCAACGTTGAGCAGATAATTTTTTCCTAGATTCAGAGAAAGTGATGTCGTTAACCAAAAAACTCGCTCATTTTCCTTATCCAAGCTAATCTCAAAATCAGTCCCAATATCTGTCAATGACAATTTTCCCTTGAGCCACTCCAAGTCCACTGGATGACTCATGGTCACTTTAACTTTATTTGTCTCTTCAATCGTTGCTTTTTTAATACTCATCTCTTTATTCGCAAAATAGGGATTGTAATAAACCTTCTCATCCCCTGCTATTACCCACACATCGGTCACCTCTTTTTCAGGTAAAACTCTTATCTTGCGATCCTCCTCACCATCTTTTTCAGCCCACGGATTGTCACCCACAGATTTTTTGACGATGAAATTGACATGGCTAATAGGCTCTTCACTCACCGCTTCTATACGGGTGATTTTCCCATAGTTATCACTCTGATCAAAGGAATGAACCCGTCCATCTTCTTGATTAACCCATGACCATAACTCCCAGCCATCATAACTGTCTGGTCTAAAATAGTGAACCCTAACAGCCCCACTCAATTTGTTATCTTCAAACCCGACAGGTGGGCTTATTAAAGTCTCTGGGCTACCACCGTTAATCCAAACCTCACCCATGCCAGAGCTTGTATCGATAAAACGGTCACCACCATCCTGCGCTTCCCATGACCCTTTCTGCTTCACAATAATGCCGACTTTTTGATGAACACCAGGGACTTTCAGTACAGCCACCTGTCCAAATTTATCAGTCGAGGTAAACTGAAGCTCCTGGCCTTCACCTTCTTCCGGCCAAACCCATAAAGCCCATTGTCGTTCCTCAGATGAGCGATAATGAACCACAATCGTTGTTTCCTCCACCGGTATTTCCTCTCCACTAACACCCACATTCCAGCCAACCAAGCCGACCAACATCAAAAATAGTCCCCAACTTAGTTGCTTTAACCTTTTTTTCAACAAAGACACCTCTCCTTTTTAAAGCGTTATCATGATTATACATAAGGCTATATAGTTAAACAACTTGTTACCGGTAACAGAAATTAGACATTTCACAAAAAAAAGTCAGCTTGAAACAAATGCCTGCTCCCATCAATTTGTTACAACTTGATGTTGTTTTAGTGACGATTCGCATTAAGCGACAATATTCGACCCAATCTTTGTTATAATGGAAAAAGAATTTGTATGTTACAGTAAGAGAAGCCCTTCTTGTTGAAGATAAATTAAGTGAGGATATAACATTGAATAAGTACTTAAAACTGATAAAAAAACACCAACTCATCATTATTAACTTGGCGATTATCGTGATTGTCGTCATCGCTTTTTTGAGTTTTGGTAAAAATAAAGTGATTACCGTTTCAGCCATCGCCATGAATGTGCGAACAGGACCTGGTATCGAAAGTGAAATTTCCACCCAAGTCCAACGGGGTGACAAACTTGTTGTCTTAAAGGAAGAAAAACAATGGTACCAAGTGCGTTTGCAAAGTCGACGAACCGGTTGGGTAGCCAGCTGGCTCTTTGATGACAATCAAGATAGTCCCGCTACCAATCAAGTCGCCACCGTCAACACGGCTGACACCAAGTTACGGAAAGACCCCAACACAGACGGTGAAGAGATTCAGTCATTGAAAAAAGGCAAAGTAGTAACCATTACCTCAGAGCAAAATGGCTGGTCAAACGTGACCGTTGGCAAGAAACATGGTTGGATTTTCTCTGAACTCTTAACACTAGGTGCTCCTAAGAAAAATGATAAAGAAGTCATTGATGCCGATCAGCTTTACGCTCGGGAAGAAGGAACTAAAGTTCGTTCCACCCCTTCCATCGACGGTGCTGTTGTAGCAACCTTAAAAGCTGGCGCAAAATTAAGTTTCAAACAGCGGGATGGTTTATGGTATCAAGTTGAGACAGAGGATGGCCAAACAGGCTATGTGGCCAACTGGGTCGTCAGCTTTGAAGAACCCGGTAAAAATACGAAAAAAGCCAGTTCTCTGGCCGAAACAACCATCGTTCTTGATCCTGGACACGGAGGCAGTGACGTTGGTGCTCAAAGCAACGATGAAACAATCTCTGAAAAAATCATCACCTTAGCGACAGCCCACTATGTAGAAGCCGCTCTGAAAGAACTGGGCGCTAATGTGATTTTAACTCGGGACGACGATTCGTTAGTCGAGCTTGGAGACATTGCCCTCATCAGTAATCGCAAACGAGCCGATGCCTTTATTAGTTTCCACTATGATTCAACGGAAATTAGCAATGAAGCCTCTGGTTTTACCACTTATTTTTACGACGATAAGGATAAAACCCTAGCCGAAACACTTAACCGTCATTTGGAAAAAGAATTACCCTTACCGAATCGTGGTGTTGAAAAAGGCGATTATCAAGTGATTCGCGAAAATGAGCGGCCAGCCATCTTATTGGAGCTTGGCTATATGAATAACGATAATGACGCCCATACTTTTAAGACGAAAAAATTCCAACGACAAGTAGCCACCGCTGTCACCAATGCCTTGGATGAGTACTTTAGCAAATAGACATTAGCGAGCACCACCAAGTGACTTATTTCAGTCACTTGGTGGTTTATTTGTATAATGACATGATAGTTTCATTAGAAATCACGACTTAAATCAAAAAAATCACAATTAAGATTGACTCTTTAATTGGATAGCGTTATCATTTCTTTGTTGAATGTCCTTTAAGGTTCAAGCGGTGACTTAATGCTTTTTGCAAAAAACGGATCATTTAAAATCTTACCTCTTGTGATTCATTGAACTTTAAAGGGTAACGTCACTTTTTTTAATGATAGGAGGAAGAATACTTATGATGAATTTTTTAGCTCTACTTGTCGGTTTTATTAGCTTCGGGATTATTTATTTCTTAAGTAAAAAGAACAGTTTTAGTTTTTTGACAATTATCGCATTGGGTCTAGGTGTTGTTATAGGCTTATTTTTTAAAGGAAACACTGACTATTTAAGCATTTTTGGCACAATCTATGTCAAAGTGATTTCCATGATGGTTATTCCCTTATTAATGGTCTCGCTCATCCGGAGCATCTATAAAATGGAATCGGTTCAAGCTTTAAAATCAATTGGCTTAAAAACGTTCTTCTGGCTATTATTTCAAACCTTTTTAGCAGGCATCGTGGGCCTTTTCCTAGCACTTATCACTAACCTTGGAAAAGGAAGTCAGCTAAGTCTAGTGCAAGGCTTTACTGAAAAGGAAATCCCACCATTTACTCAAGTTATTACCGATTTGTTTTCCAGCAATTTATTCCAATCTATGGCTGAAGGGAAAGTGATTCCGATTGTCTTTTTTTCAATTATTATCGGGATTGCAATAGTAGTAGTTCGCGGAGACGGGCGTGATGTTCATGCTTTTATGTCTTTTATCGATGCTTGCCACATTTTAATTTATCAAATTGTCAAAGTGATTATTAAACTATTACCTTATGCCATTGTTCCATTGATGGCCAATACTTTAGCCACGAGTGATACTTCTGTCTTGAAACCACTTATTTTAGTCATTATCCTAACATTTATCGGCTGCTTTGTTCACACGTTCATTACAGGCGGTCTTTTAATTACCTTCGTTGCAAAAATGAACCCTGTCGCCTATTTTAAAAAGATTATGCCAGCCCAGATCATGGCTTTCACTTCTCGCAGCAGTTCGGGTACGCTACCTCTCTACGTTGATTGTTTAACCAACAAAGTGGGCGTCTCGGAAACCATCGCTAATTTTGTTGGCTCTTTGGGAACCAGTGTCGGAATGGCTGGCTGTGCAGGTGTTTGGCCTGTCCTTCTTGGCGTTTTCGCCATCAATGCCACAACTGGAAGTGTTTCTCCGTCACAAGCCATTTTAATGGTTTGCCTGACGCCACTTGTATCACTGGGAACAGCCGGTGTTCCTGGCGGCGGCATCTTAATCGCAACTGCACTTTTCATCACTATGGGTTTACCAGTTGAAATCGTCGGCATTTTTGCCGGAATTGATGCTTTTGTTGATATGGCTCGAACAATGGCTAATGTCAGCAGCTCCATGACTGCCGCCACTCTAGTGGCAAAATCAGAACAGGCCATCATTTCTGAAACAGAAAATGAAATTCTGGCATAATCATTGTGGGGAACCCATTTGACCCTTCCTTTCCATGCAAAAGAAGTCGTCTCACCAAAACTTGAGACGACTTCTTTTTTATGTTATTTATTTTCTGAGTCAAGTACAATCGTCACAGGCCCATCATTTACTAAGCTAACGGCCATATGTGCGCCAAACTGCCCTTCTGAAACGGAAAGTCCAGTCTCTCTTAACTTCTCGTTAAAGTAGTCATAAAGTGCCGTAGCTTCATCTGGTTTAGCCGCTTCAGTAAAACTTGGCCGATTGCCTTTTTTAGTATTGGCCAGTAAGGTAAATTGGGAAATAGATAAAACCTCCCCCTTAACATCATGAACCGATAAATTCATCTTATCCTCACTGTCCTCAAAAATTCGCATTTTACTAATTTTATTAGCCAAATAATCTGCATCCTTCTCCGTATCGCCTGTCTTCACTCCCACAAGCAACATCAAGCCCAGGCCCACATTAGCAATCACCTGCTGATCCACACTGACCGACGCTTGACTGACTTTTTGCAACACGACTTTCATGCTTTTCACCTTCCTAATGAGCTAACCATTTGTTCGTCGAACACTGTGAACATCTGGTACATTTTTTATTTTATCCACAATTCGTTCTAAATGAGCTAAATTTTGGATGGAAACAGTCAGTAAAATAACTGCCATTTTATTTTTAGTTGGCTTGGCTTCAACCCCAATCAAATTTTTAGTGGCAGAATTAACCACAATTAAAATATCATTAAGTAAGCCCGAGCGATTATAACCGTACACCTCTAAGTCAGCATTGTATTCTTTGCCACTTTCCGCCGCAGTATCTTCCCACTCCACGTCAATCAGGCGTTGTTGAACCTCTTCGTTATTGACGATATTAGGACAGTCTGCCCGATGAATCGAAACCCCTCGACCTTTCGTAATATAGCCCACAATCTCATCGCCAGGAACCGGATTACAACACCGACTAATGCGTACTAGCAGATTATCCACCCCTTGGATGACAATGCCACCTTCATGGCGAACTTTCATTTTATCCGGCTCTTTTTTCACCGGTTGCTTCATCAACTCTTCAGCCTCTTGTTTTTGACGCTCTTTTTCCTGTTCACGGCGCGCTTTTTCCGTTAAACGATTGACCACGATTTGAGCCGTCACTTCACCAAAGCCAACTGCCGCATACATATCGTCTTCGCTTTGAAAATTAAAGCGATCAAGGGTCTCTGCCAGCGCCGTTTTATTTAGAAAATCCTTCGGTCTAAAATCCTGACTTTGAAGTTGTTTCTCAACAGCATCTTTTCCCTTGTTAATATTCATCTCACGATCTTGAACTTTAAAGAACCGTTTAATCTTGTTGCGGGCTTTTGAGGTGGCCACCATATTGACCCAGTCACGACTTGGGCCAAATGAATTAGCTGAGGTCAGCACTTCAATAATATCGCCATTTTTCATCTTGTAGTCCAATGGCACCATCTTGCCATTAACCTTGGCACCAGTGGTTTTATTACCGATTTCCGTGTGAATATTATACGCAAAATCAAGGGGACCAGATCCTTTTGGCAGTTCCGTCACATCGCCCTTTGGTGTAAAGACGTAGACTTTGTCGCTAAAAATATCACCCTTCACACTTTCCATAAATTCGGAAGCATCGTAGCTTTCATCTTGTAATTCAATGATTTCATGGAACCAACTTAATTGTTTGCCAGTGCCGTCATCCTGCGTTTTTTCTGTCTTGCCTTCTTTATAAGCCCAGTGAGCCGCAACCCCAAACTCGGCGATTTCATGCATTTCATGGGTTCTGATTTGAACTTCCACAGGATTCCCCTTCGGTCCAATCACCGTTGTATGCAAGGACTGGTACATATTGGCTTTCGGCATGGCGATATAATCTTTAAAACGGCCAGGCATGGGCTTCCATTTTGTATGAATAGCGCCTAAAACAGCGTAACAATCCTTAATTGTATCCACCACAACACGAATCGCTAATAAATCGTAAATTTCTTCAAACTCTTTTTTCTGGTCTTTCATCTTCTGATAAATCGAGTAGATGTGTTTCGGTCGACCATAGATTTCAGCAAAGATATCCAATTCTTCTGTTGACAAGCGAATCTGTTCCACCGTCTCTTCAATATAGGCTTCCCGCTCGTCTCGCTTAGAATCCATCAAATTAACAATACGATAATATTGATTTGGATTTAAATAACGAAGAGCCGTATCTTCCAACTCCCACTTAATCCGACTAATCCCCAAACGGTGTGCCAGTGGCGCGTAAATTTCAATCGTTTCCTGAGCAATGCGACGCTGTTTATCCTCACGCAAATGGCGCAAGGTACGCATATTGTGCAATCTATCGGCCAGCTTCACCATGATCACACGTAAGTCTTCCGCCATGGCCAATAACATCTTGCGATGATTTTCCGCTAGTTGTTCCGCATGAGATTTATATTTAATTTTACCTAATTTTGTTACCCCATCGACTAACATGGCTACATCCGAGCCAAACTCTGCTTTTAAATCATCTAACGTTACATCCGTGTCTTCCACAACATCGTGGAGAAACCCTGTAGCAACGGTATGAGGATCCATATGCAACTCGGCCAAAATACCGGCAACCTGAATCGGATGAACAATATAAGGCTCCCCTGATTGGCGTGTCTGAAGCGCATGAGCCTCTGTTGCAAAGTCACATGCTTTTTTGACAAAGGCAACATGCTCCGGGCTCATATAATTTGACACAATTTTAATCACCGTTGGTCCAGTTAATACTTCATCTTTTGGCATGTGTTTCACTCCTCTAACTTAATGGTCCGTTGTCCTCTATTTCTAGCGAACTATCTTTATATGGTTTTTGGCGATTCTTTCAATTAATTATGATGATTCTGTGACAGTTTTAGCTTTGATTCATCGACTGTCTTATTCCGAGTTATTTTACGGGATGTATGTATTATACAAATTTTAAGCCGGCATTTCAATAAGCGACTAACTAATGGCTATTTTAAGAAACGGCGAATCCATTTATCTTTTATCTTTGTATAAGGTGCATACATTAGTTTTAATGGTAAATATGTTTTCCGCTCTAAGACAGAACGCTGATGTGTAAAGCATTCAAAGCTGTAGCGACCATGGTAATGGCCCATGCCTGAATGCCCCACACCACCAAATGGCAGTTGCGAATTACTAAGATGCAAGATGGTGTCATTAATGGTGGCTCCACCAAATTGAGTTCGGTCAATGATTCTTTGAATTTCTGCTTTATCGTTTGAAAAGGGATAAAAGGCCAATGGTGCTTCCCGTTCCTCAATATACGATAAAGCCTCATCTAAACGACTGTAGCTTAAGACTGGCAGAATCGGTCCAAATAATTCTTCCTTCATAGCTCCTAACTCTGAGGCTAGGGTACCTTGAATAATCGTTGGTTCAATGAATAAATCGGCCTTATCGATTTTGCCACCTAAGACAATCTGACTGGCGTCCTTCTCAAGAATCCCTTGTAAACGATTGAAGTGTCGCTGATTGACGATTCTTCCATAATCAGGAGACACTTGGCTATTCTCACCGTAAAGAGCTGTTATTTTGTGCGCCAACAACGACATGAACTCCTCCGCCATTGTTTCGTCAACTAAACAATAGTCTGGGGCAATACAGGTTTGCCCCATATTCAACAGCTTTCCCCAAATAATCCGCTCTGCTGCTAAATTCAAATCAGCATGTCCCGTGACTAGTGCGGGGCTTTTACCGCCTAATTCAAGAGTGACGGGCGTTAAATGTTGACTAGCTGCCTCTAAGACAATTTGTCCTACTGTGGTACTGCCGGTAAAAAATATTTTATCAAAGCGTTCCTTTAAAATCTGGGTATTTCGCTCTTTATTACTCTCAAAAACAGATACATAATCAGCCGAAAAATACTTGGGACAGACCTCAAATAAAACCTGATTAACATGTGGTGTGTACTCCGACAACCCCACCAATGCCACATTACCACCAGCAATGGCGCCGATTAAAGGGTCTAAAGACAAGAGTAAGGGGTAGTTATACGCACTTAAAATCAAGGTAGAGCCATATGGACTAGGTGTGATGTAACTTTTAGCAGGCATTAAAAAGAGCGGTGTCGCCACTTTTTTGGGTCGACTCCACCATTTTAGTGAGCTTTGAGCTTCTTTAAGATTATGATACAGCAGGCCGATCTCCGTCATATAGGATTCATTCGAATGTTTGCCTAAATCCTGCTTTAAGGCCTCAATCAACGCCTCTTCATGATCTTTAAGCAATCGCTCCAACTGCTTAAGTTGTCTTAAGCGAAAGTCCACTGATTTTGTTTGCTGACTGCGGAAAAATAAGCGTTGTGCCTCAATTATTTCTTTGATATCCCATTCCATCATCATTGAAATCCTCTCTGTTTGTTGTCTCATTATTATACCATATGTCAGGCTACCCTTTACTTATAAGATGATTACCGAACATCCTTTGATACTGCAAAAAGAACCATTCATTGATGAATGGTTCCAAATTCTTTTAGACTTCCAATAAGTCATACTGATAACTAATTGCACTTAACAAATATAGCGGAGCCGTTTCTGCTCGTAAAATACGTGGACCAAGACCACATATCTTGGCGCCCAAGGTCTCAAAGAAACTGACTTCTTTCATTGAAAAGCCCCCTTCTGGGCCAATTAGAACAAGTAGTGTTTGTCCCTGAGACATCTCTTGAATGGTTTGCACCAAGCGAGCTTTCTCACCAGCTTTAGCTGCTTCCTCGTAAGCCACTAAAATCTGATCATAACCACTGAAACTCTCATAAAAGGGCGCTGCTTGCTCAAACATGGTCACTGTTGGCTGAACTTGACGATGAGATTGCTCAGCAGCTTCTTTGGCAATTTTACTTAGACGGTCCTGCCGTTTGGCTAACTTCTTGCCATCCCATTTAACAACAGATGTCTGACTAGGAAACCCAATAAAATCATGGGCTCCCAACTCTGTCCCCTTTTGGACGACCAAATCCAGCTTGTCACCTTTGGGATAGCCACAGGCAATTGTCACATGAATCGGTAGCTCCTTGGTTTGCTCCTCACGTGCCACTTCTTTTAATTCTACTGTCTCAGGTAAGATACGCGTTACCTCAGCTTTGATGGCCACTTCATCTTGAAAGACCAGATAACACTGGTCGGTTTCTTTCATGCGCATCACATTGACCGCATGGTGATAGTCCTCTCCTATTAAAGATAATCCCTGATCAACTGCGGTCTGATACGCCTGCTCCACAAAATACCGTTGCATTCACAACTCTCCCTGACAATTCAACTTATTTTTACTCTTGATCACTGGCTGGTTTCGTTAAAATAATGCCAAACCAATCGGCTTGCTGCAAGATTTCAGTCACTTCAAACCCAATTTCCAGCAGGCCTTCCAGCACTTCTGCTTTTTTATCTTCAATAATCCCTGAGACGATAAATTTCCCACCAGGCTTAACTAAACGCCAAGCATCAGGAATCAATCGCAAAATGATTTCCGCCAAAATATTCGCCACGATTACATCGGCTTGAATCTCAATCCCCGTCAACAGATCATTGGCGCTGACATGAACATCTGTGGCAATCGGATTTAAATCCATGTTTTCTTGCGCGGCGGTCACTGCCACATCATCCAAGTCATAAGCATAGACGTCTTTGGCACCTAAATGCTTGCTGGCGATGCTTAACACCCCTGACCCTGTTCCCACATCTAACACTGTTTCGCCGCCTCGTAAGACGATTTCCAGGGCGTGTAAACTAACCATCGTTGTCGGATGCGTCCCTGTCCCAAAGGCCATGCCTGGATCCAGCTTTAAAATTTTTTCATCGGCATTTTTAGCTTGATAATCTACCCAGTTCGGCACAATTGTTAAATAACGACTAATCGACACTGGGTGATAATATTTTTTCCAAGCAGTGGCCCAATCCGTTTCCGCCACTTCATTAATTTCCACAGTGTTAGCCCCAATGGCTAAACCAAACTCAGGTAACTGATTAATTTTTTGTTTAATCGTCGGTAAAATTTCTGGTAAAAAGGCCGTTTCCGGAAAATAAGCCATCACAATGGCCCCTTCTTTAATATGATCAAAGTCAGTGGCATCTAAAATTTCGCCAAACTTATCACTTACAAAGTTCGTCACATCCAAGGCATCTTCAATGGCAACCCCGCTAGCTCCTGCTTCCATCATAATATTCGATATTGCTTCCACGGCTTCACTAGCCGTGGTTACTTTTACTTCAGTCCATTTCATCTTTCTTCGTCCCTTCTAGTATTTAGGATAAGGAACGTACTCAGTCGGTCCTGTAGCATCTGCTAATTGTTTTTCAAATTCAACTTGGTTCCACTGCAACTCAAATACTTCCGCGTCTTCATTTGCTAGGAAGTCCATTAAATCACTTTCGCCTTCAGTTAAGACCTGACCTAAGTACTTCGCCAAGGTTATTAAGACTTTCTTTTGAATGCCTTTTTTGCCTTCATACGGGATAACAGCCAAGTAATCTTCTTGATCGACAACATCGCCTTTAGCTGGATCATACAACAGCACGCTATCTTCGAATTCAATAACTTCTTCTTCTGTCTCGATACCATCTAAATCAGCAATCGCTTCGCTTCCTTGATTTTGTGCATACAAGACAGCAATGACTTCGACCGTATGGCTTTTAGCATCCCAGTCAATAGCGAAATCATAATCCCCTAAGTTTTTTTCTAATTGTTTTTCTAAAAATGTCAACATATGTTCTTTTTTCATCAGTTGTAATCCTTTCTTGGTACATTCTGCTATATAATTTCTATTTTAATAACCAGTATCTGCATGACGTTTAACTGATAATGCTGTTAAATTAGATGTTTGATTACTGTCGTAATGTATCTATTTTATCATACAAGATAGTGCCTTGAAATGCTACTATCATCTTCTCTCATGACTCGTCTATTTACTACTTTTTGACATTTGATAATTCACTTAAAAAAACGTATACTTTGCCTATATCAATTTGTAGCTAAATCTGACAATCAAAAGGAGCTCCTTATGTTTTCAACCATCCAATACTACGACCAACAACTCATTCGCTATATTCAACAGATACCCCGTTTACGTTTGTTGACGCAAATTGCCAGATTCATTAACACGATTGGCAATGGCGGCATCATGTGGGTTTGTTTAGCCCTCCTGCTAATCTTTACAGGTCATCAACCCTACGGCTATATGATTATCTTTGGTGATGCCTTTTATTTTTTAGTCTGTCACCAACTCATCAAAAAGCTGGCCGTGCGAAAACGACCCTTTCAAAACAACCCTGACATCCAGCTGGACATTAAGACACCGAGCAGCTCTTCGTTCCCATCTGGTCACGCCACTATCTCATTTGCCAGTACGACAATCCTCTTTTTTCTTAATCCCTTGGCCGGCTGGATTGCTTTGACAGTCTCTGTGATTGTTGCACTTTCCCGTCTCTATCTAATGGTACACTACCCAAGTGATGTCCTAGGCGGCATCCTTATCGGGGTTTTGGATGGCTTGATTGCTGTCTCTGTCGTTAGCTTTTGGCTGCATCTGTAAGTTATGTTACTGGTATTTTTTTCACTGTCATTAATGTTATGGCTCAAGTGACACCCATACTGATATTAGTATTTCCATGCTAATCCCCCAGCATTAAGAAGTCAAATACAAGAGGCAAAAAAACATCCAGGCCAATATAGGCACCTAGATGTTTAAACCAACAACAAGAATTATAAATCTTTTCTACGATCTATTTCCCACGGGAAGCCAGAATTAGCGTCCTGCTCTCAAGGATTTATTAAAGTCAACCAATTGTCTCATGCTCAACATCTTCGAGTAAAAAAGACCTCTTCATTTTCCCATGATTTCCTCATTCCTTTTTTCACTTTTCAAAATATGGCGCAATGAATGGATAACTTTTCTCCTCATTAATCGTCCAGATTGTATCAAAGTTCCAACCAGTAAACATCTTCTGCTGTTTCATTTCTTTATTAGACAAGCCTACTGGAAATGCCCCTTTTTCCCCACTTGGATTACCGCTATTACCGTGTGCTCTTAAGTTATTAGTACTATCACGATTATAGAAATTCGTTCCGAGATAATTGACACCAGAACGCCCATTGAAACTTCCATATTCTGCTGTTCCACTACCGCTAACATTTCCCGAAGCGTAACAATTCTTAACAGACTTCGCAAGACTGTTAGTATCTTTACCAGACCCAGCAAAATAACCAACTAATCCCCCCGTACCTGTTGTTCCTTTCACATTCCCTTGGGCGTAGCTGTCACTGATGGTAGCAGCAGATACTTCACCAACAAGCCCACCTGCTATATAGCTAATAGTGCTGACATTGCCATAGGCACCACTTTGTTCTAATATAGAGCTACCGTACAAGGTCCCAATCAACCCACCTGCATAATTTCGAGCGTTCACCTCTCCTTTTGCAAGGCCTCCTTTAACGGTCGATTTCTCGTAAACAACCCCTGCAAGCCCACCTGCATAAGACGTCTTGGCACTCACGCTTCCGGTTGTGTAGGCATTCACAATACTTGACTTACCTTTAAGGCCACCGACTCCCCCTCCTACGTATGAATTACCTGTGGAACTTGTCTCTATCGTCTGACAGTTTTCAATAATTGTTCCACTGTCAGCCACACCTACTAGACCACCTGAATAGTTCCCACTAGTCTGAGTATGAGTTTTCTCTACCACACAATTTTTAATACTGACAGGTGAACTATTGAGACTGCTATAGGCAAATCCAACAACGCCTCCTGCGTATCCACCACCAGTGGCAACAACTCTACCACCTTTTACTTTGACATTTTCGATGATTGTACCATCTCGAGCGTCTCCAGCCACCGCCCCAATTTCATAGCCACCTTCGATACCGGCATCGGCAAGCTCAATTGTCAAATTTTTAATTGTGGCATTTCTTGCCACAGAAAACAAGCCCTTATAGGAGATTCCCCATTTTTTGCTACTCCACAACCCTTTTATGCTATGCCCATTACCGTCTATTTCACCTGTAAAATAAGGTGCGCCATAACCTATTGGGTACCATCCTTTATCTTTTGTATGAGTACTAGAAACATAATCTGTCAGATCTATGTCTGCATGAAGCCGGTAGTTAGCTGCGGGATTTTTTCTGACTGCATCAAGGTCTTTCGCAGTCTTGATAATTAAATACCCATCTGGATCCACCGTTTCTCCAGTCCCACTTTTTTTCTTGAATTTGGCTGTAAGTGTCACATCTTTCATTACTCTGAAACGATAATTTAACTCTGTAGATAGACGTTTATCTTTCTCGTACCAGCCAAGAAACTCACTTTCTTTTAGAGGGATCGCTTCAACTTGAGTAAATGTTCCAAGCTGTCTAGAGCCAGAACCGCTTGCGTAACCTAAAGTCATATCAGTTGATTTAGCCTCAACATAAAAGTATGCTGATAAGGCATCCTCTCCGCTTAATTCATCATTTGGACGTATTTCTTCCCCTTCAGTACTAAGTTTATACTCAGTGGTAGAAGGCTTTTCAGTCATATCACCTACTTCTGTTTCACTGTAGGCTGGGATTGTGCTAAGGTATTTTTGTCCCTTTTTAATTGGTAAGTCATAGTAATTCAACAACCGATTTACTTCACCGACATTTGGATTAAACTCATTGATTGCATAAGTCATCACCCCATCACCTGTTGCTGTAATCTCAATTGAATAATCATCTGTTGTCGGAAGATACACCAACTTTTCCCCATTCTCATTCAATGCTGAAATAATACTACTTTGCTTTTGAGGGATATCGTTAATTATCGACGTCACTACTTCTCCAGTCGCATTGAATACTCTAACATCAACAGGGCAATTAATTCGCACAATCCGATACTTCCCATTTGTAAAGCCGTCTACGCCAGCAGCATCAGATGTATAATAGGAATCCATTGACTGCATCCACGCCAAACAAATTTCAGGCATATGCGCTTGTCCAATCCCTTTATAATTTTCTTTTAAAGTCGCAGTAAGATGAGGGTTTTGCAACAAGAAAGCGAGAACTGAATCTGCAAGGTAAGCCGCCGCTTTATCAAATGCCCCTTTATCATATTCTGTAATTCCCACTTCATTCAAACTTGCCCGTAACATCTTAGACACTTCTTGATAAACTGCCAACTCACCAGATGGTAATTTCAGGACAATATCCCCCCAATTATTTTTCAAGATATCCAAAAATATTTCGATTACTTTTCCTGTTGTACCTGGCTTTGAACCAAAGACGATACCCGCCAATTCTCTAACACCTTCTTGATAAGTTGACACATAATAGGTTCTGTTTCTCAAAACATCTCTTGTCATTAACGTAATAGTGTTCTGTAAAAATAGTCCCTGCGACTGGGCATTCTCTGGATCGTCATATATCATAGGCTTACCCAGTGGTAAAACACCAGATAAGAAATCAAATTTTTTCATGGAAAAATCGTCAATAATGTACGGAGACGTCCCCTCGAGGTCATTATGTTGAGTAAGCATTCTTTCTTTATTTGCATGATATACTTTTTCAGATTGAGTTTCTCCAGATGGTAGCCTCACATCCTTGCCATATCTAGTAAATTTCCATATTGAAGGAGCTACTCTAGGGACAGCATCGTTCCAATTTATCACATTGTAAATATTATCAAATTTGCTTGTTTTTCCATTATCTGAAGTAACAGAACCTGCTGGTGCTTCAAATGTATAGGTATATACATCGTCTAATTTCAGATTACAGTTTGGGAAAGATACTCTTCCTTCATCGATTCTACCAGCTACCATATTAGCAGTGGCTCCTGCACGACTATACCCAGTAATCCAAAGCTTAAGGTCTCCCTCAATCTCATGACGCTTCACATATTGTTTTAAGAATGCGATCACTTGATCGCGTGCTTGACTAAAGCCTTGATGTTGACCACTCTGACCGATAGTAAAATTACTGGCCCATTCACTTTCATAACCGCCTCCTCGCACAGCAAGAGCGATTAGCGTCTGTTTCTTTCCTTTCTCTTCAATTACTTTATTAGCTACAACGGCACCAATTGAATCCTTTGTTGGTTTACCGATAATGCCCTGACCAGTGAAATCCGTATAGTTATGAGCAAAATCTTTGAAACCAATATCAGTAAGCAGATTCTCTGCGTTAACCATTTTCAACGTATAATCATTTCCAACATCGGCACTTCCCCAGGCTGAAAGCTCTAAATTGAGAGACATGGTTGCCAAATGCTCATTATAGACATACGAACTCTTTTGGAAATAGGCGTCATCATAGTAATAAGTCGCCGTATTATCCCGATTGCTCCCAAGGTATTTAAATGTCCCCGTCTTTTTCGTGATATTTTCTATCACGTCTCCAAATACAAACTCTAACTCATTGGGATCTTTTACATCATAGAAGTGACGTGTTGAGGACGCTAATTCTAACGCACTCAGCTTGAAAAATTGAACGATTTCTTTTCCTTCTTCTGGCATATCGTTCATCATTTGAAAGAGACCAATCGTATAAATAGTCGCCTTGTTTTTAAGTTGTTCCGCCGCAGCATATGCCACATTAGCGTAGGCATATAAGCGAATTTGTGTATCACTGCGATGCCACTGACTCCCAACTGTGTTTTCATCATAATGCCCTGCATAATTATGGGCTCCATCATTTGTCATCCCTGTTGTAAAAAGAACCACATTTTTATTGGTCGTACTTGACACACTATCTAAAAGAATTTCAGCTGCAGAAATTCCTTTAGCAACATTTCGTGTGTTACTAGAAGCATACAGTCCGTCAATGGCTGATGATAGTCTTGTTAAATCCGTTGAAAATGATGCCACAACGGATGATGTTGCTCCTTTATACTGAACAACAGCAATATAGTTAGTCCCATTCGCTTTTTGACTATCTTCAATAAATTTTTTAGCTGAAGCCTTAACATGCGTAAGTGCCGTGTTTGCTGTATAAAACAATTTGCCATCCGATCCAACAAATCCTGTAGATGAGGAGGTGTCTAACACTAGTACCGTGTAACGCTCCGTTCCTTTCTCCTCGTTACGATTGTTTTTGTCTTGAAGATTTTGGGTCATTATTTCAACCTTAGGTGGATTGTCTGGCAATTCGATACTTTTTACTTGTCCCTGTTCCAGTATGTCTCCTTCTCCAAGGGATACTGCCTGAGATAAACCTAATTCATCACCCTCCAATTCATCAGCTAGAAAAATATTAGAACATGAGAATGCCACCACAAAAAAGCAACTTAACACAATCCATCTTTTTATCCATTTTAACATCAATCATTCCTCCTCTTTCATAATGTATACTGACTTTCCCTCTACTGCTTCGTCGCTTAAGACCACCGGTACACTTGGTGGTAAACAAAATGCTGGCCGAACACCACTTCCGATATCAGCCCCCCCTGAGCTATAGCCTCGTGTCCCCATTGTAAAAACACTATAGGAAACAAAAAATTCTGGCTGCCGCGTCCAATATGGACAGGCCTCGCCATTGGAAAACGAGGCAAAACGACGCCTGTAATCATCCTTAAAATACCTTAGATAGCTTCCTTCCGGTGCACTTGTCCCTCTAGCTTTACCTGTCAATTCTGTTAAGGAAAGTAAGAATATTTTCCTCGGAATTGTATGCGTGTCTCGCTTTGGAGTGCCAAAGTTACTTTTACTTGATATGACGACATGACTTAACACAATGGACTCTTTCACCTTTGAATCTATGGCGCCAATAAACTCTTTATTCAAAAAGGAATCGATACTACTTTCTTCATAGTAAGCACCAAAGTCATGATACGACCAAGAATGACTGTCATTCTTTTTAAAGGGTCTAGTGTCATCCAATAAGTATTTTCTAAGTAATAACACACACCCTTCATAATCCTCAGTAAGAACGAGATAAGGTGTGAAAAATCCATTTTCTTTGATGCAAATCTCATTATCTGTCTTTTTACTAACATCGTATGACAGCTCTCTTAGTGTTTCAGCTTTCCCTTCACAGCCTGCTAAGATGATACAAACAAATAGATTAGTCACCAATAAAAAAAACATTTTTAATCTTGGCATCCTAAAACGTCTCCTTTCCCCTCTCGATTTTTTTGATACCGATCCATTTTTACCACTCGTTTTAGCGGCATTTTACTCTTTTATAATGTATACTGACTTCCCCTCCACTGCTTCATCGCTTATGACCACTGGTGTACTTGGTGGTAAACAAAATGCTGGCCGAACACCACTTTCGACATCAGCTGCACCTGCACTAACACTACGTGTTCCCATTGTAAAAACATTATAAGTATCCCAAATTTCTGGCTGCCGTGTCCAATACGGACAGGCCTCTCCATTAGAAAACGAGGCAAAGCGGCGAGTATAATCATCTTTAAAATACGTTAAGTACTTGCCTTCTGGTCCACTTGACCCATCATTTTTACCAGTCAATTCTGTTAAGGAGAGCAAGAATATTTCTCTAGGAATAGTTAGTGTATCTAAATTTGGGGTACCAAAGTTACTTTTACTTGATATCACGACATCGCTTATCAGAATAGATGCCTTCACCTTTACCTCTATGGTCTCAATAAACTCTGTATTCAAAAAGGAATCAATACTACTTTCTTCGTAGTAAGCACCAAAGTCATGAGACGACCAAAGATGACTGTCATTTTTTTTAAAGGGTCTAGTGTCATCCAATAAGTATTTTCTAAGTAACAGGACACCACCTTCATAATCCTCAGTAAGAACGAGATAAGGTGAGTACATGCCATTTTCTTTGATGTAAATCTCATTGTCTGTCTTTTTACTAACATCGTATGATAGCTCTCTTAGTGTTTCAGCTTTCCCTTTACAGCCTGCTAAGATGATACAAACAAATAACATTGCTATCACTAAAGATTTCTTTTTTACGCTTACCTGCATAATAGCCCCCTTTCACATTTTTAAGTACGGGAAGTCAAGCTGTCGATGCCGTCACTAAGGAATATCCCGTCTCTCAACACGTTCATCTAAAAAAATCACACCCTCATATTTTTTAGGATCTCCTCTACATCGCATTAGCATCAAACAACCTCGATCAATAAAACGTGACAATATGAACTCTTCTATTTTAATACGCGCTCTCTCCTTCACACCCACCATTACGTTGAGTCCCTTTGAGAAACTGTTTAAAATTCCTCTCACTGATATAAACAAGTTCAAGCATAGAAACATCCCGTTTGAAATAAGCCTCAAGAGCCATGTCTATGTCCCTTAAAAAACTTATGACAAACTGCCTCTCCAATAATTTTTTTCACCTCTGTTCGGTTATAGTCAGTAAAAGTATCTTTTTTGAACTGTTTTATATCTTTTTAAGACAATCTGATTTCCTTTCTACCACCCTTTAATCAGAAAACGAATTCTCTTTATATAACTTTAACACGTTATCCGTTCACTAAAGGAGCGTTGAAACGCTATAATTAAAAAAAATTCACCTGTATGATTACTTACTTCATAAAAAACATTAAATTCGTCACGATAATAAATAGTGTTGATAATAAATTCATCAATAGCTATCATTAATAAAAAAGAAACCTGTCAAAAATCACCATGACCCATTTAGTTCAGCAACATTTGGTGTCAACCTGTTCCGTCGTTTGTATCTTAACCTCACTTAAACCAGCCTTTGATTATGATCGTTTGCTCCTACCGACAGCTCTCTGTTTTGGATCAGTTTAAATCTGTTTAGTGGATCTCGTGAGCGGTGCAATTAGTGCCTATTCACTTAATTGCAAGCCCTATTTACCTATTATCAAGACGTAAATCCGACTTATGAACCCAAGCCTGATTCCCTCCAACCCATTATCAATTTAAACGTAAACGGGCCAATGCCACTCTTCCATTGGTCTATGGTATAATTGAACCAGATAGTCCCAGTAACCTATGGAACAACCGGTCCCTTTTACACAATGTCTATCTATATAAAGGAGGTTAACGATGAATAAACCTTTAGCTTATCGCATGCGCCCTCGCAATTTAGATGAGGTTGTTGGTCAGCAACACCTTGTAGGGGCAGGTAAGATCATTCGCCGAATGGTCGACGCTAAAATGCTGTCATCGATGATTTTATACGGCCCACCAGGAACAGGTAAAACCAGCATTGCCAGCGCTATTGCTGGCTCAACTAAATACGCCTTTCGCCTATTAAATGCGGCCACTGATACAAAAAAAGATTTGCAAATCGTCGCCGAAGAAGCTCGCATGAGTGGCACGGTGATTCTCTTATTAGATGAGGTCCATCGCCTTGATAAGACCAAACAGGATTTTTTACTGCCCCATTTGGAAAGTGGCCGAATTATTTTGATTGGTGCGACGACCGAAAATCCTTATATCAGCATTAATCCAGCGATTCGTAGCCGGACACAAATTTTTGAAGTCAAGCCACTTAGTGAAGAGGATATCGAAACAGCCATAAACCAAGCCCTGAAGGATAAGGAACGTGGCTTAGGAGAAGAGGCCGTTACCCTTGACGAAGAAGCCATGCTTCATTTGACCCGGGCCACTAACGGCGATTTACGCAGTGCTTTAAATGGGCTGGAGTTGGCCGTTAAATCAACTCAGCCTCAAGAAGATGGTAGCATCCATCTCACCCTCTCGATTATCGAAGAATGCGTCCAACGAAAAGCCTTGACTCATGATAAAAAGGGCGATGCTCACTACGATGTGATTTCCGCCTTTCAAAAATCAATCCGTGGCAGTGATGTTAACGCAGCCTTACACTATTTAGGCCGCTTAGTCGAAGCAGGTGATTTACTGATTATCTGTCGCCGTTTGATGGTAATTGCTTATGAAGATGTTGGTTTAGGGAATCCACCTGCCGCCGCCCGCACAGTAAGTGCTGTCCAAGCAGCTGAAAAATTGGGCTTTCCTGAAGCCCGAATCCCATTAGCCAACGCCGTCATCGACTTGGCCTTATCACCAAAATCCAACTCAGGATACATGGCCTTAGATGCAGCCATTGACGATATTCGCGCCGGTAAATCCGGTGAAATCCCCGACCATTTGCGAGACAGCCATTACAAGGGAGCTGAGGAGCTTAACCGCGGAGTTGGTTATCAATACCCTCATGACGCACCTGGTTCTTGGGTGGATCAACAGTACTTGCCTAATAAAATCAAACGGGCCCGCTACTACGAGCCAAAAAATACCGGCAAGTACGAACAAGCTCTGTCCCAGCAATATCAGCGAATTAATCAAAATAAAAAAACATGAGACAACAATGTAACAACAGTTTTCTGATTAAAAGAAAGCGGTATGAATTGCTCATTTAATTGTAGTATGCTATTATAAGGGTGGGATATCTGTGATGTTCGAATCATTCCAATCTGTGTTGACCGAACATTTTTAGTATTACTTCGGGATTCAACGAGTTCAGAAAGAAAACAAGCCTTTTCACTTGGTAGTTTGACGTTTGGACAGCGAACCCCACCTGCTTACTGCGGGATCAATACTCCGGCGTGATAAACGGCATCTACGGATACTGCCCATTTTAGTTTAAACTAAAGCAATTTGCGCTAGCAAGTTGCTTTTTATTCTATTATAATTTAGGCCAACAGAATCACTTTTGCGAGCCGTAAAAAGGAGTTTCATATGATTATTAGAATTTTGTTGGTTATTGTTGTTCTCGTTTTATTTTTTGTCGCCTATTACTTACGTAAAAATAACTTGTCTTTTAGCCACGTATTGGCCGGTGACAACCAACCCGAACCGATTCAAACCATCTTTAAACAGTTTGCCAAAACTTGTCTCATCTTAGCACTAATCGGCTTAGTCTTTCTTGTTTTAGGCCACAAGTCCTTGGCTCTAGCCTATATTGCAGTCGTGATGATCGCATCGGCTATTTTTAGCATAAACTTATCTAAACTAATTTCCTGACCAACAGGATTGACTATAAAAATTTTTGAATTGAGGTGCCTTCCATGATCCAACAATACAAACACATTTTAGTGGCTGTCGATGGTTCTGATGAATCTGAATTAGCTTTTGCCAAAGCCGTTAATGTGGCTAAACGAAATCAAGCTAAATTATTTTTAGCCCATATTATTGACACCAGAGCCTTTCAATCAGTCTCTTCATTTGATGATGAACTGGCCAGTCAGGCGACTGAGTTAGCTAAACAAACACTGGCTGACCTATCTGCGAAAGCCAAGCGAAACGGTGTAGCACATGTGGTGGAAATAGTGGAATACGGAGCGCCAAAAGGACTTTTAGCTCGCCAATTGCCAGATGAGTATGAGATTGATTTAATCATGGTTGGTGCCACAGGGCTAAATGCAGTCGAACGCTTATTGATCGGCTCTGTATCCGAGTATATTATTCGACACGCTCATTGCGATGTCCTTGTTGTAAGAACTGATTTAACTAACCAACGACCAGAATAACTTAATGACAATCGAAAGTCAGACGTCTTGTTTATTCTATTTCAGGAAGTTTTTCCTCATCTGATACGCTTATAGAAGCATTAAGATACCCCTAAAAATCCCACTTCAGCCCAAAACTGAAGTGGGATTTTATTTATCTTTTGGTAAAATCACTTGGCAATGAGGATCAGACCGCATCTCTTTCTCTGGCCCTGAAAATTGATACACCGCTAAAATTTCCAGAGGACTGTCACCATTATTAATGGTGGAATGAAACACATCAGCTGGGATATGAATCAACTCACTAGCTACGACTACTTTTTCAACTTCCCCCTCAGGTAGCTCCAACATCTGAATTCCCGTTCCTTTTAACACATAGAGAACCTCTTGGATGCCTACATGATGGTGACGCTCATGGCCTTGGCCAGGTTTTAATGTAACTAAACCGGTCTTCATCTGATACGTCCCTGTCACTTTTGGTTCAGATAACCACTCCAGAGTCCCCCAAGGAAAGTTCTGAGCTTTCACATTCGTTTTTTACAAATCGCTTCATCACCTGAGCTTATTTCTCTAGCCACCCTATTAAATAATCCAATGAATCTGTTTATTTTAATGACGTAACAAGACCCGTCTATTTGATTTTTTTGAATTTTTCAGTTTGTTCACGAATCCCTTTTTCTGCTGCAAAACGCTCAATACTGGATGCTCCGAAAAAGCCATCTAAGTCTTTCGTCTGTTCAATCACATACTGCGCATCTTCTGGTTCCGCAATTGGTCCCCCATGACAAATGACCAAAATGTCTGGATTAACGGCTTTGCCAGCTTCGATAATGGCTTCAATTTTTGCGACACAATCATCAAGAGTAAGAGCTGTTTTAGCTCCGATCGTCCCTTTAGTCGTCAATCCCATATGAGCCACTAAGATATCCGCTCCCGCTTCTGCCATATCACGCGCTTGTTCCGCATCAAAGACATAAGGCGTCGTTAAGAGATTAAGCTTATGCGCCTTACTGATCATCTCGACTTCCAAACCATACCCCATATTGGTTTCTTCCAAATTTTGGCGGAAGTTTCCATCAATTAGTCCCACTGTAGGAAAATTTTGAACGCCACTAAACCCTTGTTCTTTCAATTGACGCAAATAGACATCCATCACGCGAAACGGATCTGTTCCGCAGACTCCTGCAAGTACCGGTGTATTGTCTACTACCGGCAAGACTTCTTGTCCCATTTCAACGACAATTTGGTTGGCATCTCCGTATGACAGTAAACCTGCTAATGAGCCACGACCTGCCATGCGATAACGACCAGAATTGTAAACGATTAACATATCTGCCCCACCCGCTTCGCTGCTTTTTGCTGTAATTCCTGTTCCTGCACCAACGCCTACTAAGTAAGCCCCTGTCGCTCTCGTTTGTCTAAATTCCGCCATAATCTCTTCTCTTGTTTGTGTATTCATCTTTAGTTCCTTCTTTCTTGATGTTCAATTAAATCAATCAATTGTTGCGCTGCAAATTCAGCAAATGTCGGCTCATTGATCGCTTCTTCTCGCTCAATTAGCGTGACCTTATCTGAGTTCACATGGGTCCTTAAAGCATCAAATAAACAATTATCCTCTTCGGGGCCATAAAAAAGCTCCCCTGCGACATCAATCCCTGATAATCCTTTCAACGGTAAAATTAACTGAGTATCACCAATCGACTTATTCAGTTTTTCAGCAATTATTTCACCTAGTTGCTGATTTTCTGCCCTAGTCGTCCGCATTAATGTGACTGTTGGATTGTGCTTGTATAACAATCGCTGATCAAATTTTTTAGGGACTGTTTCAAAGGGGCCAAAATTGACCATGTCCAAAGCGCCTACCGATACCACTTGAGGCACCCCAGATAGGGCTGCCGCTTCCAGACGATGTGGCCCTGCATTCAAGACCCCACCTACTATTTCATCGGCCCATTCGGTCGTTGTCAAATCCAAAACCCCATCAATAAATCCAGCTGAGATGAGAGCTTCCATCGTTTTACCGCCACTCCCTGTCGCATGAAATACCAGTACCTCATAACCCCTTGCCTCTAAATACTCTCGGGCAGTTGTCACTGCTGGTGTCGTAACACCGAACATAGTCGCTGCAATTAGAGGTCGCTTGTCAACAACCCTTTCAGGCCTTTCAAAATGCAACATTCCCGCCATAGCAAAAACAGCGTTGGTAAATATTTGCGTCGAAATCGAATTTAACCCAGAAACATCGACGATTGATGGCATCATCATAATATCACTGGTCCCCACGTAAGGTGAAATGTCCCCAGCAGCCATGGTTGATACCATCAATTTTGGCACCCCAATGGGTAATGCTTGCATGGCTGACGCCACCAATGAGGTTCCTCCAGAACCACCAAAAGAGATAATTCCAGCAAACTTGCCTTCAGCATACAAACGTGGAATAAGTTGCCTCATCCCTTTAGCCAATATCTCAGTGGCATAAGCTCGGTCCTTTTTAGCCATCAACGATTCAATTGTCACACCTGCTGCTAAGGCTACTTCCTGATTACTGACGTCTGGTTCAAAGTAAGGCGGAAAAACACCCGTATGGATGGTCAGTGTCTGAACCCCCACATCATGAAATAACTTTCGAATAAATAGATACTCTTCCCCCTTCGTATCAAAGGTTCCTACTAATGCTACCGTTCTTGTTACCATCTTAAAGCTCCTCTCTCTATCCCTTATACTTTCATTATAAGAAAAAAACACCAAGTGTAAACGTTTTTATAACGCATTCACTAGTGTTTATATTAGATGATTTGTGCTTTATAGTCACTGGGTGACATTCCCATATAACGTCTAAAAATTTTATTAAATTGGGCGTAGTCCTGATACCCTACTAAAGTAGCGACTTCTTTGAGTTTTAATGTCGGGTTGCTCAGTAATTGAACAGCCTGATTAAGCCGATATCTGATCAAATAGTCCGTAAAAGTAGACCCTGTTTTATCCTTAAACAACGTGCTAAGATAACTACTAGAAATATGGGCAACCTTAGCTAAATCATCTAATTGAACCTCACCGGCATAATTTTGTTTAATGTATTTTTTTACAAATTCCACATAATCATAATGCTTTTCAATACCATCCAGCATTTTCGCCATCAAATTAGTTTCAACCAATTCCTGAGGGTGCTTAAAATGTTTAGTCTTTTCAATAACTGCTTCAGCTGGCGTAATTCGATCAAAAGTCGACCCGCCAATATACCCATCCAACTCCCCTAAATGATTATAGATATACTGGCTATCCACTAAATCATTAACTGGACCACCATAAATCATCGTGATGACATTTTGGCGAATCTTACGACTTGCAGTAAAAATACCACGAGCTTGATTAATAACAGCTTCTAGCGTAATCACTTTTTTAGCCCCCAGCTTGCCACCTCTTGTCAGCCCACAGTGAAAACAGATGACATCTGCTCCCGCCCGAGTCATCGCATTCCCTTGAGATTCATTAAAAACAAAGGCAATCGTAAAAAGCCCCTGACGATGAGCCTCTGCGATGGCTCTGACCTCCTCTTCATAAGAGAGACCAGCTTCTTCTAACGCCTCTGCAAATTGACCATCCAATAAGCCCACAGTTGGATAGTTATTCACACCGGAAAAGCCACCTTCCTTAATCGCTTTAATAAACTCTGGCAAATCAATTAAAGGATCGGTCCCATTGAGACCAAAAATAATCGGCAAGTTAGGTAAAAGAGGCAAAAATTCCTTTGAAGCAAACCGAAAGACTTCCTGATTACTGTTTTCAAATGGCAAAAAGCCTGCAAGAGAACTCCGACCCATCGTTCGAAAGCGGCCTGAATTAAGAGCCATAATAAAATCAGCACCGCCTCTTGCTGCTTGACTAGCCATCATCCCCGAACCGGTCGACACACCTAAAAGATGCTGACCATTTCTCAGCTCACGACGCAGTCGCTTTAACGTATCTTGACGATCCATGCTCATCCTCCTAAGGCTACTCTTTTTCTTTTAGTATAAGCCAATAACCCGCTATTTGAAAGTCGTCATATAAAAAAATCCCGATTCAGCCTTCGCCGAATCGGAATTAATCAGATTATTTTAACGCTTCAACGTCACGAGCAATCATGACTTCTTCATCTGTTGGAATCAATAAGACTTTAACAGTTGAGTCATCTGTTGAGATCACACGTTGTTCACCACGAACATTGTTTTTCTCATCATCGATTTCGCAACCAAACCAAGTCATACCATTGATGATTGATTTACGCATGTTTGAATCATTTTCGCCAATACCAGCCGTAAAGACAATCGCATCCACGCCGTTCATAACTGTCACGTAGCTACCAATGTACTTACGAACACGGTCTGCAAAGATTTTAAGCGCCAATTGCGCTTCTGGTTTTTCAGAATGCTCCAAATCACGCATGTCACTTGAAATACCTGAAAGACCTGTTAAACCTGATTTCTGGTTTAAAATATCAATCATGTCTTTCACATCTGTTAAGCCTAATTTTTCCATTAAGTATGGTAATAGAGAAGGGTCGATATCGCCTGAACGAGTTCCCATTGTCACACCAGCAAGAGGCGTAAAGCCCATCGAAGTATCCACAGATTTACCGCCATCAACCGCTGTAATTGACGCACCATTACCTAAGTGACACGTAATGATTTTTAATTCTTCAGCTGGTTTGCCTAACATTTCAGCCGCTTTTTCAGACACATAACGGTGACTTGTTCCATGAGCGCCGTATTTACGCGCTTGGAATTTTTCATAGTATTCCATTGGGATGCTGTACAAGTAGTTAACTTCAGGCATCGTTGTATGGAATGACGTATCAAAAACAGCCACATTAACTGTGTTTGGCAATAACTTTTGAATCACACGAACAACAGCTGCTTCAGCAGGGTTATGAAGTGGTGCAAATTCAGCTAACTCATCAATTAATTTCAAAGCAGCATCGTCAATCAAAGCTGACTCTTTAAAGTGTTCGCCACCAGCTACAACACGGTGACCTGCACCAGTGATTTCATCGAAAGAAGCGATGATGTTTAATTCTGTCATTTTTTCTAATAACATGTTAATCGCAAATTCATGGTCGTTAATGTCTAATACTTCATTGAATTTTTGGCCTTCACCATATTTAATCGTAAAAATTGAATCATTTAATCCAATACGTTCCACGATTCCTGATGCGATAACATCTTCCTGAGGCATTTCGAATAACTGCCATTTTAGACTTGAACTACCTGCGTTGATTGCAATTGTTTTTGACATAATTTGATAGAACTCCTTTTAGTTAACTTATATTTTTGGCTTTCCACGTGCTAAACTGTTTGAAAAAGCGTTGTAACTGTTCGCCGTTTTTAAGTGACGGCACACTTGCTAACAATACTTCTTTGGCTTGATGACTCGTTTCGCCATGATTTTGGATAATGATAATCGACTTCTGAGAATTTTTGGCTTTAAACAAGCTATCTGGTAATTGTAAAATCCCTTGTAGATACACTTTTTCTGTCAGCCATTCTTTTAATTCTGAGGCTTGTTCTGTCTCTAAAAAGTCTCTCGGAACTAAGAATAAGCCAAAACCGTTCTCTTTGACATACGTCATGCTTTGTTCCATCAATAAGTGATGGGCATAAGAATGACCGTCCTTAGCACCTGTTACGAATCTTTGAGCGTGTTCGTCATTTGGATAAAACCCGATTGGCAGATCTGCCACTGCCACATCAGCAGGCTCCACTAGCAAGTGTTGCAAGCTGTCCTGGTGGAATAACTGCAAAGGCGTGTCAAACCACTGAGCATTAACTGCCGCCACAGCTAACAACGCGTCATCCACATCTACCCCAGTCCCTTTAACTGAATAAGATTCTCGCAAGCTCAGCATCACAGTCTGGATCAGATTTCCCATTCCCACTGTTAAGTCATTGATGGCCACTGATGGTTGGGTTTTCCCAACTAACGCTTCAACCAGATAAGCAAACAAAAAACCTAAGGCATCAGGTGTTAACTGATGATTGGCCTGTAAAGGTTCTGCCATGGTTCCTTTTAATAATAACAATTGGCTGACTTTACGTTTTTCTTCACTTGTTAATTCCAGTTGTTGAAACTCCTGATAATTTGCTTCAATCAATCCCTTTGTTTCCTCATCCGGCACATGATCAAGCACTCGCACTTGATAACCATCAGTCATATTTTCACCATTTTCGATATAGGCGTCAATAAACGGAATCTCTAGAGCTGTTTGAATTAATTTAATCGACGTTTCAAGTAATTGAAAGCCTGTTTCAATTTTATTTTGAGGCATTCTGTCACTTCTTTTCTCTCTTAAATATAACAATTTGCGTACCTCTTTCATTCTAACGAAAAAAGGTCTCAGATTCAAGAGTTTTGGCTCTTTTAGTCAAGTTTACTTTTAAAAATGTTAGGGAATTATTTCACAGAAATTGAAACACTTATTTTGTCTTGTTTTTTGACCGATTAAAGAGGCTGGGAAATCCCCTCAGCCTCTAGCTATCTAGTTCCTTTAAACGACTTGCCTGATCATTTAACAGGATGTCTCTACTAACTGTATTGTTGGTACCTATTTTCCAAATAATGCTGCACACGACCGATGGCCAAGCACAAGAGCCAATAGATGACGGCTACTAAAACATAGAGACTCATATAGTCAAATTCACGGCCACCGATGATTTTGGCTTTTTGAAAGATTTCAGGAACGGTGATCGTCGCCGCTAAAGCCGTCCCTTTAACGAGATCCATGGCCACATTCCCCAAGGAAGGAATGGCAATCCGAAAGGCTTGTGGCAAAATAATCTTGGTCATGATTTTAATAAAAGGAAAGCCCAAAGCTCTGGCAGCATCCCACTGACCGCTATCAACACCACTGATGGCGCCACGGTAAATTTCAGCCAAAAAGGCACTGCTCGTCAAGGTAAAACAAATCACCACTGCCGTAGTGGCGCTTAGTTGATAGGGCATGCCAAAGTATAAAATAAACAGTAAAACCAAGGCAGGCACACCTCGCAAAAATGAAATATAAAATCGCAACAACCACTGCAAAGGTTTAACCGGCAATAACCCCAATATCGTCAGCAAGATACCCAGAAAATTCCCCAATAAAAAACTTAACAGACTTAAACCAAGAGTGTAGGGTAACCCCTGTAAAATAAAAGGCACAGACTCCCACATTAATTTAATATCCAGCTGAGGGATATAAACTGCCCCATTCATCAATCCGCACTCACAGTCCGATCGACTTTAACCGTTGGCTCTACCGATACATCCGTACCAAAAAAGCTTTCTGCCAAGGTTTTTAACTGACCCTCTTGTTGCATCTCCTTGATAACACCATCAATTTTTTCACGTAACGCCACATCTTTTTTGTTATATAACAAACCTGAAGTTGAGGCATTAAAGTAGACATCTTCTAAAATTTTGACTGGAATATCCGGTAAAGCCCCTACTGACATCTTTTGTAAATAATAATCATTCAAAATAACATCAGTTCGACCATTAGCCACATCTGTTAAGTATTGGTCATTAGTGGCGTTATCGTAGCTCACCAATTCAGCTCCAAACTTTTCAGCGATTTTCATATAGCCAGTTGTCGCTTCTCCCGCTGCTTTTTTCCCTTTTAAATCTTCTAAGGAAGCAATTCCAGAATCATCGCTTTTTCTGACAATCATGCTGTCAAATGAATACTTTAAAGGCAGTGATAACGCAAAATTTTTCGCACGCGCCTCTGATAAGGATAAATCATTGGCAATCAAATCTGCCGTGCCATTTTTTAATGAGGCAATCGTGCCATCTATGTTGTATTCTTTAAACTCAATTTCCAGCCCTAAACGCTTGGCTACTTCCCGACTGACTTCCACTGAATAGCCGGTTAACTCATTCTGATCATTGTAGTAAGAAGCTGGAAACAAGGTGCCTGACGTGGCGACGACCAATTTGTTTGCTTTCTCCACCTTTTCCCAACTAGTGTCCTGAGCCTCTTCTTTGGCAGTCGGCTTTCCACAAGCCCCTAAAAGTAAAACCATCGCTACCATTAATCCCATGACTGTTTTTTTCATTTCCCCATCATCCTACTCTCTATAATATGCTGGCACAATCAATTGTTGGGCCTCTTCTAATTCTTTTCCTAAACGAAATAAGATGTCCTCACAACTTTTTGACGCCATTAACTGGACCCCAATTGGCAATCCATTTTTAGCCACATAGATTGGCAAACTAATGGCTGGCTGTCCCGTTAAATTCGCCAGTTGCGTATACGGTGTAATCGCCAGACTTTTCGCGAACATCTCATAAACCAGATCCTTCAAAGCCCTTTGACTTAGAACTTCCGCCTGAGCAAGCCCTTCACGAATCACCTCACTTTGTAAGTCATGGCTGATCTTTGGCGCTGTATCAGTCGCCGTTGGCGATAAAAAGGCATCATATGATTCAAAAAGAGTTTCCATTGTATACGCCGCCTGATCCCATAATTGCAGAGCACGAACGTATTCCCCTGCGCCAATTCCTTTACCATATTGATAAATAGCCCAAGTCATCGGCTCCACATCGTCTTTGGTGACAGCTCGACCAATCGCCCCTTCAATATCAGCCATCATGGCAACCGTCTCAGCCCCATTCATGGCATAATAACTGTTAATCAATTGTTCCCCATCAACTGGATAAGCCACCTCAACCAGTTCATGACCAGCTCGTGCCAAAAAGCTAGCGGCTTTTTCAAAAGCCTGATGGGCCTCTTCACTCACCAGCCCTTTGACCGGTGACGCTACGCAATAAGCAATTCGCAAAGGACCCTGACGCCCCTTCTCATAGGCCGGCGCCTGATAAGGCGAGGCTTTATGATTGCCACTTAAGCCTTTAAACAATTGCTCCGTATCTCTCATGGAGACCGTTAACGCAAAATTAATCGACGCCCCTTGCCAACCTCGCCAGCCATTAGGGCCTGTCGGCATGCTGCCACGAGTTGGCTTTAAGCCAATTAGCCCGGAAAAGCTGGCAGGAATCCGAATCGAACCACCACCGTCACTAGCCCCCACAATCGGGAACATGCCACTAGCAAGCGCTGAAGCAGCTCCACCACTAGACCCCCCTACATGATAAGCAGTGTCCCAAACATTTTTTGTGACCCCATATAATTGAGGATCGGTGATATTTTTAAAACCAAACTCTGGGGCATTTGTTTTCCCAAACGGAATCAGTCCCAATTTTTCGAATCCTTTAACAAAGTTGTCCGTCATACTGGCACAATGATTTGAAAATAAACGTGAAGAAGACGTATCCCCCATCCCCGCCTTATTTTGACCTAACATCTTCAACGCTATTGGCACCCCATAAAATGGCGCTGCTTCCTGACCAGTACGAGACGCCAAATCTGCCAGAGCACTGGCTTTATCAAATTCAACAACGGCATTTAATGCCGGATTAAGCGCCAATACACGCCGCTCGGTTTCCTCAATTAACTCTTGGGGCGATACCCGTTTCTCACGAATTTCCGTTGCCCAATAAGTTGCATCTTTCATATACGTTCTCCCCCTTTCACAAGCACCTCACAGGACTAATAAAAGTAGCCCAATCAAGAAAAGTATAGCACTCGCCCCCTTAAAGAACCATTGTTCAAACTCAACAGACCAACTTCCCAGCCCTCACTTAGCCTATCCTCTGACAAAAGACTAGTTTAACAACATTAACCAGCCATTAGCTCACAAAACAGACATACAAAATTGTTTTTTAAAACTCACTATAGTCATTCGGAACTACCACAATCACTCCAGCTACACGCCTCGCTTTAACCAGTCACCCAACAGCACATAAACACCAACAATCTCAGGATTTCCCTAGCGGTCCACAAGAAAACCAAACCAAGCAATGACCATGCTCTCCTTAACTACACGCCTCGCTTTAACCAATCAACCACTAGCGCACAAACACCAACAATCTCAGGATTTCCCTAGCGGTCCACAAGAAAACCAAACCAAGCAATGACCATGCTCTCCTTAACTACACGCCTCGCTTTAACCAATCAACCACTAGTGCACAAACACCAACAACCATCGGATTTCCCTAGCGGTCCACAGGGAAATCTAGACATCCCAACAATCACTCTAACCAGACTCCCCATCTACACGCCTCGCTTTAACCAATCAACCAACAGCGCACAAACACTAACAACCTCAGGATTTCCCTAGCGGTTCACAGGGAAATCAAACTATGCAATGACCATGCTCTCCCCATCTACACGCCTCGCTTTAACCAATCAACCACTAGCGCACAAACACCAACAATCTCAGGATTTCCCTAGCGGTCCACAGGGAAATCAAAAAATCAAAAAAAAAAAGCCAAGATTCTTCTCAGCTTTTTCCTTTCTTCTATTCCATTGTGCCCTCGATTACCTCAGCCATGCGCTGTCCCACTAGCGCCATGCCATCACTATTCGGATGTAGCTTGTCATACATATACTTGACTTGATTGTCACTTTCTTTGGTAATACCTGAATTTTCCATCAGGTTATCCGTCGGTAACTCATAGCTCTTAGCCACTTCCATAATACCGAGAGCAGTTGCCTCCATCTTCTCTTGCAAATTGTCTCGATCTGTTCGTTGGATCGGCGTAAAAACAAAGATTTGACACTTAGGATTGTTCGATTTGACATAATCAATAATCCCTCGCAAAGCTCCGAGGGTTGTAGCGGGTGTCTTATCCGTCACCGTGCCAAGGGCGGAACCTCTTCCCACATCATTGGTGCCACCAAATAAGGTGACAATATCCACGTCTTTAAAATCCACTTTAGCTTTAACAATCATATCGTAAATCGAACGGTGCTCACTGCCAGAAATGTTCTTATCATACAAGGCATAGGTGGCACCACTGTATCCATAAGTAACAACCGTTGCCCCCTGTTGGCGGAAAACCTCTTGATAACCAACGATTGGGCCAACATTTTTCACAGTTTGACCATCTAATTCAGTAATCGAATCACCAATCACCGCCACTTTTTTATCTTCCAAATAAGGACGCTTAGTAATTTCAACTGCCTCTAATTTTTCTGTCACAACTTTTTGACTTTCGCCAACCAACCCTTCCACTACTTTAGTGATACCTTGTGATTCACTTTTGGCTAATCGAGGTGCCAGATCCATCACTAAGACCGAAATTCCCGCCACCGTTACTAAGGTCATTAACAAGTCTCTAACAAGCTTGCCGTGTTTCGTTAATTTGCGACTAAAAAAAAGAATAGTGATATCAATTAAGCGCATGGCAATTATCACAATCACAACTTTTTCTAAACTCATTTCTTACATTCCTCCAAAACTCTTCAACTCTATCTTGTCTATAGACAACAATATCCACAACCTTTTTCCAAAATCCGGAAAGACTTCAGGTTGTGGATAGTAATTAACTCATTCAGCTTAATTAAAGAGTATCTTTTTGTTACTTATTTATACAGAACACTCTTGCCTTTCATTTCAGTTTTTTAGGACTATCACTTATGAGTTGAATAACTCATCATCTGACATGTTAGCAAATTCATTTTTAGTAATATCCTTCGACTCATTTATTTCTGCCATCAATGAACTGCTTTCGGTAATCAAAATTTTAGCACCAGCTCGTTCATTCACTATTCTTTCGATAGCTTGTTCTTCAACATTTTTCTCAGCAATATTAAGGTCTATAGTTTCTGGGATATCTCTGCCTGAATCGGTGTCCAACCTAACATAAAAATTTAAGTTTTCTTTTATTCGTCCCATAGTCATCATTCTTTCCAATAATAAAATCACTTGACTTAGTTCAATTTTACTATATTCACACCGTAACCTCAATGCGAAAGTCACTTCGATTCCTTTTGAAAATCTATCTCACTGCCGTCTTTTTCAGAAAAAAAGGCTACAAATCACTTTAAGATAACAGTAATCTGTAGACTTATTTATATCGCCGTCAAAAGGAAAGACTACGTCACACTCTTGCTTGGTATGCTAATTTATACAGATCAAGTAATTCGACATAAGTCTCTAACATATACGTCCGAGCCTTAGTCGGCGTTTTTAGGAGCACATCCTCTTTTGTGATAATCCGGCCCACTTGAAATTCGCCTTTCTTGACATCACGCCATCGTGTCAAATCTTTTACCAAATCAGTTTCCTTAATATTAATGTAGTTATTTATCGTATGATCTGTGTTAATAACAAAATCACCTGGTAGTTTTTCTAGTAATTCGATAGTCTCCAAAAAAGCCTGAGCCATCTGTTTTTCATTTTGTGGATTATCAATAAAAGATAACCACATCACAATATAATTTTCATTAATGCCTAAGGTAAAGTGGGGGTATTTTTTATAGCCACGCTTATCGCCACCCATAGCGCTCCAAGTGAAATCAGGAGCATTGGCAGTTCGACGACGGTGTTGCGCAATATGCACAATCAGTTCTTCCCCAACTAGCGGTGTCAGCTTTTTAACAAAATACTCATCCAGCTCTTGGAAAACTGGCTGAATCCGTTCACGAACAGCTGCCATTCGTTCATCTAAGCCCTCAACTTTAAACACATCAAATTCTTTTTTTCGAAACATCTTTACCATTTTATTTCTCCTGACTTTTACAATAATCCTCTTTCGTTACGCCGTACACAACATTAGTCGCCACGTCACCCTTAATAATCACCACATCTCTTAAAACCGCTTCTTTGATCATACCGATTTTCGCCATCACGCGACCAGATGCTGGGTTACGACTATCATGTATAGCTTCCACACGGTTCAATTCTAATTTTTCAAAAGCCAATCGAATTAATTCTGCTGCCGCCTCGGTCGTATAACCTTGGCCCCAGTATGCTTTATTTAGTGTATAACCCATCTCAGCTTTACGATGATCCTCATTGACTCGTAAATCAATCGTGCCAATCATTTTTTGATTGACCCTCAATACAATCCCGTAGTTGCCTAAGGGCTTACTCAAAAAATACTTAGCCAGGTTTTCCTTAGTATCCTCAAGTGAGGTATGAGTCTCAAAAACATATTTTGTCGTCTCATCATCTGAGGCATACTCATACATATCCTCAGCATCTGCTAGTGTGACAGGGCGCAAAAATAATCGCTCCGTTTCTAAAAATTGATTTTCTGCTAACATTAACGTTTGACTTTTCATCCTACTCCCACCTTCTCAAATTAGTTCTTTCTATAATAACATAATTTATGGTGGGAAAAGGGGAATTCTAAAAAAGAGGCTGAAAATCTCTCAGCCTCTTACGAACCATCTAGTTAAGTGCTGCTTGGACATCTTTCAACATTAATTCTGTACATTCAATCCCACCGCCAGATAAATACCAAACATCTGCTTGAAGGGAAATAATTTTATCGTTTTTACCAGCATTCGTTTGCGCCACTAATTCATTTTTAGACACATCGTTGTTTTCATCGTCGCCACCAATAGCTTTCGTACGGTCAATCACAAAAATCACATCAGGATTTTTTTCCAGAACATATTCAAATGAAGCAGATTGGCCATGCGTTGACGCCTCGATTTCTGTATCTGCTGGAATAAAGCCAAAGGTATCGTGAATGATGCCAAAACGTGAGCCTTCACCATAAGCTGACAGTTGGCCTTCGTTCACTAGTGTCACTAAGGTTGTTAATTTACTGGCTTGTGCTTTTTCTTTAGTGTCTGCAATTTGCGTTTCTAAATCAGAGATTTTTTCTTTAGCTAGCTTTTCTTCACCAAAAATAGTCGCAAGCGTCTCAATATTTGTTTTTGTTGACGCCCAAGTATCGGTGTTATCTACTGCCAAATACAAAGTGGGAGCAATCGCGGATAACTCTTTTTTGAAATCGCTTTGGCGACCGGAAATAATAATTAAATCTGGTTGTAACTCATTTATTTTTTCCAAATCAGGCTCTTTAATGCCTCCAGCTGATTCCACATCAGCAAAGGTGTCCAAGTAAGCTGGCAAATTATCCGTTGCGGTTCCAATGACTCTGTCACCTTTGCCTAAACTATTAATCGTATCCAATGAGCCCATATCAAAGACCACAACTTTTTGCGGGTCAACTGGTACTTCCACCTCCCCCTCTGAATCCTTGACGGTCATAACTTTTGCAGTCTGACTCGATGAGGCGGTCGTCTCTTTCTTGTCCCCACTATTACCACAACCAGCTAAAACCAATAATCCCAACGCTAAAATTCCCAACACTTTCATGCTTTTTTTCATGCCTATTTCCTCCTGTGTTTTTTAATTTTTAAACCCATTAGTCATTGAAGTACAAACAAAAGCGCTTGCCTTCCAATTCGCAAACACGAATATTCATCTCATAAAGGCTATCCAAAACGTCCTTTTGAATGACGTCATCCGTTACTCCCCGACAAAATATTTTGCCGTCTTTCATGGCCACGATTTCATCGGCATAACTTGAGGCAAAATTAATATCATGTAAAACAATCACCACTGTTTTGCCGTGTTCCTCCACTAAACGCTTTAAGGTTTTCATCATTTGGACCGCATAATTCATATCCAAATTATTCAATGGTTCATCTAATAAAATATAATCCGTATCCTGAGCGAAAACCATGGCGATGTAGGCCCGTTGCAGTTGGCCTCCTGACAATGTGTCGATTGGCTCATCTTGTAACTCAACCAGCCCCAGATAACTGAGAGCCTCGTCGATTTTTGCCTGATCATCCACCCCTAAGCGGCCCTTGCTGTATGGAAAACGACCAAAGGCCACCAACTCACGAACCGTAATTTTCAAACTAACGGAATTAGCTTGTTTTAGTATTGACAATTTTTTAGCTAACTCATTTTGTTTCCAGGATTTGACCTCATCTCCGTCTAAATAAATCTCACCAGCATCTTTGTCAATCAAACGACTCATCATGGATAATAAGGTGCTTTTGCCTGCGCCATTAGGGCCGATAAAGGCTGTCAACTTGCCTTCTGTTATGGGCAAATCCACATCTACCACAACCGCTTTTTTTCCGTACTGCTTGGAAACATTCTCAATATCCATCATCGTTCATTCTTCCTTTCAGACAAGATTTTTCCGACAAAATAAACACCGCCGATAAACTCAATTACCACGCTCATAGTCGTGTTCCACTTAAAGACCTGTTCCACAAAAAACTGACCGACAATCAATAACAACATGCCTAATAAACTGCTGGCCACAAACAGTGTACGATGACGAAAGGTTCCCATTAACTGGTAGGTCAGATTAGCCACAATAAACCCAAGAAACGTCACTGGCCCCACTAAAGCCGTAGACAAGGCAACTAATAAACTAATTGCCAACAATAAGCGAATTTGAAACTTCCCCACATCAATCCCTAAATTCAAGGCTTTCTCTTTGCCTAAGTGAAGGACATCCAATTGATGAGCCGAAAGCCATAGATAAACGATGGTTCCCAGCATTAACACCCCTGCAACCTGCAGTAAAGACACATCCACATTGGCGAAACTAGCAAATAACTTCCCTTGCAATTTATCGTATTCATTCGGATCCAGTAGGACTTGTAAAAAGGTGCTAGCGCTGCCGAAAAAAGTTCCTAAAACCATGCCAATCATCAAAAGTAAATACAAATTTTGATCGCCCTTCTTTAATAGAAAGAAAAAGAGCACCGTACTAAGGCCAACCATTAACACTACATTTAAGCCAAACATGGCATAATCACTTTGAAGAAGTGTACCTGTCTCGTGACCCATAAAGAAAAACAACAAGGTTTGAATCAAGATATACAAGGAGTCAAAGCCAAGAATACTCGGTGTCAAAAAATGATTGTGGGTCACTGTTTGAAAAGTAATCGTCGAAAAACTAGTGGCAATTCCCACAAAGGCAAACGCCAAGATCTTTTTCCCTCGTAAACGTAAAGCAAACTCCCAATTGCCATAAGTGTGATAGGTTAGAAACAACCAGCTAAACAACAAGACCCCGATTACCAAAGCGGCGATTTTCACCCACTGCGCTTGCCATAACTTCCTCATTTTTTCGCCCCCCTTAATAAGAGAGCAATAAAAATCACACTACCGATGACTCCCACAACCAAACTCACTGGAACCTCATAAGGCTGAATCACCAATCGGGATATGATATCGCAGACGATCAAGAAAATACTGCCTGCCCCAGCCGCCACCCAAAGGGTTTGTTTCATCTGATCACCATAATAAAGTGACACAATATTCGGCACAACGACACCTAAAAAGGGCAAGCCTCCAATTGTGACCAGAATAATACTGCTGGCCAAGGAGACGATTGCCAAACCAAACAGTTGCACTAGTTGGTAATTCAAGCCAATACCGGTCGCCAGATCTTTTCCCATGCCGGCAATCGTAAAATGATAGGCGTAAAGGTAAGCCAAGATCAACAATGGCACCGTCAAGTAGATTAACTCATACCCACCGCGCGTAATCGTCGCAAAGTTTCCCTGAAGCCAAGATGACATATTTTGAATCAGTTGTAGCTGATAAGCAAAAAATGTCACGACTGACCCAACAATGTTGCCAAACATCAAGCCAACTAAGGGCACCATCACCTGATTTTTTTGCGGTAAACGCTGGATTAATTGAATAAAGAGCATGGTTCCTAAAAAAGCAAACACAAAGGCCACAAAAGAGCGACTTAAGGTTGAGCCATTTGGAAAAAAAACCATTGCCACTAATATTCCTAAACGAGCACTGTCCATGGTACCCGCCGTTGTCGGAGACACAAATTTATTTTGAGTTAAATGCTGCATAATCAAGCCACAGACACTGCTTGTAGCACCAGCAATAATCAAGCTCACTGTTCGAGGGACCCGCGTACTCCACAGCACCAGTTGCTGAGTCTCATTTAGTTGAAAAAGATCTCTAATTGAGATACTTTGAACACCAATAAATAAGGAGCTTACAGCGACAATTACGAGAATAATAAAAAGTAAACCTTTTTTCAACGCTGCAGCCCTCCTTTTAATTGAGAATGATTTTCACTCTCATTTGTAAGTGTAAGTAATTTCACAAAAAAAAGCAAGACATTCTGACAATTTTCCTGACTTTTATCGAAGATTAGGTCCCCTGTTAAAAAAACAGAGAAAAAAGCTTGAGGCAACCCCAAGCTTTTTCTTAGTTACTACAATAATTCACCAAACCGCCGAATGTAGATTACCTTAAGCAAGGTAGCCAATAGCATATAGGCCAGAATCGTCACTGCCAGCCAAGCAAAGAACACCATAGGCAAAGCTACCATTCCTAGATGAGCTCCTAATGCCGTATAGGGCAACACTGTTCCGACGCCAATTCCAAGGAAGGTAATCGTCGTCACAATAAAAGACGCACGACTTTGCAAGAAGGGAATTTTTGGCGTCCGCAACGCATGAATCACCAAGGTTTGAGACCACAACGATTCGACAAACCAGCCCGCATGGAATAAAGCGATAAACAAAGCTTGATCCCCACCACTTAAGGTGTGATAAGAGCCACCGACTACTGCCGGACAGATAATAAAGTACATCAGTAAGTAGGTCGTAATATCAAAGACTGAACTGGTCGGACCAATCCATCGCATAAAAGAACCAATTGAAGACGCGCTCCATTTTTTTGGCTTCTCGAGGTACTCCTCATCCACATTATCCCATGGTAAAGAGACACAGGAGATATCGTAAATCAGATTCAAAAAGAGAATTTGAATGGGTAGCATCGGTAAAAACGGCAGAAACAGACTGGCCACAATCACAGAAAACATATTGCCAAAATTAGAACTGGCCGTCATTTTTATATACTTCACAATATTTCCAAAGGTTTGCCGTCCTGAGATAATGCCACGTTCTAAAATCATCAAATCCTTTTCCAGCAAAATCACATCTGCTGATTCCTTGGCAATATCAACGGCCGTGTCAACTGAAATTCCCACATCCGCTTCTTTCATTGCCGGCGCATCATTGATACCATCACCGAGAAAGCCCACTGTATTGCCTGCCTCTCTTAAGAGTTTAACAATCCGCGTCTTTTGTTTAGGTGATAACTTCACAAAGATATTGTAATCTGCCAGCTTCATAGTCAACACTTCATCAGACATCATTTCAATGTCACTGCCTGCCAACATCTCTTCATTTTCCAAACCAACTTGTTGACAGACCGTCCGCGTCACTAGCGCATTGTCACCTGTCAACACCTTAACTTGCACATGGTTCTTTTTCAAAGCCTCTAGAGCAGGTCGAGTCGTTTCCTTCGGAGGATCCAAGAATGCCAAGTACCCCATCAGAACCATCTCACTTTCATCCGAAACTGAAAATTCCCCTTGTACACGAGGATTGGTTTTTTGGGCAACCCCTAGAACTCTTAAACCATCCTGATTTAACTCATCCACCGTCTTTAAGATTTGCTGCCGCCGTTCATCGGTCAGCTCCAACACAGCTCCCTGATGTTCCACGTAACTTGAGACCACCAGCATCTCTTCAATGGCACCTTTCGTAATCATCTGAGTCTTTCCAAGAGGATCACGAATAACCACACTCATCCGCCGACGTTCAAAATCGAAGGGCACTTCATCGACTTTTTCATAATCATCCTTCTCAATCTCCAACTCTCGATCTGACGCATCGATAATCGCCACATCCAAAAGATTTTTTAATCCAGTTTGATAATAACTATTAAAAAAAGCATGACGTAAAACCCGATCGTCTTCGATACCCTCAACATTTAAATGGTATTCCAGCACAATCCGATCCTGGGTCAAGGTTCCCGTCTTATCGGTACACAAAACATCGATAGCACCAAAATTTTGAATGGCGTTAATATTTTTAATGATGGTGCCTTTCTTGGCCATGCCTGTGGCCCCTTTCACTAAATTAGTGGTGACAATCATCGGCAACATCTCAGGGGTTAAACCAACTGCCACTGATAGTCCAAATAAGAAGGCTTCTAACCAGTCCCCTTTCGTTATGCCATTAATTAATAGAACCGTCGGTGCCATGATGCACATAAAACGAATCAAGAGCCACGAGACAGAACTGATCCCCAGTTCAAAACTGGTTAAGCCTTTCTTTTTACTGACTTCTTGGGCAATGTCCCCAAAAAGAGTGTCATCACCTACACGTACCACGATTCCTTTGGCACTTCCACTGACCACGTTGCTTCCCATATAAACCATATTCACAAAATCAGTCATGGATTTTTGCGTGTCCTTTTCCACATTTGCCAGTTTTTCCACTGGCTGACTTTCTCCCGTCATTGCCGATTGACTGACAAATAAATCCTTTGCCTGAAAAAGGCGGACATCTGCCGGAATCATATCTCCCGCAGATAAATTAACAATATCTCCACAGACAATCTCTTCGATTGGGACTTCGGCTACTTGATGGTTGTTACGGGTTACTGTCGCCGTCACCCTAACCATTTTAGTCAAGCGCTCTACGGCATTGGTCGATCTGACTGATTGAAACAACGTCAAACTACCACTAACAACCACCATTGTACTGATGATCAGCACCGCCGTTATATCTTTTTCAGCCGGTGGCGCAATAACATAGTCCGTCACAAATGAAATGGCTGCTAATGCCAGTAAAATCATGGTAAACGGCGTAATATACGCCTTGAGTGCTTTCATAAATAAACTATCCTGTTTCTCTGTCGTGATAACATTAGCCCCATTACGCTGACGAGACACCAGGACACCATCCCCATCCAACCCCTTGTCAGATGTACCAAATTGTTTCATTACTCGTTTAAAACTGTTAGACGCTGAAAATTGATACACCTTATCCCCTTGTCCAACAGTCGCTAATCTTTTTGTCATTTTTTTCCCCTCAACTTTCTTCCAAACCACAGGTACCACAAAAGAGTGCCTATTCCGCCAAACACAATGACATCACATAATGCTGACATATCCGTTCCTCCTTGCTTGAACCATCAGTTTGGCTTGCTAACGCTGATTAATCACAGCTAGCAAGGCAAACAAACTTAAACATGGGACATTATTGGAAAAAATGAGAGACCTGTTTTAATTGGTCGGAATGACATGGTCGATTAAAGGACCATAATCATCCTCATCGCTCTCATCTTTTTCCTGCTTCTGCCAACTCGGTAAATGATCGTCCATTACTAACCACCTCTTCCTAACCTTCCTTATTACTAAAAAACATCAAAAAAACCTTACGCTAAACTCAACGTAAGGTTTATAAGCACGAAATTAAGGCACACAAAATAACCGCTTAGAGATCTCATCGTTGAGTTTTGGCACTATACAACGTAAAAAGCAGTTCGCTTTTAGCTACCTTATGAAAAGCCTTAGATCGACAATCCCTGTTCTACCCATTGGCGTCTCTCGACATTTTTGGGCAGTAGCCTGTGTTTGTATAGGAGCCTCACCTAACAAATCTTATGAAGTTTTCTAATTCGGGTTAACTATAACAAGGTCCTTTATAAAAGTCAAGGGTGAAAAACAACTTTAGATGCTTTTGCTACTGTCATTATTGGCGAATGTCGACCCACCAGCGATCGTTTGCGCCGAGATCTTCCACATTATCCGAGACACCACCATAGTAGAAAAGATTAATAAACATACTTGAAAGCTGCTCTTCATCAACAAAATAACCGAAGTGAATGGTTCTTTTTTCCTGTGGTTCAATCTTGGGCATTTTATAAAAGCCTTTATCTTCACCATGACTATCCAAGTAAGCCAATTCGCCTGAGCGTACTTGTATTTATTCTTTTTCATCCTTCGACCTCCTCTCACTCTATATAACGAATCAACTCGACTATATGTGACAGTTTTGACTTTCTTTCTAAGATTACCATAGCTAAACAGGCCAATGTCCAGTAAAACAGGTTCATAAGCCTACTGGGGCGCGAGATGTGCTATAATTGAAACAAAAGAAGAGACAGAAGGAAGGGGATGTTTATGGCCAAAGATGTTCAAGATTACTTAGAAAAAGGGATGTACGGAGCACCACAGATTAAGCCTGATGAAAAGCGAAAATACTTAGGCACCTTTCGGGAACGAATTTATTTATCAATGACCCTTGCTGAAATGTCAAAAGCCAATAATCTGGCTTATTTCAAAGAGGAATTGACAAAAAATCCAAACCACCAAGTTCTGATTAATGCCGCTCTAGCCCCTCATTTACAAAATACCTATATGGTCGCCAGTCAAAAAGCCAACTGTTCCTTTAAAATTGTGGATACAGAAAATCAAGCACAACCTGAGGCGATTGGCCTAGTTTACGCTGGCGAAGAAGCAGTCGATATTGATCCCATTAGTGTGACAGAAAAATACGATCACCAACCTGACGCACTTAATGTGGAAGAAACCAAGGTACCTGACAGACCACCTAAGAAAAAAGGTTGGCTTGGTCAACTATTCAAGTAAGTTTAGCTGCGGGCTTAATTCCCTTAAACTAAGCCCACAGCTTTCGATAAGCAGATCTCATCAGAAATAAGGAGGAATTTACATGACTTACCCTGTTGAACAACTGGAACTGAAAAAAGAATTGAGTGCTGCCTTAAGCGCTCACACCCAGCTACTGCGAAACGTGGAACACATCGAACCGGAGCAAATGGATGCCTTTACGTTTATGATGCGTAGTTTCGGCTTTATCTTTGAACGAGTCCCTGGGATTTTATTGGATAATGATGCGGAAGAAACCTATTTTGGCATCTTCCAATACTACAATTTATTAGCCGAACTTAAGCACAATTTAATGATGTCATTCCCTTATGCTCATTTACAAAACGTTAACTTCAGTGATATTTTGGCACCTTTTCCAACTCAATACGTCGCAGAAGTCAATCAGTGGTGGGAAGAAAAAACTGGTCTTGTGGTCGGCAGTACGAAACAAACAATGACGATGTAAGACAAACAAGGTCAGATACCTCATAACGAGAGTGCCTGACCTTGTTACCTTTATTAGATTACGATATATCACACCGGTTTAACCATTAATTTTTACAGTTAAACAACATCCTTTGCCTTTCATAAACTTACTTTTCTCACTTATCCTCTATCCCCGGTGCATCAACCAGCTGCCAATCCAGTTTCCCCTGATAGTTGCCTTTATAATTCCCCATCTGAAAGGATTGATACCGCAACCCTCGACCTGACTCCCAGCCACTTATCACATCAATAAACTCCGTACTGGCGTTGCTTTTCCCTTCCTCAATCCCTTTGTAAATTCCCACAGGAAGTTCGATCAATTGATTGGCTTGATTGGTATACAGATAAGACCCTTTCAAAATATGAGCTTCGCTCGACAACTCAGTCGGTTTAACTTTCAATTGCCAATTGCCGCCTAGTCGGTTATCACGAATTCTCAATCGATCATTCCCACTTAATCCAACTGGTTCCATCGCTAAACTGTCGGTTTTTAATGTTAGAGATAGGGTTTTAGGTGTGCCCATAATTGTTAACTCACGTGGCGTGCCTTTAATCACAAAGCAGTTATTCGGATTATTAGGCGCATCATCCATAATAATTTCAAATGATTCTCCCACATCAGCCACCACTTCCACTGACTTATTAGCAAGTCCTTCATAGACGACCTCACCTGTTTTTTGACTGATTATCTGATAGCGATGATCTGGGAAAAGAGCCAGTTTTGACTCGTCTGAAGTGGCCTTAACGTGAAGATTAAAGAATCCACGATTCGCTGGATCAAAAGGTTTAATCACCGTCTGATCCACTACGACTGGCAGTTTTTCATGGCCATTTAAATGCCATTCAACATAGGGCTTACCCGTGTTGCTGTGGTTCTTAACAATCAAGGTTCGTCCGTATTCATCTACTCTTGGAATAAAGGTCGGCGTCCTATGATCATTAAAAGTGACCTGAGAATAACTCACGTCATATTTAGTTAATTGACCATCTGGAAATACAGGAATCGAACCGATTAATTGATTAAAGCTCACATTTATTTCCCGTAACTTTTTCAAGTTTCCTAAGCCTTGCGGAATTGCCCCACTCAGTGAATTAAAATACAAATATAGAATGCTTAATTCCTTTAAATTCCCTAAGGACTCTGGGATGCTACCTTTAAATTTATTGCCATAAATAATTAAATGCTTTAAGTGACTAAGCTCGCCAAGTTCCTCTGGCAGTTTCCCAGTCATCTCCTTGTTCCAGAGCTCCAAACTTTCTAAATTTTTTAATTCACTGATGGTCTTAGGAATGTGTTGTCCAGCAAACTTAGCTTCCGTATCTCGATCAACAATTGACTTAATTTTCAGTAAATCCGACATATACACATCACTGTCGATTGTTTTAGGCGCAAGTTGCCGGTTGACTTCCTTAATTAACCACTCCTGGTCCTCAAAGAAGGCTCTCGTTACAATCACCGCCTCATCAATTGCTATGGGGACGCTGACTACTTTCACCCTTTGAGTCGACTTACTCGTTATGCTAACCTCAACTTGATACGTTTTGACCTCATCAAAGGTAATGGTTGGATCTACCATAGCAATGGCAAGCTCATCGCCAGGTAACGTCGTGGCAACATTTTTTAAGAGCCTCTCCACGTCAAGGTCACCACTCATCGTATACTGTGAAGCCTTAATCCCAGTCATTGCTTCTCCGTATATATTGGGAATAATATTAGCTACAGCCACCAGTTCCTCTGATTTTATTTTTTGATTATTTTGCCACTTATAGTTATAAAAAGTAACCGGTACAGGGTAAACCCCTTCCACTTCATCAAAGTCCTTCATAACTGCCTGACTATCTAAGCCTTCAGCTGAAAACGTCAGATTTAATTGATTACTCCCCAAGGCAATCAAGTCTTCCCTTTTAACACGAAATTCTACTTCATGATCGTTAATAGGAACCAACTCAATCAAATGAGAAATATCCTCACCTCCTTGATCTGTGAATATAGCGGAATCAACCCGAAGTCTTTTAAATTTACCTTTCCGATCAGACATGACGACACTAAGGTAATCAGGAAAATATTGAGTATAACCATCATTCAGCCCCTGAGTTAAATCAAAGTGAGCCTCAAATTTATCAGTATTCTTAACCGACTTTGTCTTTGGAGCAAGATACTTGATTTCTCCAGGGGTTTTAAGACTACTTTTGAAAAAAGTAGCATAACTAGCTGGAGATGTTACCCCTTTACCGTAAAATACCAAAGGCTGATTATTATCAAAAAAGAACGTCATGCCGACATTCTCTCCTAGGGGTGAGGTTGATTTGGAATTATCATGAACCATCTTCAAAGCCTCTGCCTCATAGGACTTGGCAGAGGTATCTATAAATGTATGAACCTCACGAGATACCCGATTAATTATATTGTTATAGGATAACGTCGTAAAATAAACACGCTTTAGGTTACTCGTTCGAACGTAAGACGTATCATAGGTCCCCTTCATCGGATTGTAAGCTGTCGGTCGATAAAGCAGTGGCAATTCCACATAAACATTTTCAACTGGGGTCCTATAATCACCATCATTATAAACCAGTCTAACTTCAGCTGGACTTTCATAATCCATAGCAAATCTGACTGCCCCATCACTTTCCAAGTTGACTTTAGCTGTCCAACTAGGGGTCGCCCGAGTGAAATCCATTCGTAAGGCAATTTCTTTGCCTTTGAACGTCCCCAGATTACGCATAATCGTGTTCGTACCAATCCGGTATTCATGCCCGTAATAACTGTCTCCCGAGCCAACATTTGGTTTTTCGCCATAAAATCCTAGAAAAGGTCCATCTGGCCCACTCACGTCTTCTTTGATGGCTTTTCCCACATACGTCGGCCTAATAACAGGTTTATCATGAGGGATATCTGCTAGACTCCCATCGATGACGGTACCATTACCATCAATTTCTGTATAAAGAGAATCCGTTGTTTCCCCTAGCACCGAATGAGGAAACCAGACAACGATCAACAAAAAACTTCCAGTGACTACCCACTTAACAACAGCTTTCATCATCTTCGCCTCTCTCTCTGTTGCGTAACTATATACCCTACTGTCAACAAGAAGATAATGATAAATACACTGATTAAACTCACCATTAAGATCATGCCGCCCTTGTTCACTGTTTTTTCTAGCTCGACTGCTTCCTCATTAAATTCAGTTGCCTCATCACGAGTAATTCTAAATTTTTTTGTTAACAACCAGCTTGCTTCACCAGAGGTTGCCTTCAAGCTCAACTCGTAACTTCCAGGCTGTAACTCTTGATTTTCCAAAGAAATAGGAAAATCAAAGTTTGAATTTGGCGCAAAAGCGATTCCCTTTTTTTCAACTTCATAAAGAGTTTTATCAGACCCTTTTTTCTTAACTTGTGCAACCACCTCAACATTACCTAAAAAATCTGGTTGGGGATTTTGAAGATTGACCAACACAGCCGTACGATAATTAAATAATCCTGCCTTGACCCCGTTCAAGGTCAATTTGGGTTGAATCATTGTCTCTTGTTCACGTAATTGAATCCCAATCACAACTGAAAAAACATTGTGAATTTGTACCTCATCTTTTCCTGATGACATACCATCTGCCTCATTCTCTTTATCGTAAATGGAAAAACCACCAACTAATCTCCCTGTCACTGCCTCTTTTGGCATAGTCAAGCGAAACGTCACGTGTTTCGTTTCCTTTGGTGGAACAGTCACAGATTGTTTGCTTGAGAGTAAGTCAGTGATTGGATAAAGAAGGGTAGAATCTTGTGTCTTAGGCGTGACACTGTATTCCAACTCACCATTTTGATTGGTCGTTGCAACATGAGGCTCCACCATTAACTCTAATGGCTGATCACTAGTACTGACTATTTCTAGTACCAACTCTTGTGTCGCACCAGCTACCATCTTTAAATCAAAGTATGTTTGCGATTTGTCTACTTGATTATCAGGGATAACCGCCCTTACTGAGTAGCCCATCCCCTCTGCCTCTACTAAACTCCCCTTGCCAAAAAGAAATAATAGACCTAACACTATTTGACTACATACGATCCATTTCATATTTTTCATGACTTATATCTGACTCCATCTTTGTTTTTTTCCATCACTCACTACGAGGAACATCTGAAAGTTTCCATGTAATTATTGCTTCGTAATTTCTTCCAGGCTGTGCCGTTTCTGGCAATATTGACAGTTCAATTTGATGATTAACCCTTTGACTACTCGGCCATCTTGTTGCCCATATCCCTTGTCCAGTTCCTTTCACAGCTCCTGTCACCTCTTGATACTGCTTATTTAATGTGACGTTACAACTAGTTGGTGATGCAGCAAAAACAGAGTCGTATTCTTGAACGGCCCCTTGGTGTAAGGTCAGCGTCGCCCCACTTAGTAAATAGGCTCTAGTGTCCTCTTCCGTTCGTTTTGAGACAAAATCAGAAATTTTAGCGGAGACACTCCACCCTCCTAAACTGCCACGAAAATCCGAGACTTGCAAATAGGGATTCGTATTACTGGCATACTCTGTTTGATAAAGTCCACTGGCAATCACATTATTAAAATGGAAGTTAGGCACTCGATCTATTTTTAACAATCCAGGAGTAGCCGTCCCTTTGTTTTCAGCATCTTCTGGGTCAACCCCAAAGAGGGGAGGAACTGGTGTGTCCTTCCCTTCTTCTACATGGGCTTGCAGCTCTGAATTAACTGGTGTTGCCATAACGTCTAAACCTAGCCCTGTTATGAGAAATCCAGCCCCTAGTCCCCATTTCAGCCATGTCCATAAGGTCATTCTCTTCCCCTCCATATTGACTAACTTTTCGGGACATTTAACAGTGTCCACTCTAATTTCCCACTATACGCCGCTTTACGTGCACTATTGGGAATGCTTAACTGAACTCCCGTTGTTCGTGTTGGCGTTTGCCCTGCGCGATACCGCTCAAAGATATTCGTGTAGCGTCCCATCCCTTTATCAGCCTCGGCCGCAAAGACCACTGCCGAAACATTGGCCGATAAATTAACAACTTTGCCAACTGGCGCCTCTTCTGCAGCCAGTGAACTATTTTTTGAAGTGATTTCTGCTGAAGGGATAGTTAACTCCCAGCCTTTCAGTTCTTCACCTTTATTAGCCCCATCGGCAACTGTTAAGGAAGGTAAAGTCACTTTGACGTGCCAGCCCGTTCCACTTCCGGTTACATCCACTACCTCAATGCCATAAGCTTTATCCTTTTCAATTGTCCCTGAACGTGTCTCTCCAATAGGCACCGAGGGAAAAGAAAAATCAGAGACAGCTTTAATCACAAATTCACCATTTGTGTGGCCCGGTTTGGTCATAATTGGCTCTTCCGGCTCCCCCGCACCCGTTCCCGCCTCAACATTGGCCGTTACATCTGACGCCGAGCTATCCGCCAAGACGACGACTGGCAACAAACTGGCACTACAGACTCCCACTAAGAACAGACTACTTATTTGTCGTTTCATCTCACTTCTCCTTAACGATTCTTATTTTCAACAGCTTACTACGATAACTTCATCCAAAAAGAAAACAAGGGCTGTTTTCTATTTTTGATTACTATTTATTCTACGATTAACATACGATTTGTCGATAATACGACTTATTTAGTGTCATCCAATGACCAGGTAACCGTTCCGCTAAAGGCTTTTCCTTTAGTTTCTTGATCACCATTTACTAATAGTTGAACGTTTTTCACTTCTGCAGCAAAACCACCATGCTCACCTTTTGCCAAGGCATCAGCTGTAGCGGTCATAACAGCTGTACTTGCAGTTGATCCCGCTTCAAGATTAACTTTCTTAAACCCTTGAACGGCAGTGCCGGCATAATCAACTAATGGTGGCAATTCAGAAACAATTTTCGGGAACATGCCATCTTCGTCTTTTACCAGTTTAAATGTACTAACAGTTGCTGTGTTAAAACTTAACGTTGCCGCTAAATTAGTGGCGCCATCTGCTGCTTTAAGATCTGACATTTGAGCATTGACGCTCCATTTAGTTTTTTCATCACGATCCTCATAAGCAGAAAGGTATTGCTTCTCATCGACAACTTGATCGTAAGCTTTAGTTGTTTCACTTGAATCGTTCGTTGTGCCAAATTGGAAAGCCGTAGGACGACTAATTAAACTCAATTGATTTTCGTAAGGTCCAGGAACAATCGTTGTGCCACCAGAACTAAACCCAATTCCAACACCTGTTTCTGCCACACCTTGTGCGTTGGCTTCTTTAGGCAATAATGCTGCCCCACATGCTAATGCTAATACTAAACTACCCAATACTTTTTTATTCAATTTCATTTCTCCTATTCTATCTGTACCGCTGATTCCATTAAGGAGAAGTTATCGTAGTAAACTGTTGAATTACTTTTTTACATTGGAAATAAGGCCAATTGATGTTGAATAACAGAAAATAAATAGAAGGTTAAGCCAAAACAGAGGATGGACATTGCCACCAGCACCCAATTCAACCAAATTTTACTGCGATTCAATTTCAACTTTTTAACTAGTACATTGTCTCGGTTAAACGTGATTAAAAATAACCCTAAGGCAATCACACCACCCGTTCCTAATAAATAGAGCCATATATAGACATTCATTGTTAATCCACTCCTTTAGTTTCAGTCCTCTGACAAATGAATTTGTTTGTCTAAAACCATCACAAACATCAAGATAATCACAATCATGCCACTAATAAGAATCCCCAAATGAGTCATCATTTCCCCCGTTTGAGGAAGTAGTGGTCCTTTTGTGACACTTGGTTGCACCCCAGCTTTCGGCGTGTTATCATCGGGAAGTTTTGTGTCAGGCAATTTAGTCGGACTATCATTAAAGCCAATTCCCACATTTGCCTGTTCTTCACCATAGACCCGGCCCCCCCCACTTAACAGTAAAATACCAACCATCATTATCATGGCGACACCCTTTTTCACTTTCTCAATCACACTCTCCCACCTTTCATGCTCGTTTCTTTCGCTTCTTATCTTGTTTCGATTTTCTTTTTTTAGCACGCTCTTTTAAGCGTTTTTGCCACTTAGAACTTCTCAACATTAATAAAATAGTGATACCAGCCATTGCACAAAGGGTCAGTACCACACTAACTGGAACCCATTTAGGCAATACTAATTTGAACGCAGCCTCTTCATTCATGGTCCTTGCCTCATCATCTGAGACACGAAAGCCTTTCTCCCAAGCCCACTCCCCATGGTCTGTTTTAGCTGTCATCTTGACTACATAGTCTCCTGCCTGAACCCGGTCAACGCCCCAGTCAATCAGAAAATTGTACGTGCTATTAGGTGCCATTCTGGCATTTTCTACTTTTTGTTGTTTTAACACCGTCTCTGACCCTTTTTTAGTAACCTTCGCCTCAACTGTCAATTTTTCGGCTAATTTAGGATCGGAGTTATGAATCATCGTCGAGACTTGTTTTCGTCCTAACGTTATCCCTAATTTGGCCGATAATAAATCCAGATTCTTAGCATCTTCATAGTCCTCACCGGTCTCTGTCGTTAGTAAGCCAACTCGGTAGCGATAATTATTCGCCACTGCTTTTTTGTCATCATTCTGACGGTCTTCCACTAATTCAAAAACTAAGGCCCCTAATTTAATTCCCTCATAAGACGTTTCTGGTGGTGTCACCGTCACTTCGATTATTTTTTCTTCGAAATTTTCCAAGGTGATATCCGTTTCGCTAAAGTGGGTAAACTCTGTTAGAGGATGTTCCAAACTGGAGTCTAACTCATCTGTCTGACTATCGTACTCAAGATTACCTGACATACCCGTCACCCCATTAGCAACCGAAGCTTTTATGGTGACCGGTTCCTTCTTCATTCCCTTTAAACGTATTTTTAAGACTTGTGAAACCCCTGGTTTTGTTTCAATAAAGAAATAGGACTTATTGGATTCTACTTGTGTATCCGGGCGAATCGCCTGTACCGTAAAACCTAGAGGATTCGGTTCCTCAGCTTCTACGGGATGGGACCAGCCCATACTCAGCCCGATGATTAATATGGTGATAATTCCACCTAAGCTCTTCTGCATGTTACTCATTCTAACAACCTCTCTTGTTTGCTGCCGCAGTCTGTGCCTTATCAGACTTCAACTTCTGCTTTCAGATATTTATGAACGGAGCCAATCGATACCTGACAAAAATCTGAAATCTCTCGATAACTCATACGCTTCTGACGGTGCAACTGCTGTATTTTTTCAATTTTCTCATCACTAATCGTCGGCCTGCCTAAGCTTTTTCCTAAACTTTTAGAAATCGCCAATCGTTGCTTAGTATTCTGACTCTTAAACTTGGAGTCAACCTCAGACAACGCTATCGCAATCTCTCTAAATGAGTAATGATGGTGGGAATCAATCTTGTCTTCTAAACTAATCACTCGAATTTTCTTGTCGAATAAGACATCAAAAAATACGGTTAATTCTCTTAAGGTTTTGCCGAAAACAGCTAAACTAACAACTACTACAACATCCTCTGGCAATAATTCACTTACTAATTTCTTTTGTTCTTCATCCTCATCAAAATTCATATTTTCGACAAAAATCTTATCACATGCGTAACACATCAATTGATTGATTTGAGTTGTAATTTCTGATGGATAGCCTTTTCGGGCGTAACCAAATACGGTCATATTAGGTCTCTCCTTATATCGATTATCACTTCCTTGACTATCAACTTTTAGAAAAATCCATTTCAGTCAGTAAGTCAAGGTCTGTGTCGTAACATTATCTCTAGTTATCTTTCCATATTTAGCAAGTTCGAATTAACTGATTGTCGAACACCAAAAAGCTTATCACGTATTCCACTTAATTTTTCATCACGTTTTGCGCACTTACTCCACTTTTTGACAAAAGTCAGGATTACCATGTATAAAAACTCCCCTAATAATGTTTTTATCTCTACTTTCAATATTTCTTTCTAGCCAATTTTATATTTTTGTGATATTTTTTAGTTAGTTTTCATCAGATTATAAATAACGAACTCTCTAGTTATTTTTTGATTTTTAGACTTCCTTGAAGGAGATTACCTTATGAAATCCATATTAAATAACTCAACCTTGCGCCATGTTACCATTCTTGAGCGCTTATACGATGCCGATGATTGGGTCTTGGTCTCAGATTTGGCCAAATCAACTGGCTATCCTATAAGAACGATACAACATATTATTCCAACCATTAATCAGGACTTTGCACCTGTTCAAATTGAATACGATCCTATTAAAGGTTTGCTGCTTCAGCTCCCTACTCACTTAGGTTTTGAATACATTTATGAACATGTCTACGGGACTGCCTACGAGTTCTTACTATTAGAAACTGTTTTTTTTCACAGTGGGCTATCCACTAATCAATTAGCTGACAAACTCTATATCAGTCCATCAACTACAACTCGTGTCATCAGTAAACTGAACCGAAAATTTAGAGAAAAAAAAATAGACCTGCGTATTTCAACTAAATACCACAGCCTAATCGGTGATGAGCTCACGGTTCGAAACTTTATGTTTCGCTTTCTAAGAGAGAAGTACAGCTTATTAACCTTGCCTCACCCAATTGAAGATATCCAAGCCTTTCAGAATACCGTCATAGAGTGTTACGCCCAGGGCGACCTATCTCTTTCCTATTATGAATTGGAATTTGTTACCTTTATTTTTGTGATTGTCGTCACACGAGAAAAATCTGGCTATAGCCTTGAACTCCTTGATCAATCAGCTCAGCAGCATCCTGTTTTTTTACATTTACTAAACAGCAATGTATACACCACTTATTTCACTCAAAGTACAGGTTTGCCTTGGTCCATCCCAATAGTAGAACAAATTTTCTCTCTATTTCTACGAGATCGTTTTTTCTATTCATACGAGGCACTTACTAAAGCAATGACTGATAGACCAGAATTAACCCTCTTAGTTACTCGGTTAAAACAGCTCTTCGATCGAATTGCCAGACGTTTAGGCATTGAAATCCCTAATTTAGACACACTTATTAGGAAACTAGTGAACTACCACGTTCTATTTGGCGATACCAATTACATTCTTTTTGATCAACATCGCGAATTTTTATGTTCTGTTTCAAAAGACTATACATTTTTGATGGCCGTTTTAGTGGAAGAAATCAGTCGTTTCAAATTTTACGATGAATTTGCTTGGACAACGGTTTCTTTAAATCAAACCTTGCAGCTAGTTGTGACACAATGGGACAATTTATTAGACCAAGTATTACTGTCTCAGCCTAAAATTTCACTGTTAATTTCCAGTGCCTTTGAGCCGGGCTACGGTGAAATTATTAAGGAGATGATTCCCTCTCACTCAAAAGCTAACTTAACAATCCATGTTTCTGACTCTCAGACGTTACTGGATTTTCAAAACGAATGTGACAACTATGATATTGTCCTCGTTAGTTCAAATAAATTAAATCTGGCTCATGACAATGTGATCCACTTTTCTCCTTATCCCTCATCCTCTGACTGGAAAAAATTATTGAACATAATCAATGATATTTCTGTTGGAAGGAAATAAAAAAGCCATGGCCTTCTTAATTAAGAGGTCATGGCTTTTCTCTTATAACAACACTTCCGTCTTCTTGTCCAAATACTTCGCCCCTTTAATATGAGCATACTTCCGTTGTCCCTTATGCTCAAACAACTCCATGGCTATCACCTGTTCCATAAAATGACGAACAGCTGCTGCATCTAGATTTTGATTGGGCTCATGAACAACAATCGTGGTCGGCTGTTCATCTTCATTAGTAAAATACAAATACAATTTTTTTGCCATTGCTTTCCCTCCTTATACATACCGTGTTCGTGTGATAATAACTGACGAATCTTTCGAATGGCTCTTTGGTAATACCTCTAACAATAAATTGGCAAAAGCCACGACTTTCTCAGGATCGGGCTTCTTTGGCAGATGAACAAACCGAATTCGCTTAAGCTCCATTTGAGCTGCCACATTGTAACAACAGACCACATCTGTTCCTTCCCAAATAATCATGATAAGGCTCCTTTCTGGGCATTCAAATAATTTTTAAACAATTCTTCATCGCCATTCTTAATAATCCGATAAAATATTTCAGTGAGATAGCCCGCTTCTTCACCACAATCCAAATAACCTAAGCCCATGACAATATTATTCATTTTTCCGTAGGCGAATTTGGGATTTCCTCTAAAATGATAACTGATGGCCACCGCCATGTTACGCTTGCACTTGGCCATAAGTTGTTCACTAGGGTATCGCCATTGCCGGATTTCTGCCAATAACGATTCCGCTAACTCCGTTTGCCCTAATGAAAAGGCTCGTAGTATTTGATCTTCTTTTTCCGTCTGATCTGAAATTTGCAAAGGGTTCTCATAGCTTGAGGTGATATACAGGCTTTCACCACAGGCATTTATCAACTTCTCTACTTTAATCAAATTTAACTGACGTCGATGCCCGTTTTCAATTTCAGATAAAAATTGTCGGCTAATAGCCGCTTTCTTACTTAAATCAGTTTGGCTTATGCCTTTAGCCTGACGCAATTCCTTAATTAATTGGGCCACCTCTAAGTGAACAGGGTGACGCTTAAGCAGTTGCGTCATCGTTTGATTTCTTTTCAACTTAAATTCCTCCTTTTTTACACGCCACGCTTAATAATTTAACCGTTGTCCTGGAAAAATCAGGTTTGGATCTGCTAGCTGATTGATTCGTGCCAATGTCTGCCAACTGACCCCTAACCTTTGGGCAATCTCCCATAAAGTGTCACCTGATGTCACCACGTAGTGCCGGTCGATAGTTCCTTGCTTGAACATGACTTTTTCATTGACCCACCCCATGCCATCATCTAATAAATAAGGATTCGCTACACCTTGAATGATTCGCGTAATTTTTCCTTGAGCCTTTAATGGCCGTAATTGAAGGGTGGACGTGGAACTGTCATAAATTCCTGTTATTTGGACGATCTCCCCCAGTTGATAAGCTGGCTTCACGACTGAACTGCCTGTAAAATAACTCGCTGGCTTATTGCTAGCTAAACGAGACAAATCTAAGGGGCCATTGTATCCCGGTAAGCGACCATTACTGGTGTATTGATGCAAATCATAACCAGCTGCAGACGTTGGATTATCACCGTCATAGCTGCCTGTATTTTGCCCATAAGTCGGTAGCCAAAGTCCCTCATATACTTGGGTTCCATGGGCTGAAAAACCAAACTCATGGTAACGATGGTTTGCAATATAAGCTCCGACTTTTTGCGCACCCAGCTCTTTTAAACGGCGCCGATAGCAGTCACAGCCGTTGACCATCTCCCACATGGAACGTTCTTCAATGTCCAACCACCAAAACATCGGCTCAAAGGAGGATGCCCGCTGATAAAAATCTTCCGCTTCTTTGATCATATCGGCTTCACTGATCCCACGAACCCAAGCATAGACATTGACCGGAACCTTCAAGCGTTTAAACTCAGCTAAGTGGGTTTGAAAATGACGATCTTGATGCAAGCTGCCATATTGTACCCGAACAATTACCCAGTCAATCGCCTGGGCCAACTGAGCATAATCAAGCTGAGTCGGTAGTTGATGCTCACTGATGTCCAGGATCAGTGGACGTGGCCGATTCATTTGCCCCCCTCAGGCAACTGCCAGACCGCTTTAAGCCAATCATAGCTACCTGCTGCTAGCAAACCTGCAATAAATCCATCCAGACAGGTCATGATTAGCGACTCCTGATAAATCAGCCCAATGATTAGGCCCATGATGACGCCAACCAGACTAGCTACCAATGGCAGCCACTTAGCTGGCACTCCGTTGACTTTCACCCCTTCAACAATCAAACAAACTGTCACCGCCAAAGCCACTAGATAGCTACTGTTAGCCTTGGTCAACCAATCGACAATCGTCATAAAATGTCCCTTCCTTCTTTTTTAATCGCCGTTCTTGAAGACGCAACCGTTCGTCTAAATCGTCTGTTCGGTTTTTTAAGCCTTCATATTCCGTCACCACATGGTATTCCAGCTGACTGATTTCCACTCTTAACTTATCCATGGCCTCTATCAGCGGGGCACTGATAGTTGTCCGAAACCGATGATAAAAGCGGCTAATTCCTGCCGCTACAAGGGAGACCACACTTAAAAGGGCCGCCACTTCCGCCAAACTTAAACCAAAAATCCTCATCACTTTCACTTCCTTTCTAAAAAAACTATGATATACTCCCTGACGTTACATTCGTAACATCGAGAGTATATCATAGCTATTTTTTGTTTACTATAGAAAATGGTGGTGCTGTGACAAAGAGAGAGTAATTGTTACACCAATTATTTACCTAAGATTGTCAGTCCCAAATCATCAATTATGTGGGCCATGTGCTCGCTAGGATGGGGACGTTCATCTAAAATCCAATTTAGTAACAAATTCCATAACCCCCCAACTAGAAAGTGAATTTCATAAGTCTCAGTTGAGTGTAATTGGAAATAGTCCATCTGTAATAGTTCACTTATGATTTTTTCAAGATAGTTTTTAAACTTTAATAATAATTCGTTAGTCAGTGCCGTTTTAATTAATAACTCAACTAACTGATGATGATCTTCAAAATAGTTGAAAAAGTGTAAACTAAACTCAAAAATCTCTTTTTTAGGTAATTTTTCTAGGTCTAAATAATAATTAATAAATAATTCATCCAGATGAGCCAAAAGAATCTCTTCTTTGCTCTGGTAATTTCGATAGTAACCCATTCGAGAAACTCCAGCTCTAGAGGTTATTTCAGTAACGGTTATCTCTGCTAAGGCTTTCGTTTCAAGCAATTGTTGAAGCGCAAGATAAATAGATTCTCTCGTGATAGCGTTAATTTCAGAATTAGACAAATAGACACCTCCTATTAACTATTCTTATTATAAGAGTAATTAACAATGAATGAAAGAGGAGATTTCTTGATTCATTCAAACTATACGGAATACGGTTCTGTTGCAAAGATTTTCTAAAGAGATCATCTGGTGTAAAATGGAAAGAAACAGAATCTAAGGAGAACAGTTATGGCCCATTTTAAAGGCTAACAGTTTAAGCAAGACATTATTATGGTAGCCTTAGGCTACTACCTACGGTATAACTTAAGTTACCGTGACGTTTCAGAGATCCTTCGTGAACGTAGAATTGACGTCTGCCATACAACTGTCTACCGATGGGTTCAAGAGTATAGTCAAGTCGCCTACTGTCTTTGGAAAAAAAGAAATCGCACAGCAAGTGATTCTTGGCGAATGGACGAAACCTACATTAAAGTGAAGGGCAAGTGGCACTATTTATATCGTGCGATTGATTTTTCTGGGCTAACCTTCGATATTTGGCTACGTAAGAAACGTGATAGTCAGGCCGCCTACGCCTTCTTCAAGCGATTAATCAAACAATTTGGTGAACCGTCACTGATAAAGCGCCATCGCTGGCTTGCGCTTTTAAACGGCTAAAAGCGGATGGTTTTTTTGAGTCAACGATTCACCGAACCAGTAAATACTTGAATAATATCCTTGAACAAGATCATCGATCTATCAAGAAAAGACACAAATTATATCGGTTCATAAGGACCGCTTCTGCTACGATTAAAGGGCTGGAAACGGTCCACGCCTTGTACAAAAAAAATCGAAGAAACCTCTTCGACTTTTCAGTATGCAATGAACTCAAACAATTAATGGGTTTACCATCTTAAAATGACCTGATGAGAAGCACTGACTTTTCTTTTTTTAAGTTTGCAACAGAACCAAATTTAGTATCTATTGGTAAAGGAATTGCGTTATTACCTACATATTTAGAAAGTGAAGGCTATTTATCCATTGATGATAATACGTTCTTAATTAATTATTATAGCTATCGCTATAGTTAATAGTCTAATAATATCAAATAAAATTAAATTGACAGTTGATTTTATCACACCTCCCTCAAGCTATAAAAACTCATATTTTTGATAGAGTGCGAACAACACTTATCACTCTACACAATGGATTAAAGTTGCATTCACAATCAAAAAAGGCGTCACTCCAAAAATAGAGGGATGCCTTATTCTACGTGGGGTATGACAGTTCTGATGAACGCACCACAACAAGGTTGTGGTGCGTTCAATCATTTGATTTGTTGATAGTAATTAGGAGACTTAAGCCGTCCTTCATCCTGATTCTAATTCAGATTTAGTTTGACGAGATAATTCTCTCTACCATGATAAACGTGATATACACGGACAATCTTTTCGTTTTCAAAAATTTTATAAAAAATGAGGTACTCTCCACTAACTATGTAACGATAGTCGTTTTCAATACTTGTTTTATTACTAAGTTTTGCCCCAATTCGAGGACTTGATCGGAGTCTCACCAAATCTTGATAGATTGTTTCAAAAATTTCCTTTATCGTACTTTCATAATAGTTTCCCTGTGACAGATATCGTTGTATTCGATCAATATCATTATCAAACTGGTGACTCGTTTTTACTTGATAGTCACTCACCAAAATTACCTAATTTATATTTCTTAGCAAACTCATCAATATCTTTCCCTGAACCAAAATTTTGTTCAGCTCGATTCAATTCCGTTAATAACCATATCTCAGCTTGTTTTCGTTGCCATTCGTCAATATTAACCATCACAACTTTTCCAACACCATTTTTCGTTAATACTAGTGGCTCTCCATCTTGAACCTCATCAATTACTTTGTTGTAATTTCTTAAAATGGTACTAGGTTTGATTACTTCCATTTTAATCAGCTCCTATTCGTTAGATAATTATAACACATCTCGCTGTAAATTTACAGCGAATCAACCTCAGATTTCCAAGCACGTCAATCTCTAAAACGAACGATTACAGGAACATAACACTCAGTGATTGCCAGAAGAGATTCATAATAGTAATAAACATCTTCTTTATTTGAATTTCTTAGCATTTTCTTTTAACAGCTTCTTGGCCTGTTTCCCAAATTTCCCTTTTAGTGATGATTCTAATGAAGCTAAAATTGCTGTTAAACTCTCTTTAGTCTGTTCTTGTATGTCCGCCACTTTTTCTTGAACTCTTTTTTCATTTTGTCTGCTTCTAGTACTAGCAGCAATTGCGACAAACGTTACAATCAAATTCTTCTCCATTGTCTTCTTCATGTTTAAAAGAGCTACTTCTGGATTTAAGGTGCCTCCGGTCCAATTACTCAAGCTTTATCCACCCCTCTTTCTTCTTGGCGCTGTCGATCTCTTTTATAATGTGTTTCGAGCTCTTCTAATGTTGAATTTATTTTAATTTCTTCTTTTTTTATACTCAATTCAAACGCTGAACGCTCACCTTCTAAATAATGATGTACTTGCGAGAAATCTACTTCGTCTGAATCCAATTGACGTAGATAATAATGACTTCTCTCCGCTAAATCATCAATGGCCATAACTCCTTGTTTTTTATAATAATGAAGTTCTTCTAATTGGTCATTATAGTGTTTTCTGTCCTCTAAATAGGTGTTTTCTAATTGATTTAAATCCATAGGGTCTCCTTTAGCTTAATGACTGTAATGCACTTGCTATTTGACTATCATGTTGTGCCATTTTTGAAATACTTTCAGTTAATTGGTGAATAAGTTGATCATACGATGCAACTATTTCCTTTAATTCGGCTTTTTTCTTGTCATGGTTGGCTTGAGGTTCTCTCACTATGAAAGATTCCGTTGCGGTTCCACGTTCTAGAGCATCGATTACTTCTGAATAGTTTAAATTAGCTCCAATCCCTTCAGCACTACTAAGTGTTTTGGTCCATAAATCTTGAGCGTCGTTACTTGCGCCGTCATAAATAACCATCAATGTGTCTAAACTGGATTGGACAACGTTTTGTGTGTTACTCAAAACAGCAATGGCTTCCGATTGATCCAAAAATATTTCTTGGTTTTCTGTCATTGGGCCACGAGATCCCCATTGACTTTTTAAACTCCCTATTTGCCTTAGATGATTGAAAAGAGCAATTTCACTTCTTGCTATACTTCCACCTAAAAGTTCATCCAATAACATTGCCCCATCTTTATCAAACATATTTTGGAAAGACCCCCTCATATGACCGATAATAAGAATAGTCATTGCCCCACTTGGGACTACGTATCGCCTTCCAATGATTTCTCCTAAGGGGACGTGGCCAACGGGGTCCCATGAATGACGATAATCAACAATTTTAGAATTGAAATGGCCTTGATCAACTAGTTTTTGTAATTCAGGCGGTAATAATCGATAGGCTTTTGCAGCCGCAAAAGTTGTCGCGTACTTATCCGTTAAAACTGCCATGTATTGTGCTAAGGCACCGCCTAAACTGTGTCCAGTAAATGAATAATCTTTGATTGAATTCTTTTTTAATGTCTCATTTACGAAACGTTCCATACCTAAAAATTGATTGTTGCTAACCATATTTTTTAACTCATCATCTAGCTGAGGAAACTGATTCCACCCCTCACTGTAGGCTGGTTTATTTTTATCACCACTTACATTTAGTCCATACGCATCTTTTAAATCGCTAGGTTTACCGCCTGTACCTAATGATCCACCATCTGTTTCTATCCAATCCTTATTGAATTCAGACAAATCATCAGTTTGACTTCCTCTTGCAGAAAAAATGACATTAGGATAATCCTTTATCTTTCCTGATTGCATATTTTGATAATCTTTGAGGGGAACTACTGCGATTGATTGTAAACCACTGGGATCATTTACTGAATTGATGACTACCCAATCATTTCCAGTATCGGAAATAATGGTCTGTCCAGGTTTTAAATACTTATCTTCGTATACTTTATCTGCTAAATCAAAATATTGTTCATCAGTTAATTGTGTCATACTCGTACCTCCTGTATATTAGATATAAAAGATTCACTATACAGGAGGTATTATGAAAAAAAAGACCTTTCTAATTATCTTTAGTATTGCATTAATAGTGTTAGGAGGAGTGTACCTGAAAAAGCAAATTGAAAAATCCCAATTAATCAGTGAGGAAGGACCTCGTATAGAAAAATATTTAAGATATAACTACAAAGATATTAATTCTGTAACTTTTACCAATGTAAAAGTTAATCCTACAGGTATTCCTCATATTACTGGTTACGTAAACAACCACAAAGATATGAACTTTAATGCTGGAATATACAAAAATCATTTTTCACGCGCTTTGGATTTTTTTGAAAAAAAACCTGAATTCAAAAGCAATAATGGAGAAATAAAGAGTATTGAAGAAATAGACAAAGAAGAAAAATAGATATTACCGACCGCGTATTATACTTTATAGTTTTTAACATAACGCTAATGCAACTCTATAAGAATTCCAATGCTATTGAGTTGCATTCATAACCCATATAAAAAAAGACCTTTCTTTTTTTTAAAGAAACGTCTAGAATGTGAATGGATACATCGATTTTGGCCACCACAACACAACTGGCTTGTGGTGCGTTGATAAATTCATTCAACCTTTATTGTTTGGTGCCAGAACCTCAATAATACATGAAAGTTGTCTATGACGTTATTTTTTATCTCAAGTGGCTAACTTGATTATAAAATGCGCCTATGAAAAGCAGCAGTAAAGTCGAATCAATAATTGAACTACCCAGCTATACACAATAAATTTGGTCCAATCTGGTTTACGAAAAAAGTCCACTAAACAATTGGTTTTGTAGGCTTTTTAGTCTATTATTGTGGAGCCAAGTTCCAGTAACTGTTGCTTGATTCACTCATTAATAGTCGTTAATTTTTCTCTGGTTATATTTTTTTCGATCTCAAGTAACTCATTCAACAATGCCCCTGGATCAACCTGAGCCGCTTTTGCGATTGCTTCTAAAGTTCTAATCGTCGTTTGGCCCATTGTCTTCTTAAAAGCGTTCTTGATAGTAGACGGAGCGAGCCCACTTACTTTAGAAATGTGATACATAGTTAAATTTTACCTTGCTGCATAAACGTCTAATGCTGTCATATACTCTCCTTTATATTAAGACCATATATGGTCCTAATTGAATGATAAGCGCCAGTAAGGTTCCTCTTCAGTAAATACGTGACTGACTTGGCCACAATTCACTCTCTTATCGTCTAATTCTGTGAAGGTATCGAACTTACTAAAATCAATTGAAATTGTCATTCCTTCAGACGGGGTGTTTTCTTTCAATTGCATCATGATGTTACCTGAAACAAAGTTCCAAGGGTAATCACCAACAATGCGCCCCAGGTTATCTCGTTCACATTTATTTAATAAGAGCTGATCATAGTTGTTCTTAAATACCCTTATGTCCTGGATAGTTGAGTAAATCATATCCATTTCCTCAAGTTCCTTCTTAAATCTAATTGGTATTTCCACTATCAAAACAGCTCCTTCCATCATCAGAATATTTTCTCTAACAATTATACAACAGATGTGTCGTAAACATAGGTTGTGTGGCCCCCGTGCTGCGCCTGTCCTCTAAAAAACTTGCGATCACTTCTCAGATTCCATATTGATCGGAATTCCATAAATTCACTGTGAGTCACTTCAATTTTATCAATTTCACCACTCTGTAACTGGCTTAGTTGATCTGTAAATTTATTTTCCAATATTATTCCCCATATCATAATCATATTTGTCTTACTATTACTACCAAGTATAACATTAGTTTCCCATTTAATCTCAATCCAACTGTTTCACAGCTTCGTTTTAAGGTATAATAGAGTGTCGCCTATCCGACAGTCTTGCGACTGAAAGGTGGTGTGTTCTATGTTCTTAGCATTTTTCTGTCCCCTTCTTGTAGGGCTTTTAGTAGCTCTATTTGAGTATTGGCTAAACACTCGAAACAAGAAGTAAAATTGAACTAGGCGACATTAGCCCACTAAAAAACCCCTGAAGAATCCGACCTCTTCAGGGGTTAAGTGCGTTCTATGTTCTTTTCTGCATAATCATTATAACATGATAAATCAAGAGTTGCCAGTATTATTGACCGCATCCAAGCTTAACAAGCTTCTTGATAACTCTCGCCATCCCTGGTTCTGGGAAAACATGAATAAACTTAATATAAGGCGGGGGTTGTTTTGCTGTAAACATTCTCACGTTGGCTAACTCATCATATAGTCGATTCATTGGTAGTAGATTCACTCATCTCCTCCTTCAAAGTCTATTTAGCTATCTTAAAAAACGGTCAAATTGCTGAAATTCAACTTAACAGGGTTTTTCTTTTTAGCGAAGTTGCCCCTGGTGATTGGAGACGGTCAGGTCCAGTAGCCTTATCAGATATTCAACCTATTGCATCTACTCTAAAAAAGTCGACTCATCCCATTTTTGACAATAAGACAGCCACGAGTCATTCTTTCTCGCTTGCAATCAAGTCAGTATTATCCTTTTTAAAAAGTGATTAAGCGATTATCTGATCAGATTAAAACGACAGTAGCGCTTAAACCGTAAGGCTATTCTGATAATCTCTTGCCAATTAATTTCTTATCATTAATTGGCAATTAAACGATTGACTCAAGCTCAACCATCCGTCTGGAATTATTAAACCAAATCACTTTTTCTTCATTACGAGCATATCATCGTCTACTTCTAAGGCAGAATCGACAGTACTTACTAACATTCGTAAATTAGAGTGTGTAATCCATACAGGTCAGATTTAAAGTTAATCCCTGAATATGTCATCAATAATAAAAGAAATGAGCCCCTTTGTGGGGCTCAAATTAAACCTTTAGAATCTATCTCTTCAACAGAGTGTACACGTCAAAAATGGCTCTCTTAACACATCAGAAGGTTTCTACGGTACGAAAGATTACACAACAGAGTTAATCATCGGATTACTACAGTAAATCACAAAATAATTATTATATGGTTGAAAAAAACAGGTTCGTCCAACCGCTAGTCGATTGGAGTATAACATGACATTACAATTCCTCTGGTTATGCAAGAATAAGCTGTACTTCTCTCACTAATTTTAGGCCTAGAATCATCAAATTTCTGCAACTTCTCATTGCTGAAACCCTCCTAGTACTTACGAAGTTTTCATCTTTACTTGTTCAATAGCCAATTGAACAACATTCAAAAGAGCCATCGCAAAATTAAGAATCAATTTTGTAATAGCCCAGCCTTAACTATAAGTTACTTTATCCGTACTTACTTCATTCAAACTTTCTTTTTACCTGTTTACAACAATATTTCTGTCTTCTTATCCAAATACTTCGCCCCTTTGATATGGGCGTACTTCCGTTGACCCTTATGCTCAAACAACTCCATAGCTATCACCTGTTCCATAAAATGACGAACAGCTACTGCATCTAAATTTTGATTGGGTTCATGAACAACAATCGTGGTCGGCTGTTCATCTTCATTAGTAAAATACAAATACAATTTTTTTGCCATTGCTTTCTCCTCCTTATACATACCGTGTTCGTGTGATGATAACTGACGAGTCTTTCGAATGGCTCGTTGGCAATACCTCTAACAATAAATTGGCAAAAGCCACGACCTTCTCAGGATCTGGCTTCTTTGGCAGATGAACAAACCGAATTCGCTTAAGCTCCATTTGAGCTGCCACATTGTAACAACAGACCACATCCGTTCCTTCCCAAATAATCATGATAAGACTCCTTTCTTCACTAACGTCTTTTCCGTCATATTTTGTTCCCCTTTTTTGACAATCCGATAATACATCTCAATAAAACGCTCCGCTTCTTCGCCACAACCAATCAACGACAGCCCCATGACAATCTCATTCATCTTATTTTGACTATAGCTGTGACGCCCCTTAAAGTAATAACTAATAGCAATGGCCATATTCCGTTTACACCTTGCCCGAAGATGCTCTGGTGGGTATTGCCAGCGTCTAATCTCAGCCAGTAACTCTTCCGCGACCTCAATTCGCCCTTGACTATATGTGATCAACACCTGATCTTCCTTTTCCGTTTGATGGGACAACTGTAGCTTGTTAATATAACTAGATTGCAATTCCAATTTTTCACCACAGCCATTAATCAACAGATCCAAACAATTTAAATCCAGTTTCTTGATGTGCCCATTTTCAATTTTAGATAGGTGTTGCCGACTCATATCAACTCGTTCACATAATTCATCTTGACTGATATCTTTTGCTAGCCGAACTTCCTTAACCAATTGGGCCGCTGATACAATAATCGATTTCTCCCGTTTAATCAACGACTCTGTTGTTATGTCTTTCACAATTTTCCATTCCTTTCTGTCTTTGTCTACTTATAATATAATTCTTGCCCTGGAAAAATTAGGTTAGGATCCGCCAGTTGATTCCGTGCCGCTAAAGACTGCCATCGGATACCGAGCCCTTGAGCAATTCCCCAAAGTGTATCTCCTTGTTTGACTCGATAGACATTCTCCTCTTGCGCTATTCGCTTAACAATGACTTCCTCATTCACCCAGCCTAAGTTGCCATTATCCAATAAGAAGGGATTCTTGGCCCCCTGACGAATAGCCGTTATCTTTCCTGTATTTCTAAAAGGTTTCAGCCTAACCCACGAATCAGAACTTTCGTAAACACCCTCTATCATTACCTGATCCCCTAATTTGTAAGGTGGAGAAGTTACAGTGACACTTGAGCCAGTAAAAAAACCAAAAGATTTTTTACTGGCTAACCGAGATAAATCAAGAGGACCCGCATAACCAGTTAACCGACCATTACTGGTATATTGATGGAAATCATACTCGTTTATAGCTGTCGGATTAGCCCCGTTGTATTGCCCTGTATTTTGTCCGTACGCTGGTAGCCATAAGGCGTCATACTTCTGTGTTGCTTGTTGAGTAAAACCAAAGGGATGATACAAATGATTGGCGATGTAAATTCCGACTTTCCCGGCCCCTAGTTCTTTTAACTGCTGGCGAAATGACTCACTGCCGCCAACCATGTCTGCCATAGACCTTTCTTCCACATCCAACCACCAAAAAGCTGGCTTGTAAGGACTGGCTCGCTGATAAAAATCAGCCCCTTCCTTTTTCATATCTTGATAGCTAATGCCCCTTACCCAGGCATAAACGTGAACGGGTACCCTTCGTTTTTTCAACTCACTCAGATGCTGATCAAAATAACGGTCTTGGTATAAACTGCCATATTGAACCCTAATAATCCCTAAATCAATTGATGCTGCCAGTTGATCATAGTTAATGGCCGATGGCAATTGATGTTCACTCATATCGATAATAAGTGGCTTAGGTCGACTCATTTAAAGACCTCTGGCAAATGCCACACTGCTTTCGCAAAATCAACACTCCCCGCTGCTAATAAGCCGGCAATAAACTCATTAAGCCCTGTTTTCACTAGCTCCTCATCAAAAATGACCCCCACACAACAACCAATCATTATTCCTACCACCCCAGCTATCACCGGTAGAACTTTTGGTGACAAACAGTCTGTTAATTTAATCACTTCGACCACTAAAAAAACAGTCACCGCCAAGGCCATAATATAATTACGGCTAACATTCGTTAATAACTCGACAATCATTGTCATGATTTTCCTCCCTTACTGGTACTGGACCTTCCTTTGACTGCACCTTTTCCATACGCCCCACACGTTGCGCTAGGGCCTCAGCATTAGCATCAATCCGTTTAAACTCAGATACTAGTTGTCGTTCCAACTGACCGATTTCATGTCTCAACTTGTTAAGGGCCTCAACTAAAGGCGCTGTGATGTGTTGTTGAAACTGATTAAACAATCGACCCATTGCAGCAAATAACGTCGAGACAATAGCGAGAAGAGCTGCCCACTCCGCTATGTTTAATCCAATAAATGTCATTATCTGTCTCCTCCTTTTTAGTCTTTTGGTTATTTCTGATTTGTTTTAGCTTCGTTCTCATTATTTCTATGTGCTGAAGCACTAAGAACT
>NZ_CAUQJB010000021.1:0-86717 GCF_963518325.1 uncultured Vagococcus sp. | reverse complement strand
AGGAAAGGGAATAGCGATTGAAGTCTTTTTTCGTTTTCAATTGTTTGATGCGACTGTACTTATTATCTTTTTCACGAATCTCCTGAATGCTAATTAGCCGTATGATCTGAACATACAACCCTTCGTTATGCAGTTTAGAGTTTTTTTATTTTTTTCTATCCTGAATTCCTAACATTTGTTTAACAAGAAGTCGTGCTTGTAAGGTGGAAAGTAATACTAGTTCTGGTTACTTCTTTTATTTTATCATGCTTACCATGTATACATTTGTTAGAACTTTAGAAATGGCTCCCTTGTTAATTGCGAGGCTATTGAAAAGCTCATAAAATACAAAACAGGAAAAATAAAGGGATTTCGTTCCCAAAAATGAGTGGAATAAGAGCTTGAAACGGGACTAAACCTTCATATTTTGTTGGTTTTTACCATCGTAGTTGAAAAAATAAAAAGTCTGAATTTTCGATTGGGAAAATTCAGACTTTTTCGGTAGCGATTGATAACCGCTGAAGTTTTTTTTTTTTGCCTACGCTGGGCAAAAAAAATACGACAGCAAGGTGGCTCTAATGCTTATGGATAAGTCGTTAGAATTATCATAAATTGATAAAAGAGCAGGTTTATCAGTTTGGGAACTACCATTTATAATTTTAACAGTTCATGAATGAAATGAGCTGAGGTTAAGGATATTTTGGTATATTTAGTAAAGTTCATGTGTTCACAATAATTATTTAGTAAATAATTATTTAAAAACGCTTGCATTTAGTAAATAATATGATTATACTGAGGTTAAATAAAGAGTAAAGGAGAGTTTCAAACATGAAAGTTAAGAAATTGTTAGTAGGGACAGCGCTTTTAGGTTTAGGTATTGCCTTGGTTGGATGTACATCAAAAGAAGTGAAAGACGATGGTAAGACAACGGTTCGTTTTTCAACCTGGGACAGTGAAAAAAGTTTGGACATGCAACAGCAGTTAGTCGATAAATTTAATGAGCAACACAAGGACATTAAAGTTGTTTTAGAGGCATACGGTAGTGAATATGATACAAAAATTTCTGCTGGTATTGGCGCTAAAGATGCACCGGATGTCATGTATATGTGGAATTATCCTCAGTACAAAGATGCGCTAGAACCTTTAGACTCCTTTATCGAAAAAGAAGGCCCAGAATTCAAAGAAGATTTTTATGAAACCCTTTGGAGTTACAACTCAGTTGATGGCGATATCTTAGGGTTGCCAGTTGGCTTTACAACACATGCTATCTACTACAATAAAGACATGTTTGATGCTAAAAAGATTGACTATCCAAAAACAGGCTGGACGTGGGATGATTTGCATCAGAAGGCTAAAAAATTAAGCGATAGTAAAAGCGGTGACATCGGTTATGCTTTGCCAGGTAAACCTGATCCATACGATTTTGAAATGTTTGCCTGGGGGAATGATGCCTCATATTCAACGGCTGAGGGTAAATTAGCCGGAGCATTGGATAGTGAAAAAAACATTCATGTATTTGATGAGTTTCAAGGCATGTTAAAAGATGAAAGTGCGATCGCAACTGAAGGTGATGGTTCAACTGAGATGGAATCAGGGAAAGTTGGGATGTTTGTGACGGGTTCATGGTCGTTGGAACCGTTAAAAGAAGCCGGTATAAATTATGGCTTAGCCGAAATTCCAAGCCGCAATGGAAATGAAGGCGTTAGCATTATTAGTTCCTCAGGTTTGGCGATGTCTAAGTACTCAAAAAATAAAGAGGCTGCGTTTGAATTTATTAAGTTTTGGACCAATCAAGAAGCGAATAATGAACGAATTGATTATGAACTGCCGGTTCTAAAGTCAGTTGTTAAAGAAAATGGCTTAGAAGAAGATGAATATAAAGGCATTTTTTACAAAATGTTAATAAAAAGTGAAGGCTTTACGCCAAGTTCATTCAAAGTCGCAAATTGGAGCGATGTATCTGAAGATTTAAAACTGTCATTCGAACAGATCTTTAATCCAAGTACAATGGAAGATCCTCAAACAGTGTTGAAGAGTGTAACGGAAAAAGAATAAGGACGTGGCTGAGGTCTTCCTCAGCCAGATTAAGACACGAAAAAGGAGTTGAACCCCTTGGAAGAAAGTATCAAGGTAACGGGCAGACGCCCAACACCCATTAAGAAGAAGGATCACCGAAAGTGGATTCCCTATTTATTTATTGCTCCTTGGATAATCGGTTTCATCGTTTTCACCTTTGGCCCGTTAATCTTCTCATTTTTTATGAGTTTACATGATTGGCCAGTAACCCGTGAGCCAACCTTTATTGGCTTGGAAAATTATAAAACGATGTTCACCATGGATCCGCAATTTAAGAAATCATTGGTAATCACGATTAAATTTGCAGTTATCTTTGTTCCCTTAAACATGATTATCGCGCTTGTTTTGGCAGTCTTGCTAACGCAAAAAGTCAAAGGCGTTAAATTTTTTAGAGCAATCTTTTATTTGCCAGCAGTCATCTCAGGTGTGGCTGTTTCAATTATTTGGGGTTGGATATTTAATTCAAAATACGGCATTTTAAACTACTTGCTAAGTTTGCTTGGTATTGAGGGACCAAAGTGGTTAGTTGATCCTAAATGGGCGATGTTTGCTGTTGTGATAGCTAGTGCCTGGGGTGTTGGAACGATGATGCTGATATTTTATACAAATATTAAGAGCATCCCCAAAGATTATTATGAAGCAGCGGTTATAGATGGTGCCTCGCCCTTAAAACAATTTTTTAATATTACGATTCCGATCATTACACCAACGATTTTATTTAATTTAATCACCTCAACTATCACAGCGTTACAGCAATTAACCTTAGTTATTTTGCTAACAAAGGGCGGACCTTTGAAATCGACTTATTTTTACGGATTGTATGTGTTTGAAAATGCCTTTAAACACCAACGTTTAGGTTATGCAAGTGCCAATGCTTGGGTGATGTTTGTGATTATCCTAGCCCTAACTGCTTTGATTTTTAAATCATCAAGTGCTTGGGTCTTTTACGAAGCAGAAGTCAAAGGGGTTAAAAAGACCAAGAAAGGAAAAAAATAAATGGACTTATCGAAGAAAAATAAACTGTTAACGTATATGTGTCTTATTTTATTTTCACTTTATTTTATGGCACCCTTTCTATGGATGTTGATTACGGCGCTAAAATCACCTAGTGAAGTCAATAGTTACCCACCGACGATTGTGCCACGTGCCTTTCAATGGAAAAATTTTGTGGAAGCGTGGCAATCACAACCTTTTGGCCGTTATTTATGGAATTCAACTGTTGTAACGGTTCTGACAACGATTGGACAGGTGATCTCCTGTTCACTGATTGCCTTTGGTTTTGCCCGCTATGATTTTAAGTTTAAAAACGTTTTGTTTATGCTGTTGCTGGCATCGATGATGTTGCCATGGGATGTGACCATGATTCCATTGTATATGCAATTTAATATGATGGGCTGGATTAACACCTTAAAACCATTGATTGTGCCATCTTTTTTTGGCTCGCCTTACTATATTTTTCTGCTGCGTCAATTTTTAATGAATATTCCGACAGACATTGAAAATGCCGCTAGAATAGATGGTGCTAATGATTTTCAAATTTTTTATAAAATATTTTTTCCGATTATGCGGGCACCCTTGATACTCATTGCTATTCTTAATATGTTATCTGTTTGGAATGATTACTTGGGCCCGTTAATCTTCTTGCAAGATCGAACAAAATACACACTAGCCTTAGGTTTAGCTTCCTTCAAAGGCGTTCATGATACTAATATTATTCCCATCATGTGTATCACGATATTGATGATTGTACCACCAATATTAGCGTTCTTCTTCGCTCAAAAGTACATCATTGAAGGGGTTAGTGGTTCTATTAAATAATGATTGATGAAAGAGGTATCGACAAAATGAGAGAAATGAAACCATGGGAAAACATCCATTGTTTAGGAAAAAATCGAATGGAGCCTGCTACTTCTTTTAACCGTTATGGCACCCGGGAAGAGGCCTTAAGTTTTGATGATCGTCAGCAAAAAGGGTTTGTCAGTTTAAATGGCAACTGGCAGTTTAATTTTTATCAGTACCCAGAGCTAGTTCCAACGGTAGGCGAACTGTCCTCTAATATTATGAGTGACAACCAATTAGAGGTGCCGTCCTGCTGGCAATTATCAGGGTACGATCAGATGCATTACACGGATGTGTTATACCCTTTTCCAATTAATCCGCCATTCGTTCCGGTTGAAAACCCAACAGGTCTCTATTATCGCCAATTTGATTGGGAGTTGACGCAAGACCACCAATCGATATTGTTATTTGAAGGGGTCAGTTCCTATTTTGAAGTTTTTTTAAATGGAAAATTTGTGGGATCTAATATGGGAAGTCGTTATGAGACACGTTTTGATGTTTCTGAGATGGTCCAAGAAAAGGAGAATCAGCTGTTTGTTAAAGTCGTAAAATGGTCGGCAGGCACCTACTTGGAGGATCAGGATATGTGGTGGCTATCTGGAATATTTAGAGATGTGTCGTTGTATCAGCAAGCCGAGAAGACGATACAGGATATTCGGGTAGAGACAATCCCTGATAAAAACTATCGAGATTATGAATTGCGCCTCGTTGTGGAGAATCCCTTTGAACAAGAAATTCAAGGCGAATTGCTAATCGACGGTCAATGGCGCCAGTTAAATAAGTTTCAGGCGGCTGGTTCCCAGTATACTAGTACGACTGTCATCAAAGCCCCTAAGCTTTGGACAGCGGAAACGCCAGAACTGTATCAGGTTTTGTTGAAGGTCGAAAGGGAGTATATCCCGCTATCAATTGGCTTTAGATCGATTGAAATAAAGGACCATCAGATCCAAGTTAATGGTCAACCAATCTTTTTGAATGGGGTGAACCGTCATGACTTTACCACAACAGGGGGGATGACGACCACGCGAGAAGTGATGGAAGAGGATCTACGTTTGATGAAACGGCATAATATTAACGCTGTTCGAACCGCACATTATCCAAATCAACATTACTTCTATCAGTTGTGTGATCGTTATGGTTTGTATGTGATCGATGAAGCCGATTTGGAATGTCACGGCTTTGAAAATACAGGTGATTATAATTGGCTTAGCGATAATGATGTGTGGGAAGAGGCCTATGTCGAGCGGGGCTTAAGGATGGTTAAGCGGGACTATAATCATCCTTCAATTATCATGTGGTCTCTTGGGAATGAATCGGGAGCAGGGCAAAACTTTGATGCGATGTATCGTGAAATCAAAAAAATTGATTCACGACCGATTCATTATGAGGGAGCACGGGAAGGGCGTCACAGCGATGTTTTCACTACGATGTACACTCGTTTAGATAAGTTGGAAATCATCGGAAGGGAAACAGAAGGACAAAAACCTCACTTGATTTGTGAATACGGTCATGCCATGGGGAATGGGCCAGGTGGACTAAAGGAGTATCAGGAAATCATGAGGAAATACGAGCGACTACATGGTGGGTTTATTTGGGAATGGTACGATCACGGTATTATGGCAAAAAGAGGAGGACAAACGACCTATCTTTATGGTGGAGACTACGGTGACACGCCGAATAACGGCAATTTCTGTATAGACGGTTTATTGCGTCCCGATCGAACACCCTCGCCGGCTCTATTGGAATATAAATACATTATTGAACCGATAAAAGTTCATGGCACAGATCACCCATTTAAATTGTCTATCAGCAATCTTTTTGATTTTAAAAATTTGAAAACAATGACCCTTCACTATCAGGTGTGCCAGCTCGAAACCATTTTAGCGGAAGGTGCCATGCTGTTGCCGGATATTCCAGCTAGATCAACAGAGACGATTAACTTACCTGATATCAGCTATGAAGAAGGGGACATTGGCGATGTTTATCTAAATTTATCCTTTTCTGAGAAAGGGGAACGTCATGAGATTGCGAAATGCCAACTGATATTGGTCGAAAAACCGAAATGGCGAGAAGTCACTTCTCAAGGTCACTCCTTAAGTGTCCTTCGACAAAAAGAGTTGATTCAAGTGGAGAATGATCAAATCACAGTTAGTTTCAATCCAATAACAGGAAAATTACTGAATGTCAGCCAAAACGATCAGCAAATAATCGAAGAGGGGCCGACTTTCACCTTATGGCGAGCGCCAATTGACAATGATATGTACAAAGTCAAAGAGTGGCAAGAGTCTTACTTTATGGATCAGGTAACTGAACAGTTGATTAGTTTTAGCCTAGATGAGTCTGACGAAGGCGTCAGCATAGTTGTTCAGACAGATGCATCAGCCACCAATCAAAATTGGGGATACCGCTTAACTTACAACTATGTTATTTTACCATCAGGATTGATTACGATGGATATTCATGGCGAAACCCAACGTCGTGGTAGTCATCAACCGGAGATGTTACCAAGAATCGGCTTTGATTTGAAGACCACTGGGTTTCAGCAAGTTAAATGGTACGGTAATGGCCCTGGAGAAAGTTATTGTGATAGTTTAGCCGCTGTTCAACTAGGTGTTTATCAAAAAAACATTAGTGAGATGCACACGGAATACATTTTTCCTCAAGAGAATGGGGCGCGTACCGCTGTTTATTGGGCTCAGATGTTTAATACTACTCATGAAAGTAGTCTAGCGTTTGGATTCGATCAACCTGTCACCATGACCCTTCATGATTACAGCCGTCAAGCCTTGGAAAAAGCGACGCACATCGATGAGTTAGTTAGAGAGACCAGTAATTGGCTGACAATCGACGTGGCTCAATCTGGCTTAGGCAGTAACAGTTGCGGTCAGGAACAGTATGAGGCAGATAAAGTTCGCTTTGAGAACTTTGATTTAAGCTTTACCATGGGTCTTATAGAAAAGTGAGGTGGAGAGAGTGAATTACGATATTAAAGACATTCCTTTTTCGAGAAGAGGGTCTTACTTTGCTGTCTCATTTTTAAGCAAACAGCAGGCGATGTTTATTCGGGATGTCCATGGAGGGGATGAGTCACCTAGTGAACTGTTTGAGCTAATAGTGGAAGGCCATAGTGATTTAAGCAGCGAGACTTTTCAGGCCCAATACGTGGTTGAAGCGACGGAAACTCTTTTTAAAATCAGTCGACGGTGCAACCAGTCTGATTATGTTGCCATAATCCTGCCTACAGCAGAACAACTGAGAATCAAAGTAGCCGGATTGACGGTGACTTTAAAGGCTCATAAAGGTCGATATGACAGTCTGAACCAGTTAAATTCGACGACATATGAGTATATCTCCTATAAAAAAGAAACGAAATATCAATTGCAATTGACCGGGAGTCATATTCAAGTGGACGCTCCTTGGTATCGAGTAGGGAATCCAAAAGTTAGCTTCCGTTTAGATGGGAGGCAAGAGGTTCAAGAGTTAATCATGACTAATTATCACGTCGTTTTTAAGGAGTGTGACGACACCTTGCCGACTTTTGAACGTGCTCATCAGTTAGTGGTGCAAGAGTATCAGGCATGGCTGAACTCGTCTCTTAAGGTACCTGAGAAGTATCAAAAAGGTCAGGCAATGGCTAACTATATCATCTGGTCCAGCATCGTGCGACCAGTTGGTCAGTTAACCCGTGAGTCGGTTTACATGTCAAAAAACTGGATGCAAAATATTTGGAGTTGGGACAATTGTTTTAATGCTATGGGAGTGGCAGCTAGTCATCCCGAATTAGCGTTTAATCAATTTCAGGTTTTTATCGATCATCAAGATGAGTCAGGGGTTTATCCTGATTTCATCAATGACAAATACGTGTCTTACAACTGCTGTAAACCACCGATTCACGCTTGGGCTTATGAACAGTTAATGGCTGTTCATCCTTATTTTAGTCAGCCCGAACAATTAAGTGTGATTTATGACAGTTTAGTGGCAACGACTAATTTTTGGCTGACTCATCGTTTAAGTGATCAAGGGTTGCCTTATTACACGCACGGCAATGATTCAGGCTGGGACAATGCCAGTCTTTTTCATCAGGGATTGCCAGTTGTCTCACCAGATTTAAGTGCCTATCTCATTCAGCAATTGGATATCTTAGGAAAGTGGTCCAAACAATTAGGTCGCAAAGATAACCAAGACTGGCAGCGTTTAGGAGATCAGTTGACCAAACGGTTATTAGAGGACCTTTACGATGGCCAACAATTTATTGCCCGCTCTTATAGAACGGGAGAGGCAATTGATGAGAGGGGCAGTTTGTTATTGTGCTTGCCCTTGGTCATTGGGTATCGGCTGCCAGAATCGATTCAGAGTCGCTTAATCGAGCAAATTACGACTCAGTTTGAAGGCCCGTTTGGCTTGCAGACGGAGACGAAATCCAGTCCTCATTATCAGGTTGATGGCTATTGGTTGGGCCCGATTTGGGCCCCAGAAAGCTTTATCTTTTTTGATGCATTCCGCCGAAATGGGCAAACAGAGATCGCCAAAAGGTTGGCCCAAAAGTATTGTCAGTTGGCAAATGAGCACGGAATGGCTGAAAATTATAACCCTGAGACAGGAGAAGGAAACGATGACTTATCCTTTACTTGGACTTCTAGCGTATTTTTGTTACTGGGCAATTATTTAAAGGAGTGGGCAAATGACTAAATCAAGGAGATTAGGGCAGTTCGGGCTAATGGTTGTCGCCATTATTTGGGGAAACGGCTTTGTTGCCAGTGCCCTGGCATTGGCCTATTTTAATCCCTTTCAAGTATTAGCCATTAGGTTTACCTTAGCCTTCGTTGTTTTATTGCTTTTTAATCTCAAGAGGCTTAAAACACTTACTAAATCAGGGATCTTAAAAAGTTCTGCTTTAGGTGTGGTCTTGTACTTGGCATTTATGTTTCAGACGATTGGGTTGCAACACACCACTCCTTCGCGAAATGCCTTTTTAACAGCGGTTAATGTGGTGATTGTGCCATTTTTAGGTTTACTTATTTTTCGAAAAAAAATACCAGTCAAGGGATTAATTGGGGCAATAGTCAGTTTTCTGGGGATTGCCTTTATCTCCTTGGACACGGGTCTAACACGTCTAAACCAAGGGGATGTTTTAACCCTTATCTGCGCGGTGTTTTTTGCCTTACATATTTTTTTCACTGATATTTTTGTGAAAGACGACCAGGCCTGGGCCATTACGTTGATTCAACTGGGAAGTGCCGCCGGCTGCAGTTTGGTAATGCTGTTATTTGACAACGATCCTCTCCCAACCTTATCTCAGCAGTCTATTTGGCCGGTATTATATCTTGGGTTAATCAGTACCCTAGGGGCTTACTTTTTACAAACCTATTCGCAAAAATACACCACTAGCAGCGAGGCCGCAGTTATCTTATCCACGGAAGCTTTTTTTGGGATGTTGGGATCTGTTTTATTATTAAAGGAAGTCGTCAACTTTCAAATGATAATTGGTGCAATCTTAATATTTTTAGGTATACTAATAGTAGAGTTAAAACCGAAAGCCAAAAGTTTTCAGAAGGTGAAGAGGGCATATGACGAAGAAACGAAATCCAACCATTAAAGATATAGCAGAAATCGCGGAAGTATCGCCGGCGACAGTCTCCCGAGTGTTGAATTATGACACGACACTGAACGTGCCAAATGAAACCAAAATTCGGATATTTGAAGCGGCAGAAGAATTGGATTATGAAACACCAAAAACCAAAAAGAAAAAAGAAAATCAGCAAACCATCGGCTTGTTGTGCAGTTACTCGGCAGAAGAAGAACTGGAAGATGTCTATTACTTAGCCATTCGTGTGGCATTGGAGAAACATTTATTGTTGGATGGTAAAAAAATTCTAAGAATTACCAAGCAGCACCCTAAAAGCGTGTTGACGAGTTTAGATGCGGTTATTTGTTTGGGCTTGTTTGATTTAGAAGACGTTACGTGGCTGAAAAGCTTAGATAAGCAAGTTATTTTCATTGATTCATCGCCAGCTCCTGAGGAATTTATGTCAGTGGTCATTGATTTTAAATTGGGGACGGAAAAAGCTCTTAACTATTTGTTAGAGTTGGGCCATCGTCAAATTGGGTTTATCGGAGGCAAAGATGAAAATTTTGCGGTAGATGAGCGGCAAGTCGTTTATGAGCATGTTTTACAAAAACATCAATTGTGGAACAAATCCTGGACACAAGTTGGCAACTATACGCCGGCAGATGGTTACAGGCTATTTAAAGAATTAATGGGGCAAGCAGATCGTCCAACGGCCGTTTTTATTGCTAATGACTCTATGGCTGTTGGCTGTTACAAAGCGGCTCATGAAATGGGCATTCAAATTCCAGCCGATGTCAGTTTAATAGGGTTTAATGATTTATCATCATCTGAATTTTTAGTGCCGGCCTTAACGACGATTCGTTTGCAAATTGATTTTATGGTGCAAGTTACCATCGAGTTATTAAACCGTATGCTGGTCAAAGCTTATGACTATCCAATCAAACATACGATTCCGCCACAATTGATCGTCAGAGAAAGTACCCAAGGAATTGCCAAGTTAGCGTAATAAAAAAGTCTAACCGAAAATGAATGAGTGAAGGGATGATGAACGATTTTACTTTACACAGTAGTTATTATTTGTTATTCTAAAGACATTAAAATAAAAAGGTGGTGAATGGTCAGATGAATTGCACAAAAATCAATAACAAAAAATTACAACGTTTTATTGCTCTTAACCGTGCGATTATTTCCGTATTTTTTGCTAAGGGGACAAGTGTGTCCAAAAACAGCAATTAAATACGAGAAAAAGACCATTCAGGCTAATTTTTATTACGACTAAATTCATTATTAAATAACACTGTTATCGATGATGCTAGAGCCATGACGTCTTTGTCATGGCTCTTTTTGGTGAATTCTTTAATCAAATGAGACCCTTAGTCGCTTTTGATTAAAAAGTTCCTAACGTGACAAAGTTGTCTCAGGTTTCTGCCTTTAGACACAGTAGAAATTGCCTCGAATGGAAGAAAGCAGGCAAAAAAATGATTATTCAGTTGAACAATGTGACAAAAACAATTGGCGGCGAGCTATTATTCGAAAATTTAGATATGCGTATCAAAGAAGGCCAAAAGGTAGGCCTAATTGGCCGAAATGGGTGCGGTAAATCGACCTTATTGAAAATGATTATGGGAATTGAAGGATTGGATCACGGTCATCTCAGCATTCGCAACCAGATGACAATTGGTTATTTAACTCAGGAGCGTGTGACTTCAGATGGATTGGTAGGGAGGGATTATCTGTTGTCTGCCAGAACGGAAGTAGTGGCGTTAGGTAGACAACTCAGGGAACTTGAAAGTCAGTTTGCGACAGCAGGAGATGATTTGGAGCGGCTTTTAGTGAGATATGGCAAGCTTCAAGAAGAATTTGAAGAAGCAGGAGGTTATGAGTTGGAGAGTAATAGCGACACGATTGCTAATGGCCTCGGTATTTCCCAGTTATTGACTCAACAAGTAACATCCTTAAGTGGTGGGGAACAAACGTTGCTGGCCTTAGGGAAAGTATTGCTAGAAAATCCCGATATTTTTTTGCTAGACGAACCGACCAATCACCTTGATTTAAAAGGATTAGCTTGGCTGGAAAACTATATAAGCAAGTCGAAAAAAACGTTTATCGTGGTGTCTCATGATCGCCATTTTTTGAATCAGGTAGTGGACACGATTATTGAATTGGATTTTGAGGCAGTCGTATATAAAGGTAATTATACCGCCTATCAAGAAGCTAAGAAAAAGCGCATGGAGATTTTAGCGAAAGATTATGAAGAGCAACAAAAAGAAATTAAAAAAATCAAAGATGCCATTCGCCGCTATCGTCAGTGGGGAAATGAAAGTGATAACGAAAAATTCTTCAAACGGGCCAAGCATTTAGAAAAACGCTTGGAGCAGATGGAGGAAATCAGTCGCCCACCAAAGGAGCAAGCGGCTTTGATGAAATCCTTCAACTTTAGTCAGCGATCGGGTAAGGAAGTTCTGACTTTTAAAGGTGTTTCGAAATCTTTCGGGGCCAACGCACTACTTACTAAAATTGATTTTAACTTGTTTTGGCAAGATAAGGTGGCGATTTTAGGTAGAAACGGTAGCGGTAAAAGTACAATCTTGAAGCTATTGTTGGAGTGTTATCCTGTTGATGAAGGGGAGATTAAACTTGGCAGTCAAGTTCAAATCGGCTATCTCTCTCAATCCATTGACTATGATGATCCCCAACAAACGGTTTTAGAGGCATTTCGCAGCAGTTGCCAATTACACGAAGAGGAAAGTCGACGAACGTTGGCTAAATACCTGTTTTTTAAAGAAGATGTGTTTCGACAAGTCAGTAAATTAAGTGGCGGTGAGAAAGTTCGCTTGGAATTGGCGAAACTCATGCAACAGCCTAATAATTTATTGGTGTTAGATGAACCGACTAACCATTTGGATATTGAGACGCGTGAATTATTAGAAGAGGTCTTGGATCATTATCAAGGTACCCTATTAGTCGTCTCACATGATCGTTATTTTTTAGAGAAGACAACAACTAGTTATTTAACCATTGAGAATCAAAGGATTAGACCTAGTCTAACCTTATAGGGCTCCTAAATAAATAGTGGCTCAACAGGAGGATTTATCTATATAAATAAAAAGTTGCTCGTCCCTGATTGTGGGAGCGAGCAACTTTTTAAAGTTTTAAGCGTTCGACTAATTCTTTATCTGGAGTCACATAAATCGTTTGTTGATTGTCATAAATCACATAACCAGGTTTGGCGCCATTTGGTTTTTTTACGTGACGGACAGCCACATAGTCAATAGGGACAGAACTTGATAAACGGAATTTGGAGAAGTAGCCAGCCAGATTCGCTGCCTCCGCAATCGTTTCATCGCTTGGATTGTTGCTTTGAATAATGACATGAGAGCCAGGAATATCTTTTGCATGGAGCCAAATATCATGTTTATTGGCGGTTTTAAGGGTCAGTTGATCGTTTTGCAAGTTGTTCTTACCGACTAAAATCATGGTGCCGTCGCTTGCCTGATATTTTTCAGGTTTACTTTTAGCTATTTTCTTTCGTTGACCTGCTTTTTGTTTCAACCGAATGTATTTACCCTCAACCAGCTCTTCGCGGATAACGTCGATATCCATGGGCGAAGCGATTTCCAATTGAGAGAGGACAGACTCTAAATAAGTGGCTTCTTTTTTAGCTGCTTCGATTTGGGCGGCAATGATTTTGACACCATTTTTTAGCTTAGAGTACTTTTGGAAATACTTTTGAGCATTTTGAGCTGGTGATAAATCTTCCCGCAAGTTAATGGTAATTGGGGCATTTTCATCATAATAGTTTTCCAGAGTCACACGTTTGGCGCCTCGTTCCACTTGGTGGAGGAAGGTGGTTAACAACTCTCCCTTTTGGCGAAATTCTTCTGCGTTTTCCGTGTCTCCTAAAGACCGTTCTAACTTCTTGATTTTTGAGAGGGTCTTTTTGTACTCATTGTCAATTTTCCGAATTAGTTCGCCTGCTTGTTGTTTGACTCGTTCCCGTTCCGCTTTGCCTGAATAGTAGCTTTCCAGCAACTCACTGAGTGAGGGAAAGGTCTGACGATCGGTTCCCAAATAATCATAGGCAATGGGTGTGAAGTATTCCTTTCCTTGAAAAAGGCTTAAGGTTGGTTCAGGCTTACTGTCAATGGCTTCCCAGAAGCTATACCAAGTCTTCATTCGCTCGGTTGGTTGAGCTTTTAGACGAGTGGCTAACTCAGTTGCCGTATCAAATCCCAACCCTTGAAAATGCTCTTGGAAAAACTTACCAGTTAAGTCATCGGCAGTTGCCAGTAACTCGAAAAGACGGGTTTGTTTAACTGTAAAGGGATTTGATTGGGAGTCGTTTAATGGGGGATGGACATAGGTAGCGCCAGGGAGTAAGGTACGGTATGTATTTTGACTTGGCCCTACATGCTTAATGCAGTCAAGAATTTTTTTTGAGTCATGATTGACCAAGACAATCGTACTATGACGTCCCATTAATTCCACCACCAGAACAATGTCTTCTAAATCGCCAAGTTCATTGCGTTTTGAAAAAGAAAAATGGATGATACGATCGTTGTCAATTTGTTCAATTTTTTGCAAGATAGCCCCTTCCAAGTATTTGCGTAACATCATACAAAAGTTTGGAGCGGTGGCTGGGTTCTGGTAATCCACCGTTGTCAGTTGCATCCGAGCATACGCTGGATGAGCAGATAACAATAGTTTGTGATTTTTACCTTGATTGCGAATGATTAACATAATTTCATTATCGTAAGGCTGATGGATTTTTGACAAGCGTCCATTAAGGAGTTTGTCTTTCAATTCAGCCGTCATTGCACGTGTAAAAACGCCATCGAATGACATAAGTATTGCCTCATTTCTCTCTAAATTACTCATAGTCAATTAGAAGAAAAAAAGGATTTTTCAATTTGTCTTTCCTTTTCTTTCAGCAATGAGTATACTATTATTATAACAGAGTAAGGGTGAAGTGAATGGATAAATTTGAGAACATTAAAGAGATTGTTTTAAAAAGAACAAAATCATTGATTAATTACGTTAAAGAAAACTGGCAAGTATCTGCCATAGCTGGCTTATCTATTGTGTTGGTGGTCTTAGTTATCGCAGTAGTAATTCCTAATACTCAGCGTAAAATTCGGATTAAACAAGCGGACTCTTTGGTGATGTCCCAAGTATCAGCTATCAAACAAGTCAAGACCGTAGACTTTGATCAATTAGAGAGTACCATTAGAAAAAACGAGAAGGTACTAGTTGCCATTGTTGACCCAAATGATAAAAATTACGATCAGTTTTTGGAAATTTTGAATGATAAAGACAAGATGGCCGAATTCGACGGGACGATGTATTTTTTCCCAATTCTTTATAATGAAAAAAAAGTCAGTGATTTTTATCATCTAAAAGGCGGTATTACCTTGATTTATTTTGAAAATCAACAAGAAGTGGAACGAATCGCCTTGGATAATCAGCAGGAAATTGAATTGTATTTAGTGGATCACCTCAACAGTTTATTACGTCCTTCAAGTGATGAGTTAGATAAAATTGCGGCAGCCAAAAAAGCGGAAGCTGACAAGCAAGCCGCTCAAAAAGCCGAAGATGAAGAAATTTTGGATGAGTTGCAAAATAGCAGTACGGGAACGAGTACAAGTAGTAGCGAGACGACAGCCCAATAATCCCTCTAAAGTTGAATCACGATGATTCAACTTTTTTGCTGTGAGTTTAAAGTGAAGGGAAAAAGCCAGATTTTCTTAATTTTAGCTTATTTCTAAAAATTCACTTGCAAAACTAACACAAGAAAGGAATAATAAACGAATAGGCATTGGTTTTTATGAGATGGGTCAAAATGATGTCATTGGTGATAACAAATCATTAAACCTAAACCATGCTAGACTTGATTGAACGTGACTATTTTGTAAGGTTAGACCCTATTGATTTAGTGGTCAAGTAACGGTAGTATGGAATAGGTATAGGAATAATTGGTTGATTAGTCATAAATGTGAAAAGTATAATTAATAAGGAGTTTAGAATGAAGAAAACGATTAGTAAGTTGTTAGTTGTGTTAATGCTGAGCTTAAGTTCATTAGCATCAGGGATAGTTGCTGTAGCTCAGGAAGATATTATGACGATTACCAGAGAAGCTGGTTATAAGGTTGATGAGAAGTACCGACCAAAGACCTCAATAATGATTGACTCGCAAACAGGCCGGGTATTATGGGAAGATAAGGCAGATGTTCAGCGGTATATCGCCAGTTTAACAAAATTGATGACCTTGTATTTAGGATTTGAGGCCATGGAGGCTGGGAAATTTTCTTTAGATACAAAGTTGCAGCCGTCTCAAAATGTGATGAATATTTCTCAGATATACAGCCTGAGTAATAACAAGATGGCTCCAGGAGTCGAATACACAATTGAAGATATTATTCACTTAGTATTGATTCCTTCCTCAAATGCAGCAACTGTGATGCTTGCTAACTTGGTGAGTGATGACGATGCAGCTTTATTTGTCAATAAGATGAATGACAAAGCCAAAGAGCTCGGCATGACCAATACGATTTATTATAATGCCACAGGTGCTGCAAGCAGTTTTTTTGAAGGCTATTATTTGCCTGAGGGAATCGATCCTAATGGGGATAACATGTCGACAGCTCGCGATTTATCCATACTGGCTTACAATATGTTAAAAAAATACCCGCAAATTTTAGAATTTACTAAAAATCCAACTTACACGGTCAAACCGGGGACACCGTACGAAGAAACCTTTGAAAGCTATCTCTTTGCTCTTCCTGGTAAAACCTATGCCTATGAGGGCTTTGATGGTATTAAAACAGGGTCCAGTCCTTCAGCAGCCTTTGGGTTTGTTGGCACAGCCAAACGTCAGGATACCCGTTTTATTGAAGTGATTTTAGGGGTTGGGGATTGGACAGATCAAATCGGTGAAGAAGAACGACATCCTTTTGGCAATGCGTTGTTGGATCTGGGGTTTAACGGCTTTGAATACAAAAAGGTTCTTGATAAAGGGGAACAAAAGATCAATGATCAAACCATTATTTTAGAGAGTGATTTTTATACATTAGTACCTAAAAATCAAGAGTTAACTTTTAAGTTGGATAATAATCAATTATCTTTAGCCACTGATTTACCTCAAGTTTCTGACAAGATTCCAAATCCAACAGTGGCCTTTCAACCGGCTGAAAAAGGCAAGTTATTCAGTAAAAAAGCCGCTGATAAAGGTGATTTAAAACCTACTAATGATGGGTCATTCTTTTCAAAGATTGATAAATACGCAGTTCCTGCATTAATCACACTGGTCGGCTTAATTGTCATTGTGTTGTCTCGTTTACAAGGCAAGCCCAAAAGAGGGAGCCGTCATAGTTCTCAATCAGGGATGGGCAAAATAACCCTCATCACGGGTCTGTTAATCACAGTCGTGGGACTTGGTTATGGTGTTTTAATTGGTTTAAATATTCTTTAGTCGACTATAAAAGAGTTTAATTCAATAAAGTTATTGGTTAAACTCTTTTATTAGATAAATCGTCTGGAACTTGCCAATAATAAGATTTGCTATTGACATATCTGAGCGGTCATCGTAAACTAAGATTTATAACTGGAAGAGAGGGATTTTCATGACACACTCAAAAACAACCCAACTGAATAGTTTAAGATGGCAAAGCTGGCGTAGATAGTTGTGTGTATGAATGTCTCTATTCATAGATGCAACTTTTAGTGTACTTTCTAAAATTGTATCTATGGGGCTAACTTAGGATGAAAGTGACCACATAGATTGAACATCTATGTGGTTTTTGCTGTATAATGGCAGGGTTCACCCCTTCCAAAAGCAATGACTACAATGGTCATTGCTTTTTTTAGAATAGTGGGGAAAATGAAAATTCAGCGGATCGTTTAGCGCTAATGATTAATAATCGGAGGAATGAACATGAAGAATAAACGACTTATAAGTGTAGTAGGATTGATCGTCATTTTTTTAGTGGTAAGTTTTGTGATGGAAAAAACCGAAATGACCGCTAAAACCAAAAAAAAGCAGATGCTAACAGTTGGTGTGTTGCAGTTTGTGAGTCATCCGGCCTTAGATGAAATCTATCGAGGCATTCAAGATGGCTTAAAAGAAGAAGGGTACGAGGAAGGCAAAAATCTAAAAATAGAATTCCAAAACGGTCAGGCTGATCAAAGTAAGTTGAATACGATGAGCCAGCAGTTAATTAATAAAGAGGCTGATGTCTTAATTGGTATTGCCACGCCAGCTGCCCAAGCCTTGGCAAACTTAACGACGGAAATTCCCATTGTATTGGGGGCAATTACGGATCCTAAAGGCGCTAACTTAGTGGCTGATAATGAAAAACCTGGGGGAAATATTACGGGTGTCAGTGATAAATCGCCAGTGGAAGCCCAATTTGACTTAGTAAAAGCATTGTTACCGGAAGCCAAATCAGTTGGTATCTTATACTCCTCGGCAGAGGATAATTCGAAATACCAAGCCAATGAAGTGGAAGCAGTTGCTAAAAAGCATGGGATGACGGTTAAACATTATCCCGTACCATCAGGCAATGAAATTTCGCAAATGGTTCAAGTCATGTCCTCTGAGGTCGACATGATTTATATTCCCACAGACAATATGATTGCGAACGCCATGCAAATTGTCGTGGATATTGCCAATAAAAATGAGACGCCGATTATTCCGTCTGTGGACACCATGGTGGAGCAAGGGGGCTTAGCGACGGTGGGAATTAACCAATATAAGTTAGGTGTTCAAACTGGTCGCATGGCAGCCGATATATTGGCTGGTAAAGCAGAGCCGGCCACAACTCCGATTTATACCTTTACTTCAGGGGATATTATTATTAATCAAACACAGGCAGAAAAATTAGGGATAAACATTCCGTCAGAGATATTAGACAAAGCTATTATTGTTGGAAAGGAGTAATGTAAAATGATTGTATCAGTTATAGGTCAAGGATTAATTTGGGGGATACTGGGATTAGGCATCTTTATGACCTATCGGATTTTAAACTTTCCAGATATGACCACAGAAGGTTCATATCCCTTAGGGGCAGCAGTCTGTGTCACGGCAATTACCCATGGGATGTCGCCACTGATTGCCACAGTATTAGGCGTCTTAGCGGGAATGGGCGCTGGCTTAGTCACGGGTTTGTTGTACACAAAAGGCAAGATTCCGATTATCTTATCCGGAATTTTGGTTATGTCAGGATTGAATTCAGTTATTTTATTCGTTATGCAATCGCCTAACTTGTCTTTGTTGAATCAAGCCAAGATTCATGATTATTTTAAAGGATTAAATTTACCTAATTATTTCGATACAGTGTTAATCGGTTTGATTGGGGTAGGAGTTATTATTACGTTGTTATTGATTTTCTTTAACACAAACTTGGGGCAAGCCTATATCGCTACTGGGGATAACGAAATCATGGCTCGCTCACTGGGAATCAAAACGGACCGGATGAAAATATTAGGTCTGACCTTGTCTAACGGGGTGATTGCCTTAGCAGGCGCTTTATTGGCGCAAAATGATGGGTATGCCAGTGTTGATAAGGGGATTGGGGTAATCGTCATCGGATTGGCTTCAATAATTATAGGCGAGGTTATCTTCGGTGAATTGACGTTGACGGAGCGGTTGATCGCCATTGTTGTCGGCAGTATTATGTATCAATTATTGATTCTCGTAGTGATTCGTTTAGGTTTCAACACCAACTATTTGAAAATCATTTCAGCCGTTATATTGGCGTTGTGTCTCATGATACCTCAGATAAAAAGTAAACTCAATTTAAATTTTTTGCCTGAAAAGGAGGAGTTGTAGATGACTGAAGCAGTACTGGAAATTCAAGAGGGTGTTAAAGCCATTTCCAACGGCTTAAATGAATCTAAAGTGATCATGAACGAGATGAACTTGACCATTCACTCAGGAGATTTTATTACTGTTCTAGGTGGAAATGGAGCCGGCAAGTCAACCTTGTTTAACACGATTGCTGGTAGCCTACCGTTGACAAAAGGGAAAGTTCTATTAAAGGGTCAGGACATTACTACCAAAAAAGAAGAAGAACGAGCCACCTATATATCCCGGGTATTTCAAGACCCTAAAATGGGAACCGCACCGCGAATGACAGTTGCTGAAAATCTGTTACTGGCCATGTACCGTGGACAAAAGCGACGTTTTAGAAAGCGACCGTTGCTTCAAAATAGAGAGTATTTTACAGAATTATGTCAGTTGATTGGCAATGGATTGGAGCAGCATTTAGATACACCAGCAGGTAACTTATCAGGTGGGCAACGACAGGCCTTAAGTCTCTTAATGGCGACGATCACCAAGCCAGATTTATTGTTGTTAGATGAACACACGGCGGCTCTTGATCCTAAAACATCCCGCTCCTTAATGGCGTTAACCAATCAACGGATTCAAGACAATCAATTAACGTGTTTGATGATTACTCATCGAATGGAAGATGCATTGATCTACGGCAATCGCTTGATTGTTTTACAAAAAGGTCAAATAAAAGTGGATTTAGCCAAGGAAGAAAAAGAAAAGCTAAGTTTACAAGATTTATTATTATTTTTTGAAGAGTAAGTTTCAATTAATTGTTATATAGAAGGGAATGAGGCTGTTGTATCATTACCGATTTGCAGTAGGTCAAGACAAGTGGGAAATTCTGGCTGTCTGGGAACGTTCGGTGATTGCCACTCACGATTTTTTAGGCGAAAACATCGAAGCTATAAAAAAAGAATTGGCTGGATTTTTATCTCAGTCAGAGATAGTGGTTGTTTGTAATCAGGAAGATCAGATAAAAGGCTTTGCCTCAGTGGCAGAAGGTCATCTCAATATGCTCTTTTTAGATCCAAGTATTATTGGCACAGGCGTAGGTAGCCGATTATTTGATCATATGTACCAGAATTATCCCTTTAGGACATTGGATGTGAATAAGGACAATCCCAAAGCTCTTGAGTTTTATCAGCGTAAAGGATTCCGTATCATAGCAGAATCCGCGACTGATGACCAAGGTCGCCCTTTTCCTATTTTACATTTAAAGAAATAACGCCAATTGACGATTTCCCTCTAGTAAGTAGTAGGAGGGAAATCGTCTATTTCTGTTAAGGCCAGTTCGTGACAGAGGACATATAAATAATGAATGCCTACGAGTTGGCGTTGAATCGCCTGATTGATATATCTTAGTGATTGCTTAGCAATCTCGACGATCTTCTCAGGTGAGTGATGGTCTAACCGAGTCAGCATGGTGCGAACGTCATTCAATGACCAAGTCGAAGTTTTAATCACTCGAATCAACAAGACTTTTTGAATCATTTCATAAGTAAACATGCGATAACCACTTTCCAGATCCTTTTCAGGGGTGATTAGGCCTTCTAAGCACCAGTGACGCAAGGCCGTTGTCGAGAGATTTAATTTATCCGCTACCTCTCCAATAGTAAACCAACCTCTTTTGGGAAAGTTTAATTCTGTTTGGAAATCTTGTCCTGTTAACATCTCCAACGTTCGATCGGTTAATTTTTTTTCTTTGTTTAAATTAGCTTGAGAGTCATTAATTAACCAAAAAGCGCCAAGCATGTCCTTTTCTAAGATTTTAAGCATGACATGATGGGTCAGTTGGTACCCAAAGCCTAAACTGAGGCTGCGAATCGCTTGAAAATAATAGAGATGTTCTGCCGTGTAGATCCGATAGCCACTGGCGGTTCGCTCTGGCTTTGGGACAATCCCGTCATCTTCATAAAAGCGCAAAGAACTGGTACTGATATTTAATTTTCTGGCGATGTCAATTGGCCGATAAGTCATCATAATCTCCTTCTGGAACTCAGTGTTGTTTTTCTGAGTTGATAAAACCTTTAGTTTATGAAAATTAATGGAATTATTTTTTAGAAATCTAAAGGTAGCTTTGGATTGTAAACTTTTTACGTAAAAACATTGTAAAACATTACGTAAATTATTGCAACTTTAGCACTTGCTTTAATGTGATACTATCATCTTGTCGGGTAAATTAGCGAAATAAGTAATCTTAACGACCAAATAATCTTTCGGAGGTAGCTGGATGACACAAGAATATTTGATTTTGAAAGGCGCAAGGGAGAATAATTTAAAGAATGTTTCATTAATGATCCCTAAACGCCAACTAACAGTTTTTACAGGGGTTTCAGGTTCTGGAAAATCATCGATTGTCTTTGACACAATCGCCACAGAATCACAACGGCAAATGAACGAAACGCACAGCACGTTTGTGCGTAATTTTTTACCAAAGTACAAGGAACCAGATGTTGATAGCATCGAACACTTATCTACCTCAGTTGTGATTGACCAAAAACGAATCGGCGGAAACTCCCGTTCAACCTTAGGGACGATCACAGATATTAATGGATTGATCCGCTTACTGTTTTCCAGAATGGGACACCCACAGATTGGCAATGCCAACTTCTTTTCCTTTAATCAGCAACAGGGAATGTGTCCAGAGTGCGATGGAATCGGACGTAAAATAGCAGTGAACATGGATAAAATGGTAAATAAGGAATTATCTCTAAATGAAGGAGCCATTCTTTTTCCGATTTTTGCCAATAATTCATGGTACTTGCAAGTTTATTTACAATCAGGATTTTTTGATAATGATAAAAAATTAATGGATTATTCAGAAAAAGAGTGGCACCAACTCCTTTATGGCAGCGGCGTAAAAGTTAAAGTGGATAGTCACAATATTAGTTTTGAGGGACTGTTAGTTAAATTTGATCGGATGTACTTAAAGAAAGACGGGGAGGTCTCTGAACGTACTCAGAAGCAAATTGCACCATTTATTCATGAAACGCGCTGTGAGCTGTGTCAAGGGCAACGGGTTTCTCAAGCTGCCTTGTCTTCAAAAATTAAAGGCTACACTATTGCCGATTTCTTAAAGATGGAATTGACGACCTTACAAGAGATTTTATTGGAAATTGATCAACCGGACATTCATCCAGTGATTAAAAGTTTAAGGGAGCGTCTGCAAAATTTGATCGATATTGGGTTGGATTATCTAAGCTTGGAGCGGGAAACGTCGACCTTATCCGGTGGTGAGTCACAACGAGTTAAAATGGTTCGCCATCTAAACAGTAGTCTGACGGATTTACTGTATATCTTTGACGAGCCGAGTATCGGTCTTCATCCGAGAGATGTGGAGCGGATGACTCAGCTGTTAATTAAGTTGCGAGACAAAGGTAACACGGTCTTGGTGATTGAACATGATCCAGATGTTATTAAAGTCGCCGATCACGTCATTGAAGTGGGTCCCCATGCAGGGGTTCATGGGGGCGAAATCATGTTTGAAGGTAGCTTTGCCCAGTTGTTAACATCTGATACACTAACGGGCCGCTTTTTACAACAGAAATTGCCCTTTAAAGCCCAACCTCGACAGGCTAACGGTCAATTGACGGCTCCCCCATCTAGTATTCATAACTTGAAAAATGTGTCAGTTTCTATTCCGAAAGGCGTTTTAACAGCAGTTACTGGCGTCGCGGGCTCTGGTAAAAGTTCCTTGATTTATCAGTCTTTTCTAAAGGAGCATCCAGATGCCGTTGTCATTGACCAAGCGGCGACTCACACGAGCTCTCGCTCCACACCTGTGACTTATATGGGAATTCTTGATGAGGTAAGGAAACAGTTTGGCAAGGAGAATGGTGTCAGTCCGTCTTTATTCAGCTTTAATTCGAAGGGAGCTTGTGAAGAATGTAAAGGATTGGGCTATCAAAGCCAAGACTTAGCTTTTATGGATTCGATTCGAATTAAATGCGAGGTCTGCGATGGCAAACGTTTCAAGGAAAGCGTGCTACAGTATCACTTAAATGGGAAAACAATTAGTGATATTTTAGAAATGACTGTTGAGCAAGCTTTCAATTTCTTTCAAGATAATAAAATTCATAAAAAAGTGAGTGCCCTTCAGGAAGTGGGGTTAGGCTATATTACCTTAGGCCAAAGCCTAAGCACCTTATCTGGTGGTGAAGCACAACGATTGAAGTTGGCCAGTGAATTACATAAAAAAAGTTCACTTTATATTATGGATGAACCGTCTACAGGGTTACATCTCTCTGATATTGCTCATATTTTAGAAATTATGAATAAGTTGGTGGATAAAGGCAGTACGGTAATCGTCATTGAGCATCATGTGGATATTATTCGACAAGCCGATTGGGTGATAGACATTGGCCCTGATGGCGGAAGTCGTGGTGGCGAGATTGTCTTTGAAGGGACACCTCAAGAGATGAGTAGGTCTAATAGTTTAACAGGTTCTTATTTATAAAGAAAAATGGTTTAGCTCGTTTGAGTTAAACCATTTTCCTATTATATAGAAGAAACTAGTTTAAAAATAGTCAGATACCCTGAAAAATAATGGCGGAATTCCTTGATAATTCAAGGGTTCGTTCAACAAGAGTACGATAAAAACGAATAATATTTGTCGTCGTTTTGTAACATAAGAGGGTCTTTATCTTATTTTTAGTAAGTGGCTCATTTTTATATTACAGATTTTCATTTATTTTCAGAAAAAACGCAAAAAAAACATTTGTTCGCACCCTGATAAATAAGGCTTCATAAATTATCTGACAATTCGACACAAAAAAAGCCTCAGCTTAATGTGATGTTAACGGAACTGATATTGTCTTGTAACATCGGGTTGTTATGCTTTGTCTCGTTCCCAAAGAGAACACAACCTGAACCCAACAAGAGGTTCCAAACAAGGAGAGTTATTATATAATGAACTTAAAGAAACAGGTAATCGGATTAGTAACAATCGCGACAATTGGACTAGGCATGGGAAGCACTGCATTTGCAGATAGCATTTATACGGTTAAAGCTGGAGACACGTTGTCTCAACTTTCATATGACTATCTAGGTGCGGCTGATAAATACATGACCATTGCTGAATCTAATAATATTGCAAATGCTGATTTAATTTATGTCGGACAAAAATTAAAGGTATCTGCTGATGGTAACATTACCCCTGCTACTCAAGAAGAAATTGCGACACAACCAGAAGTGGCGACTGTTGAAGAAGCTGCTGTTGTAGAAGCACCTGCACCAGTAGAACAAGCAGCACCTGCTGTTGAAGCAACGCCTCAAGGTCAAACGCTGACCGTTGAAACAACTGCCTATGATGGTGTTAGTCTTGGTGGCTTAACTGCTAGTGGGTACCAAATCTCTAGTACGGGTGATAAAGTCATCGCTGTTGATCCAAGTGTTATTCCATTAGGAAGCACGGTTTATGTACCGGGTTACGGAACTGCAATTGCTGCCGATACCGGTGGTGCGATTCAAGGAAACATCATTGATTTAAACATGAGTACGGCAGATGCCATTCAATGGGGACGTCGCACGGTAACAATCACTGTTTTATCATAAGAAAATGAGAAAAAACTGTGGAATTAATCGTTCTGCAGTTTTTTTTTGCTTATTCCAAAGGATTTGTTGGACAAACGAGTGGATAACCCTTAAAATGAGAAGAGACTTTTGAATTATAGACATGCTACTTAATTTCTCTGAGAATTTTGTAGGATTATATGACAGAGTGTATATAGAGGATTAGGAGGACAAAAAATGTCCATGTTTTTAGATCAGGTAAAAATTGATGTTCGCGCTGGTAAAGGTGGCGACGGAATGGTTGCCTTTAGAAGAGAAAAATACGTACCAGATGGTGGCCCTGCTGGTGGCGATGGTGGTCGCGGTGGCGATGTGATTTTAGTAGTTGAAGAGGGCCTAAGAACCTTAATGGATTTTCGTTTTAACCGTCATTTCCGCTCAACGCCAGGTGAAAATGGTATGAGTAAAGGGATGCATGGCCGTGGCGCGAAAGATACGTATGTCTCAGTTCCGCCAGGTACTACTGTAAGAGACGCTGAAACAGGGGCTTTACTGGGAGATTTAATTACTCACGGTCAAGAATTAATTGTCGCAAAAGGTGGTCGTGGTGGCCGTGGAAATATCCGATTTGCTTCACCGCGGAATCCTGCACCAGAAATTGCTGAAAATGGTGAGCCAGGTGATGAACGAATCATTGAATTAGAGTTGAAAGTCTTGGCAGATGCGGGCTTAGTCGGGTTTCCATCTGTGGGTAAATCAACCTTACTATCGATTGTCTCTAAAGCACGTCCTAAAATTGGGGCTTATCACTTTACCACTTTAGTCCCTAACTTAGGTCTGGTCTCTGTTGCAGATGGCCGTAGTTTTGTTATGGCTGATTTACCAGGATTGATTGAAGGGGCTTCTCAAGGTGTTGGTTTAGGTACTCAATTCCTACGTCATATCGAGCGTACTCGGGTCATTCTCCATGTGATTGATATGAGTGGAATGGAAGGTCGCGAGCCGTATGACGACTATCTGGCAATCAATAAAGAGTTGGAATCTCACAACATGCGTTTAATGGAACGTCCCCAAATTATTGTGGCCAATAAAATGGATATGCCTGATGCAGAAGAGAATTTAAAAATCTTCAAGGAAAAACTATATGCAGGGATTGACGATGAATTTGCTGAGAAAATTCCGGTTTTCCCGATTTCAAGTTTATCGAATAAAGGTATTGAGCCTCTATTGAGTACAACTGTTGATTTGATTGAAACAACACCGGAATTCCCGTTATATGATGAAGAAATGCAAGAAGAAACGGTTCGTTACGAGTTTACACCAGAAGAAAAACAATTTGAAATTTCTCGTGATGATGATTCTACTTGGGTTCTTTCAGGACAAGGTTTGGAAAAACTCTTTAAGATGACTAACTTTGACCGTGATGAAAGTACCATGCGTTTTGCCCGTCAACTACGTGGTATGGGTGTTGATGAAGCTTTACGTGCTAAAGGGGCCATCGATGGTGACTTAGTGAGAATTGAAACCTTTGTCTTTGAGTTCGTCGATTAGGTCAACACAAGGAAAAGGGAACTGATTTAATTGAAATGACAACCAACAGTCGTTGGTTGTCATTTTTTTCGGGATTTTCATCGTTATAATTTTGGTATTCAGGTATTTATTGGTACAATGATGGTATGGAGTTTGTAGCATGAGCTCGATCATGTCAGGGGTTTAACCTCAAGAGTAAAATTTAAGGAGCTGAATCAAGTTATGGCAAAAAAAGTAATTATTTTAACCTTTGAATTAGAAAGCGTCTCTTATCAAGCTTTTTCCGAAATAAAAAAAATGCACATGAAACGTGAGATTAAAGGGGAACAAATGGCAGTTGTGACCCATCGAGAAGATGGCACACATAAATTTGATATTCAAGATTTTATCGATTTTACAGGTAACAATAACAGTGCTAAAGGTAGTACCATTGGTATGCTGATTGGGTTGTTTGGTGGCTTTTTGCCGATGATGCTAGGCTGGTTTGCTGGTAGCGTGATTGGCGGGGCCAAAGATGCCAAGGAAATCACCGAAGCTAAAAGCATCTTTGAATCAGTTGCTGATCAAATTGGTGAAGGGCAAACAGGAGCAGTTTTAATTGCCGAAGAAGCTGATAATCGTCCATTGAATGATTTAGTCTTTAATCGTTTAGGTGGTCATATTACTCGTTTAGATTTTGATGAAGTGGAAGAAGAAATTTCAAGTGCTCAAAAGATGGAAGACGAGGCTAAAAAAAATAAAGATAAACATGAATCAGGGACACAGACAGAAACCAATTAAGTCAAGACGGTGAAAAACTTTTCAAAAAAGTGTTGCCTCTTTAACCTATTTCTTAGTAATATGGTTAAGTGGATGAGAGGGCTGACAATTAGCCTCTTCTCTGTTGACTATTAGTGAGAAATTAAGACAGAAAGCTAGGGTAGATATGGAATTACAATTTTTAGGTACTGGTGCTGGCGTGCCAGCAAAACAGCGTAATGTGACGAGTATTGCATTAAAATTATTAGACGAACGAAATGCCGTTTGGTTATTTGATTGTGGTGAAGGAACTCAGCAACAAATCTTACGGACCACGATTCGTCCGCGCAAAGTAGAAAAAATATTTATTACTCATTTACATGGGGATCATATCTTTGGTTTGCCAGGATTTTTAAGTAGCCGTTCTTTTCAAGGTGGCGACACCCCTTTGACCATTATTGGACCTAAGGGGATTAAACAATTTGTTGAAACCACTCTGAAACTATCGGACTCCCATGTTAAGTACCCTATTATTTACAATGAAATAGATGAGACTGGTGTTATTTTTAAAGATCATCAATTTACGGTAACCTGCCTACCTCTCGATCACCGGATTGAGTGTTATGGTTATCGGGTGGAAGAAGCGGACCACGAAGGCGAATTACAAGTTGAGAAATTAAAGGCTGCTAAAATACCGGCAGGACCTTTATATGGTCGTTTGAAAAAAGGTGAAACGGTTGAATTACCAGACGGTCGCGTGATTGATGGTCGTGACTTTATCGGCCATTCTCAAAAAGGACGGACGGTAACTATTCTAGGAGACACACGCAAACACCCAAACAGTGTTATTTTAGGGAAAGAGGCCGATGTGTTGGTCCATGAAAGCACCTTTAATCAAGATGAAAGCAAACTGGCAAAAGCCTATTACCATTCGACAACGAAACAAGGGGCGGAAGTGGCTCGTGAGGCGGGGGCTAAACAACTTTTATTGACCCATATCAGTGCTCGTTATATTGGGAATGACGCCAGAAATTTAGAGCTAGAAGCGCAAGCGGTTTTTCCAAATACGCGAGTTGTCCGTGATTTTGATTGCATTGATGTTCCATTTTTAGGCAAGGAAGAATTAAAAAAATAACAGATTTTAAGGACATTCTGACAGACATTCCAGAATGCCACTTAGCGAAGGGAGTAAGAGTATGTTTTTACCCAAAGTTGATCTTACAGGAAAAGTGGTTGTCATCACAGGTGGTTCTGCTGGTTTAGGCGAACAAATTGCTTACGAAGCGGCTAAACGAAATGCGATAGTTGTGGTTTGTGCTCGCCGGATCAATTTAATCGGAAAGGTGCGGGAAGCGTGTACCTTATTATCGAATTTTGAAGCCCATTCCTTCCAATTAGATATAGGCAATCCCGATAATGTGGAAGAAGTCTATGAAAAAATAACAGAAGATGTAGGAGCCGTGGATATTTTGGTGAACTGCGCTGGTTTTGGTTTATTCCGAAACTTTACAGATTTTGATTTGTCTGTAGCTGAGGAGATGTTCCGGGTCAATGTTCTAGGATTGATGTATATGACCCAAAAAATCGCTATTGACATGGCGGAGCGCCAGACCGGACATATTGTTAACATCGCCTCACAGGCAGCGAAGATGGCAACTGTTAAGTCGACGATTTATTCGGCTACAAAATTTGCCGTTCTTGGGTTTTCTAACGCTCTGAGACTGGAATTAAAGCCTTTAGGTGTTAAGGTGACGACCGTTAATCCTGGACCGATTGCCACTAACTTTTTTGATATTGCCGATGAGTCGGGAGATTATCTGGCCAATGTTAACTGGTTAGTTTTACAACCGCAGCCGTTGGCAGAAAAAATCGTCAATAGTTTTAATACTAATCGACGTGAAATCAATGCGCCTGGCATCTTGGAAGTTGCTAGTAAAGCTTATCTGCTATTCCCACGAATTGGGGATTATTTCGCAGGTAATATGTTTAATACGAAGTAAGAGAAGGGGATGTCATGAAAAATCAAAGTAAAATTATCGTCGGGTTCATTTTAGTTTTTATCGTGGCGATTTTTTCCGTCATTAATACAAGTAAAGTTGCTGTTAATTTCGGTTTCGGCACGATTCAATCACCTTTAATCTTTATTATTTTAGGTTCAACCGTCTTAGGGGCCTTGATAGTGTTTGTGACGTGGTTTTCTAGTTTTTGGAAGCAACGTAAAGAAATCAAAGAAATGAAATCAACTATTGCTACCTACGAAAGTGAAATTGAAGAACGAGTGGAGCAAGCTCTTGCAGCAGAACGAGTTGAAACGGAACAAGTGATAGCGGGAAAACAGCTGAGAATAGATGAGTTGGAGCAACAATTTCGCGAATTATCTGGTGAACTCTTTATTGAGCCAGAAGAGACGGAAGAGAATACTCTGTTGTAAAAGGGTAGGATGAGGCAGACATAGCAAGTCAATAGGATAACCCATCTTACCTGTTAGGCAGAGGGGTTATCTTTTCTTTTGGCTTCCTCATTAAAGGAATTGTCACTTTTTCAAGCGCTATTCTCGATTTTTTGGTATAATGGTAATAAGTCTTTCGTAAAATAATAGAAGACCAAGTCACTGGATAATAAGTGACTCCTCTTTGGTTGCGGAAAATTAAACAACTAAAATGACTGAATTATGATGATTAGTACGGCTTTTGTCAGCTCTACAGAAAGTCGTTAAATAGGGAAAGTAATAAGGCGAAACAGATCATTTTCCTTGCCTTTCTGCAGTGTTAGGGCTTAAAAAGCGTTTATAAAGGGAGTGGATATTTTTGAAACAGGCTAATTTTTCATGGCAAATACATCAGGATAATCCAGAAGCTGAAGCCTTAATACCTTGGCTAGAGTCTCATCAGTTTCCGGCGTTTTTTGCTAACATGTTATGGCACCGTGAGATCCGAAGTGATGAGCAATTGGAGGCTTTCTTCTCTCCTGGATTGGAACAGTTGCATGATCCATTTCTGATGTTTGATATGGACCGGGGGATTGGACGGATTCAACAGGCTGTTGAAGAAGGGCAACCCATTTTAATTTATGGTGATTATGATGCAGATGGTATCACCAGTACAACAGTGATGAAAGAGGCTATAGAACTTCTTGGAGGTGAGGCCTTCTTCTACCTGCCGGACCGTTTTAAAGATGGCTACGGCCCTAACAAGGCTGCTTATGAGCGTCTTATCGAAGAATATGGCATTCAATTGATTGTCACCGTTGATAATGGGGTATCTGGGCATGAGGCGATTGACTTCGCTAAATCAGTGGGGGTCGATGTCATTGTGACCGATCATCATGAACTGCCTGAAGTGTTACCAGATGCTTACGCCATTATTCACCCGCGCCATCCAAAAGGAAATTACCCTTTTGGTGATTTAGCAGGGGTGGGTGTGGCCTTTAAAGTTGCCTCAGCTTTACTAGAGGATGTTCCTGTGGAAATGTTAGATTTAGTTGCGATTGGGACCATCGCTGATTTAGTGTCAGTTACGGGTGAAAACCGAGCGTTAGTTAAATTAGGCTTGGATATTTTTAAACAGAGCGATCGTATTGGTCTGCAAGCACTTTGCCAAAAGGCGGACTTGAGTCAAGAGGCGATCACAGAAGAAAATATCGGCTTTGGAATTGGCCCACGATTAAATGCCATTGGCCGTTTAGGGGATGCTTCACCAGGTGTGACTTTGTTAGGAACCTTTGACGAAGAAGAAGCGGTGGAACTAGCAGATTTTATTCAATCAAAAAATAGTGAGCGCCAAACTATTGTTAAAACTATTACAGAAGAAGCCTTGGCGATGGTTAAAGAGATGCCAGCCCACGGTGTGTATGTTTTGGCGAAAGCGGGATGGCACGAAGGGGTACTAGGCATTGTTGCCAGCCGGATTGTCCAAGAAACGGGACGACCAGCTTTAATCTTAGGGATTGATGAGCAAACTCAAGTAGCCAAAGGATCTGGCCGAAGCGTGTCTCAAGTTAACTTGTTTGAAGCCATGAGCGCTGCCAGCGAGCTGTTTATTAATTTTGGGGGTCATCACATGGCAGCTGGAATGTCATTGCCTATGGACCGTTTAACCGACTTGCAAGCCGCTCTGGATTTATTTGTTGCTGAAGCAGCCGTTGATTTTTCGAAAGGTCCTGAGCTACAAGTAGAAGCTATTTTGCCAATTGCCGACGGTACGATTGAATTTATTCAACAGCTGACGTTACTTGCGCCCTTTGGCACAGATAATCCGTCCCCACAGTTTTTGTTTGAGCATGTTAAAGCCCTCAATTTAAAACAAATTGGAGCAGGTCAACATCATTTGAAATTCCAACTGACACAACATGGTGAGTTACTTGATTGTATTGGCTTTGATTTTGGCAAGGACTTAGAGGAGTTAGCGACAGCTGATGAGTTGCAGTTAGTGGGTCAACTATCGATCAATGAATGGAATGGTAATCGTAAACCGCAAGTTTTTGTGAAAGATTATCAGGTAGCCGATTTTCAATTGTTTGATTTACGGGGCAAGCCTTTTAATGCTAGTGATTATTCAGTTGAATCGACGGTTTTATTGACGTTTGATCCTAAAAATTATCGCCGTTTAACTAAGGAAGTCCCTCACAAGGTTCTCTTAGTGGCAGAAGGGCAAGTTCTATCAGATGAAAACTGGCAAGAGGCCGTGATTGTCGATTGTGGTCTAAAAGCTGAGGACGTGAAAATGGTGATTCAAGCCCTTGATGTCTCACGTGTTTATCTTTATGCAGAGTCTCAGGAGCAATGTTATTTGAATGGTATGCCAGGTCGGGAACAATTTGGCAAATTATTTAAATTTATTGATCAGCATAAGCAGATTGATGTTCGCTATAAAACAAAAGATATTGCCACATTTTTAAAAATTGAAGAAAGTGTGTTAATTTTTATGATTCAAGTGTTTTTTGACTTGGAATTTGTTACAATAGACAGTGGCGTGATGAACAAGGTGGAAGCACCAGCCAACCGCGCTTTGAGCGAAAGTAAAAGCTATCAAGAGCGTGAGTTAAAAATTGAAGCTGAAAAGTTTTTATTATATAGTAATGCGAGTGAGTTACGTGACTGGCTTTTGCTACAGGAGGAAAAATAGTGAATTTAAAAGATTATATTGCAAGCATTCCAGATTATCCCGCAAAAGGTGTTATCTTTAGAGATATCTCACCATTAATGGGGGACGGTGCGGCTTACCGCGAAGCGACGAAACAAATAGTGGATTATGCCAAAGAAAAGCAAGTTGACATGGTTGTTGGACCTGAAGCTCGTGGCTTTATTATTGGTTGTCCAGTTGCTTATGAATTGGGTATCGGTTTTGCACCAGCGCGTAAAAAAGGCAAATTACCGCGTGAAACCATTGAGGTGGATTATGGCTTAGAATATGGTGAAGCGACGCTAACCTTACATAAAGATGCTATTCAACCAGGACAGCGTGTGCTGATTTGCGATGATTTATTAGCAACGGGTGGTACGATTGAAGCGACGATCCAGTTAATTGAAAAATTAGGTGGTGTCGTTGTTGGCTGTGCCTTCCTTGTGGAATTAACTGACTTACACGGTCGCGATAAAATTGAAGGTTATGATATTTTGGCTTTAATGGATTTTTAACTTAAAAACTGTCTGACACTTTCAGACAGTTTTTTTGGATAGGAGGAACTAATGGCGCACATAACGTTTAGGCCTGCCTTAGTAAGTGACGTTCCATTGATATTACAATTTATTAAAGAACTGGCTGAGTATGAAGGGCTATTGAAGGAAGTCGTGGCAACGGAAGCCTTGCTAGAGGAGTGGTTGTTTGAAAAGCAACGAGCAGAGGTCATCATTGGTGTAGTAGAAGGTCAAAATGTGGGATTTGCTCTTTTTTTTCATAATTTTTCAACGTTTCTAGGCCGCTCGGGTATTTATTTAGAGGATCTCTATGTCAAAAGGGAGTATCGAGGAGCGGGTTATGGACAAGCTTTTATGAAAGAACTGGCTCGGATTACTAAAGAGCGAGGGTGTGGGCGCTTGGAGTGGTGGTGCTTAGATGATAATCACCCAAGTGTGGCATTTTACCAGTCATTAGGAGCAGAGGCGATGGCAGATTGGACCGTATTTAGAGTGACAGGTCCTGCTTTGGAACAACTGGCCAAAAAAAAGATCAACTAGTCCTTTGGGACCGTTGATCTTTTTTTTATTTCTTGAAAATACCAAGTGGTTTTCCCACTGGCAAGAAGGTATAACCGAAGTGTTTGTTTAAAACAGCTGCAGCACTTCCGTAGAAAGACATAATGGCGATTAAGAATTCAGCAACTGCCGCCAGCATATGGAAGAAGTCAACGGCGATTCCTAAAGTGGAAAAAGCTAAACCGATAAACAAAAAATCGATTAAAACAAAAATAGTGAATAACACTTTATGTGTTTCAGCAGCTCCAATCGTCATAAAGATTGAAAAGATTAAGTAGCCAATAAACGCAAAACCTAATTGTTTTGGGTCATAGCTAGCGGCTAGCTGTTCACCTAATAAACCGTTTTGAATCATCCAAGAGCCGGCAACGCCAAGCCAGAAAAAGCCAAAACCGAAGAAAGCAGTCGCGCCAAAGACGTTGTTACATTTGGCATCGTAAGCTCCTGCTACGAGCTGAGCTGCTCCACCTAAGAATAAAGCCCAAGGAATGACACCACCGACGCCTTCAGTCCAACCTAATTTTTGTGAAGAAGCAACTAGTGTGACCATTGCTAAGCCGAAAAGGCCAATAGCCGAAGGGTCAATCAGTTGATGTTTTACTGTGATTTCTTTTTGTTCCATAATAATCTCCTTTAAATTTGAAATATACACAACTTATTAAAAGTATCATCTTGAGAGTGGAAAGTCAATGAAAACTATTTGAAAGTGAGGAAGAGAAAGGGCTGGAGTGATTTCATTTTCTGAAAATGGACTTGTGGCGATGAGTCTACTCGCTCTCTTTTTATATTATTTCAAGTGTTAACTTTCTTTTAGAAAAATCATCGTTGTCTATTTTAACCCTAGAATCATGTTCAGCCAATCAGGTAAGGCGGCTATTGGCCGCAGTAACCCTTTTAATTTTAGCCATTTCTTATTCCTTATCAGTTGTTTTAACCCAAAATTTAGCTGAGGAGTTAACGTCGATTGTGAGCGTCTCTAATGGCGATTTTTTTTACAGAAACATACATATATAGGGTTATTGTAGGTTTAAAGCGCTTAATACAGCTAATAAGTAAAGGGAGTTGACAATTAGCAAAATAAAGTGTATTTTAAAACATACCGATTGAATGTTTTGGTTTAATTAAGTCGAAAATGGATAAATCAATAAGAAAGAGGCGTAAGGATGATGTGGTGATTTGAAACAAACGTCCTAACTGTTTTGATACTAGATTAAAGTAGGGTTGAAGTCAGAATGGTTAGCGTGACAGATAAATGGGATGAATGTAGAAGAATGGGGCGAATATAATGGAAAAAAAACAAGGAACTACCTTAAAAAGAATAGGCAAAACATTTTTAAAAATCATCATTGGCATAATAGTGGTAATCGGGATTCTTTTAGCGGGGATATTTACGGCTCACCGTCTAAGTTTACGAAGTGAAGCCAAAAAAATAGAAGATTACGGCCAGAAGCTTGCCGTTTTTGATGGGACAATGAACGTGGCTATCGATGGGGAGGGACCTGAGACGGTGGTTTTACTGACAGGTTTTGGAACAGCCAGTCCCCGACTGGACTTCACACCACTAATTGATGAGTTGACAGAGCACTATAAAGTGGTCACTATAGAGCCTTTCGGTTATGGCTTAAGTAGCCAAACGGGCCGTGAGCGCAACTTGGAAAATATGGCTGAGGAAATTCATGAAGTGGTCAAACAATTGAAATTAGAGCACTTTATTCTAATGGGGCATTCGATTTCAGGATTGTATAGCTTGGAGTATGTCAATCAGTACCCAGGAGAAGCAACAGCTTTTGTGGGAATCGACAGCAGTGTACCAAAGCAACCATGGCCAGGTTATAATTCAGCGCCTATGGATTTATTGGCCAAATCAGGTATAATGCGAGCTTTTTTGAAAATCTCTGGTGGGGAAAAACCGAAAGATGAAGCAGAAGCTCACCGTAGCGAACAGATGCATATGATTACTATGAAAGTAACGGGAAATGAGACCTTGGCTAGGGAAGCAACGTCTTTGAGTAACAGTTTTGTAGAAGCGCAACAATTAGCATTTCCAAAAGACTTGCCGGTATTATTATTTGCGGATGAAGGATCAGCGGTCAAAGATTGGACAGAATTACATCAGGAACAAGCAGATAGTGTTACTAATGGGAAGTTAGTTCTGTTAGAGGGCTCCCATTATTTGCATCATACTCAATCAAAACGAATGGCTGAAGAGATGGAACAATTTCTAGGAGATACTCAATAATTAACTAAATAGAAAAAGGGAATTGGCTTAATAAAAAGATTGAGCCAATTCCCTTTTCTATTTAATTGAATATATTTGATGGTTACGGTTTACCAAAATGTTGTTAGATGACTTGAAGTGTTTTCAATATCATAGGTAATGAGGGATGTTAACTGGTTTTTATATAACTGCTCGTGTAAGCGAATAGACTATAGCAGAGGAAATCAAGGTTTCATGAGTTTCTCCTTGCGATTATACAAGCATCAGATATTATTTACATATTTTCTCAAGACGATAAAAAAGGGGAGATTCTATCCGATAAAATGATACTCTTTCATTAGGTAACAACGGTTTAAAAAATGACTTAAATGAAGTGGTTTTGTTTTTTTGTTATCGTATGTTTAGTTTATATGTTTAAAAGTGTTGGTTAATCTTTTTTTATATCCTACTTGTGTTGTAATGGAAGAAACTTTCTCGCGAAAAGTGAGTAGTTTTTTTTCTGCTACGAAATTTTCTAAAAAGGAAGAGGGGATGAGCGTTGGTAAAGAATTGAGTGAATATTTTTCAAATTAAATAACACTATCCTAGTGTATTAATTATTTTTTAAGAACCACTTCCAAACTAGGAATTTTTTGGCAGAAGTAGTATGATGGTAATTCGTACTGAGTTTAAAAATTTCCAAACTTGAGTGAATCAAGTTTATAGAGAAAGGTTTGGAAGAGTTATGAAAAGAAAAAGAAAGAGTATCATTGGCAGATTGTTTATGCTTTTTCTTTTGATCGTATTAATTATCGGAATCAGATATATATACATGTTGAAGAAGCAAGTAACAGAGGTCAATAAATGGCAAGAGACAGTGAGTCAAACAGCTGAAGAATATGGCATTAGTGAATACGAGGATATCGTCATGGCGATTATCTTGACGGAAACTAAGGGCAATCATATCGATTTAATGCAAAGTAGCGAAAGCAAGTATGGAACGACCAATCAAATCACAACATCAGAAGAAAGTATTCATTCTGGCGTCGCGCATTTAGCTGAGGTTATTAATGAAAGCAACAATCAAGGCACTGATATTTGGACGGCTGTTCAGGCCTATAACTTTGGTAGTAATTATATTAATTACGTTAGTAAAAATGGCAATAAAAATACGATTGAATTGGCCGAAACATACTCTCGGGATATTTTGGCGCCGATGTTGGGAAATAACACTGGAAAACAATACCGTTACATGAATCCTCAAGCGTTTATGCGCAATAGAGGGTATTTATACGAAAATGGTGGGAACTTTTTCTATGCTGATATTGTCAGATGGAATATGTCAATTATGAAAAAAATTGACAAACTTCCATTCTAAGACGTAACTAGATGAGTGAGAAAAAGGAGACGTACATGGAAAATTATTTAAAGACTCAGCAGGGGTTAACGTTGTCAGAAGTTAAACAACGTCAAGCAGAGGGTCAACAAAACAATTACGAAGAAAACGTAGCAAAGTCAACTAAAGATATTTTAAAAGATAATGTCTTAACGTTGTTTAATTTATTGAATGTACTGATAGGTGTGGGGTTGGCTCTTGTTGGGGCTTATAGCAATATGGCTTATCTAGCCATTATTGCAGTCAATATTTCCATCGGAATTTATCAAGAAATTCATGCCCGTAATATGGTGGCAAAATTATCCCTTGTGTCAAAAGAACAAGCAAGTGTAATTCGTGAAGGCGAAGCCGTAACCATTGACGCGACAGACTTGGTATTAGGTGATTTAGTTCGCTTGAAAGCAGGTGAGCAGGTTCAGTCAGATATGTTAGTAGTGGCGGGGCAAGCTGAAGTTAACGAGTCGTTATTAACCGGGGAATCAGATTTAATTGAAAAAGTGGCTGAAAGCGAATTGTTATCAGGTAGTTTTTTAGCAAGTGGTCAATGTTTAGCTCGTGTTAATCGGGTTGGTAAAGATAATTATGCCACCAAAATTGCCGATGAAGCAAAGGTTCATAAACCCATTCAATCGGAGCTGGTTAACTCAATTCGCAAAGTGTCGAAGTTCACCAGTTTTATTATTGTGCCATTAGGTTTGGTCTTATTATTAGAAGGTTTGTTTTTACGGCAAAGTGATCCTAAAGTAGCCGTTGTTGCAGCCGCAGCGGCTCTCTTGGGGATGCTACCTAAGGGGTTGGTGCTGTTAATCAGTATTGCCTTGGCTACAGCTGTAACGAAGCTTGCCAATAAACGGGTTTTAGTCCAAGATATGTATTCAGTGGAAACATTGGCTCATGTGGATACCTTGTGTCTAGATAAGACAGGAACGATTACCGAAGGCAAAATGAAGGTCCAACAAGTGGAATTATTTGAGACGGATGAGCAGTATTTTTTAGACATTATTGGTAGTTATTTAAAGGCTTCGACCGACAGTAATATTACCATGCAGGCGATTCGTGAGTACTTTCAAGAAAACGAAGCCTTTAAGGCAGAGGAGACCATTGACTTTTCTTCTGAACGAAAGTGGGGAGCCGTTAAATTTGCTGGTTTAGGAACTGTTGTTTTAGGGGCTCCCGAGCGTCTTGTTTCAGAGCGTGACTTGCCGAGTACGGTTTTGAATGGGCAAAAAGAAGGCTATCGAGTTCTAATGATGGCGATAAGTGTTCAGCCGATTGTGGACATGACTTTGCCTCAGCTTAAGCCACTGGCTATTTTTGAAATCGATGATCCGATTCGTCAAAATGCCGATAAAACGTTGGCTTATCTACATGCTGAAGGTGTAGAATTAAAGGTGATTTCAGGCGATAATCCTGTGACGGTTTCAAATATTGCGCGCCGTGCGGGCCTGCCAAATTATCAAAACTATGTTGATCTGTCTTCAGTCGAAACGGAAGAAGAGGTTCGTTTGGCCGTCACTAACTATACAGTTTTTGGCCGCGTATCGCCTCAACAGAAACGAATTTTAGTAAATGAATTAAAGGCCCAAGATCATGTGGTAGCTATGACCGGCGATGGGGTTAACGATGTGTTGGCGCTCCGCGAAGCTGACTGTAGCATCGCCATGGCCGAAGGAGACAGTGCTACACGGCAAATAGCTAATCTGGTCCTATTGGATTCTGATTTCACAACATTGCCTGATGTGTTATTTGAAGGTCGTCGAGTCGTTAACAATGTCACTAAAGTAGCAAGTGTATTTTTTATTAAAACTATTTATTCTTTTTTCTTATCGATTATCTGCGCGTTGACGGCAATTGCATTTCCTTTTGTGCCTATACAAATCACCTTGATTGATCTGGCCATTGAAGGGTACCCGGCCTTTTTCTTATCCTTTGAAGGCGATAAGCGAAAGATTAAAGGTAAATTTTTGCCAACGGTCTTGAGAAACGCGCTACCTAATGCGCTGTTAGTCTTAATAAACGTGATTGCCGTTTACCTGATTGGCGCCAATCGTGGTTGGTCAGAATTAGAAACAACCACCCTCATGTATTACTTATTAATCGCTGTTAGTTTAATTGCAGTTATTAAAGCTTGTTTGCCCCTTAACCCTTTGCGAATCTTTTTAATAATTACTACGTCAATTGGGATCTATGTGGCAGCGATGTTATTTCATTCGATTTTGTTTATTGGGTTTTTAACTAGTCAAACCCTGCCGTTTTTCATCGTTTTATTGGCAATCACGATTGTCCTGCGCCTAATTATCAGTTATTTCCGCCAACGTGATGATTTGAAGTTTGACTGATCAGCTATGGCTGTTTGATTCTTTTATTAAAGGAATCAAACAGCCTTTTCTTCTTTTGGGAAACAGGTATAATAGAGTCAGGCAAAAGTGGTGCTGAGGAGGCCCTTCAGTAATTTGCCTAGTGATAAAATAGACATAGGAGGTTAGTCATGACTATTAGAATTTTATTTTTTTCAGTTTCAGGAAACACTCGAGCATTTGTCAAAAAACTGCAAGCTTATGGTGAGGTTCAGCGAACCTTGTCCCAAGAGATGCCTTTGATTGAATTAAAGGAAATCACCGATCAAAGCCATTTTGAAGATGAAGCAGAACCTTTTGTCGCCTTTGTGCCGACATATCTTGACGGTGGGAATGGATTGGATAACGGTACAACTGAAATTATGACCAATACATTGGGAGAATATATTGAGTACCATGCTAATCGTAGCATGTGTTTAGGAGTGGTTGGCAGTGGCAATAAAAATTTTAATTGGCAATATTGTTTAACAGCCAAACAATACGCAGAAAAATTTAATTTCCCCTTTTTAGCCGATTATGAATTAAGAGGAACGCCAACTGATGTTGAAACCATCTATGGTATTCTCCAAGATTTAGTTAAGAAATATGCATAACGAATGTTTTTTGATGTATAAAACTTAATTATTGTAATTTAATGGTACAATAATAAGTGTCATTTTGCATTGAATGATAGTAAGGAAGGTGAGTTAATGGAAATACGCATTGAAAATTTACAAATGCGTTACGGCGTCAAAGAAGTCCTAAGTGTGGAACATCTGCGTCTGGAACAAGGAAAGACCTATGGTTTGGTTGGTCACAATGGGGCTGGGAAAACCACTCTGTTTAAATGTCTGACAAACATCATCGCCACTTATTCGGGTGATATCTTTATCGGCGACGCCAATGTGAAAGAAGACAACCAAGTGTTGTTAAATGTGGGAATTGTGCTAGATGGAATGTCGGTTTATCAAGACCATACTGGTTGGTTTAATATTCTCTATTTTTCTGGATTACGTGGCGAACAGAACGAGGAGGAGGCACGCCGTTTAGCGGTAGAACTGGATCTATTGGACGCTTTAGATGAAAAAGTATCTCATTATTCCTATGGCATGCAAAAAAAGTTAATCTTATTAATTGCTTTATTGCATAATCCTAAGATTCTAATTTTAGATGAACCCTTTCGTGGTTTAGACGTTAAAACAGTGGCGTGGTTTAAAGAGTATTTGAAGACACTGACTAAAAATGGTCAAACACTTTTAATTTCGAGTCATGTCCAAAATGATTTGGAAACCTTATGTGACGAAGTGATTGTGATTGATAAGGGAAGAATTTTAGAGTCAATCGACCTTGTTGAAGAACGTAAAACAGCTGTCCGTCTACTTTTGACTACTGACAATCAAGCTGTAGCAGACATTCTGCGAGAGTATCAAGTGCCATTCCAAATGAATAAAGAAGGGGTTATTAAGTTAGATACGGCTAACCCACAATGGATGGAAGTGTATCACCTGTTGTACAACAAACATATTATGATTACCGAGATGAGCAAGGTTCCAGTCTTGGCAGATAAATTAAACTAGGAGGGATGATTCAATGACTGGTGGATTAATTTTTAAAATGGAGTTGTTTAAATTCCTCCAAGATAAAAAATATTTATTGGCAGTCGCAATTTTAGCGGCTTTAAACACACTTACAGCGTTATTTTATTCAATATTATTTACGACAACCCAACATCTCGGCAGTGAAAGCTTTTTAATGAGATTTTCATCTATTATGACGGTGATTTTTGTTTTACTGATTTTTGCTAATGGTATCTTTTTATTTCTGTTTCCCTTTCACGTGTTGTCCATTGACTATAAAAATAATGTCATGGCTATGATGATCGCGTCTGGCGTGAACCGTTCCAAGTTATTTTTTGCTAAGATTGGGGCGGTGATTTTATTATCTTTAGGGGTTTTTATAGCGGTTATGGCAGGACCGTTTGTGATTGGCTTGGTTCAAATGACAATTGGTGGTCAAATCAATGAGGTCTTCAAAGGGTTTGTTGAGCTCTTTAATCTCCTAAATCTTGATATTGATGTTTTGGTAATATTGTTTAGCAGTCTCTTATCTGTCTTAAACAGTGTGGTGATGATTACGGCGGCTACGATTTTAATGAAGGGGCGTAATACGGCCATCCTAGTGTCAATCGGTTTTAGTATGGCCAATAGTTTTATCAGTAATTTTTTCAACATTTTTGGCTTTTCAACAGATATTTCTGTTTCGAGTATGAGTATGGTTCAAGGGATGACGGCTGTTATCTCAATGGCGATTTTCATCTTTATCGGACTGAGAGCTCTACAGACTCAAAACTTATAACAGGCACTGGTAGCTTTCAATCAAAAGCTGCCAGTGTTTTTTTCTGAAAAACACATTTTTTATCTCTCTAAATGGTCTGTTTGCCATTTAAGACCGCTTTCTTTTATGTTATTCTAAAGGTGTTGAAGGGCAAATTAAAAAAAGCTCAACGTCATTCAACTTGCTCGTGAGATTCTGCTTAGTTAATTTTAGCAGTAAATATAATCAAATGGAGGGTTATCATGTCAAGAAATGCATTGAAAATCGTTACAATTGGTGGCGGATCAAGTTACACGCCGGAGTTAATCGAAGGCTACATCAAACGTCAAGATCAATTACCTATCAAAGAAATTTGGTTAGTTGATATTGAAGCAGGAAAAGAGAAATTAGAAGTGGTCGGGGCAATGGCCAAACGAATGGTTGCAGCAGCTGGTCTTGATTGGGAAGTTCATTTGACTCTTGATCGCCGGGAAGCTTTAAAAGATGCCGATTATGTGTCAACGCAGTTCCGAGTTGGCTTATTGGACGCTCGAATTAAAGATGAACGCGTGCCACTTTCTCATGGTGTCTTAGGTCAGGAAACAAATGGGGCAGGAGGGATGTTTAAAGCATTCAGAACGATTCCTGTTATTTTAGATATTATTAAAGACATGGAAGAAATGTGTCCAAATGCTTGGTTAGTTAACTTTACTAATCCAGCTGGAATGGTCACAGAAGCAGCCATTAAACATGGTGGTTGGAAAAAAACGGCTGGTTTATGTAATGTGCCGATTGGTCATTCCAAACAAGCTGCTGAAAAATTAGGCGTTCCAGAAGAAGAATTATTTATTAAATATGCCGGAATCAATCATTTCCATTGGCATCGTGTGTGGGATAAAGAAGGCAATGAACGGACGGACGAATTAATTGATTTAATTTATGGGCCTCAAGAAGAAGCGGACAGCCACTTAAAAAACATTCATTCAGCGCCATTCCATTACGAACAAATCAAAGATTTGGGAATGTTGCCTTGCGGTTACCACCGTTATTACTACATTGAAGACGAAATGTTAGCTCATTCAATTGAAGAATTTGAAAAAGGCGAAACACGTGCTCAAGTCGTGAAGGCAACGGAAGCCCGTTTGTTCGAACTTTACAAAGACCCTAAGTTGGATTATAAGCCAAAAGAGTTAGAGCAACGTGGCGGCACTCACTACAGCGATGCAGCTTGTGAGTTAATTGCCTCTATTCAAAATGACAAACGGACCGATATGGTTGTTTCAACTGAGAACAATGGGACGATTGTAGACTTACCTTACGACTGTGTGGTTGAAGTATCTGGACCGGTAACAAGTCATGGACCAGAGCCTTATAACTGGGGAAGTTTCCCACCAGCTGCTCGTGGTTTGATTCAAGGCATGAAAGGCATGGAAGAAACAACGATTCGCGCTGCGATTACAGGGGACTATGGTGCAGCTCTACAAGCTTTCACTGTGAACCCATTAGTGCCAGGTGGAACAATGGCTAGAACCTTGTTGGATGAGTTATTATTAGCTCATGAAGACCACTTACCACAATTTGCAGAGTCAATTAAACGCATTAAAGAGACTCAACCTGAAACAGTTAAATACGTTGAAGAATTGATGAAATCTAATTAACAAAAAACAGGCTAGTCGCGATATTATCGCCCTAGCCTGTTTTTTGTTTGACCGGGGGCCTCTCTATAGGTGTTCGTCAAAAAAATCGGCAATTTGTTCCATTAATTCAATTGTTACGAGATGTCCTTCTCCCTGGCCAGTTAAAAAGACCGTATTTTGACTATAGGATTGCTCTAGGTTGTCGAGATAAAAGTCGTAGGCCTGATGATACGGTATTTTTTCATCTTCAGTGCCGTGCCAAAAAAGAATTGGTCGGTTTGCCATTTTTTCGGGTTGAAGAGATAAATCAAATTGGGGAATCCAACTTAAAATTAACCTTAAATCTGCTGGCAAGGGATAATTATTTTGGCGAACTTTCGTTTGAATTAGCCTTAAATAATCAAAGGGTTTCGGCGTTCCCATGATACTTGAGGCCACTTTGATTTCAGGATGTTGGCTTAAAAGGGCGGCAGTAGTGATTCCACCCATGGAATACCCACCAACACCGATTCGCTTGTCAAGAATCCATTGACGATCTTCGAAATAGGCCACAATCACGTTGAACTCGATGATGTTGTATTGAATACTGGACCAAAAGGTGACGCCAGGAATGGTTGAAATCTCAGTCACTTTGCGTTCGCCGTGATTCATGGCGTCGGGCAAGATCACTCGGAATCCTTTTCCAGCAAGCCGTCGTGCTTGTGTTAGCATCAATTCTTTGTTGTTGCGCCAGCCATGGTAGTAAACGATAAGTGGTAAAGGTTGATTGGCTAAATGCTCAGGGACAACTTCTAGGGTCGGAATTGTCTGAATTTGTCGTTCTCTAATGCTTAGTTTCATAAATAGACGTCCTTTTATTTGAAAAATGATTGTCTTACTAAAGATAAGTTTATCTTTTTTGACTAAAAAAAGCAAAGTTAGTGTTTGTTAACCTAACCCTTTTTGTTTTAATTTGGACTATTTAATGAAATATTGTGAAAAAATGATTATTTTGTTGAAATTTCTATTTTTTTGCGGTAAAGTTATGATATCGTTCACAATACGTCCGTTTCGGTCGGTGGACGAAAATAAAATTGAAGGAGCACACTTTATGAGTAAAATAGTTTTAATTGGTGCAAATCATGCCGGGATTGCTGCTGCAAATACACTTTTGGATAGTTATCCAGAGAACGAATTAGTTATCTTTGACCGTAACACGAATTTGAGTTACCTAGGATGCGGAACCGCCCTTTGGGTTGGTCGTCAAATCAATTCCTACGAACACTTATTTTACACAAATAAAGAAGCTTTTGAGGATAAAAGTGCGAAGGTTCACATGGAAACTAGTGTTGAATCAATCGATTTTGACAAGAAAAAAGTATTTGCTAAAACAAAAGAGGGCGAAGAAATTGTCGAAAGTTATGATAAATTAATTTTAGCAACGGGTTCTGTTCCAATTGCACCGAATATTATCGGCAGTGATTTGGAAAATGTTCAATTCGTTAAATTGTTCCAAGATGGACAAACAGCGGATCAAGCTTTATCTGACCATCACGTGAAGGAAGTTGCTGTTATCGGCGCTGGTTATATTGGTGTTGAGATTGCTGAAGCTGCTAAACGTCGGGGCAAAAATGTTCGTTTGTTCGATGCAGCCGATACATGTTTAAATACGTACTATGATTCTTGGTTTACAAAAGATATGGACAAAGTGCTAGAAAACAATGGCATCCATAATCATTTTGGGGAATTGGTTCAGGAATACAAAGGTGTGGACAGAAAAGTAACGACTGTCGTGACTGATAAAGGTGAATATGCCGCTGATTTAGTCTTAATGGCCATCGGATTTGCCCCTAATAACACACTTGGAAAAGATAATATCGAAACATTTACAAATGGCGCCTATAAAGTTAACCTAAAACAAGAAACAAGTTTGCCTGATGTTTATGCAGTCGGCGATTGCGCGACTATTTACAGTAATGCCTTAGAAGATACGACGTATATTGCCTTAGCGACAAATGCTGTTCGAAGTGGGATTGTTGCTGGCCATAACGTTGGTGGAACCCCTCTTGAGTCGATTGGTGTCCAAGGTTCTAACGGGATTTCAATCTTCGGCTACAACATGGTTTCAACTGGACTAAACATTGCTGCCGCTGAAAAAGCTGGCTTTGAGGTTAAATACACGGAGTTTGAAGATTTGCAAAAACCGGCCTTTATGAAGGACAATGGGAATGTGAAGATCAGAATCATTTATGACGCTAAGACTCGTCGTGTATTAGGGACGCAAATGGCCTCAACTGAAGATATTTCAATGGGCATTCACATGTTCTCATTGGCAATCGAAGAGAAAGTCACCATCGATAAATTGAAGTTATTGGATATTTTCTTCTTGCCACATTTTAACCAGCCATATAACTATATCACCATGGCTGCTTTATCTGCAGAATAATCGTAACAGCGAAGGATTGTTTAAAGGTCCTTCGTTGTTTTTTTGAAAAAGTGCAGAAAAGTTATTGACAATTTTTTTCAACTTGTGTATAGTCATTATTAACAACTGAATTAATAGTCTCAAATGAAAAGAAGAGTAAATTTAGGCATCATTTTAAAGAGAGCCCTGTTTGGTGAAAGTGGGCAATGATTAATAAATTGAAGATGGTCTTGGATGGGCAATTGGTGAGAAGCTACTTTTAGCCAATTACGGTGAAGACACCCGATAGCGTGTCACAGTATGCAAAGACAATGGTGCTTTGTGAACTGGTTAAGATTTCTTTAGTGATAAAGAAATAAATCAAGGTGGTAACACGAATGTTTAACTTTCGTCCTTGCAGTACATTAAGTATTGCGAGGGCGGAAGTTTTTTTCTGTTTTCCCATACCCCGCCGGGAAAACCTTAATTCAGATGTCTGTAGTTTATCAATGGAATGGTTAAAGCGAGACGTGTAGATAAGGCGCTAGGTAGGCCCCTGAGTTAATGGGTTAGTGAGAACTGGAAAGACAGATTGATCGGAACAAATATATAAAATAAGTAAATGCGATGAAAAGGAAAGTAAGTAGGTCACACTTTTACAGAGAATCTGGCAATTAGATGAGAGCAGATGAAGTAAGTGAGCTAGTGAAAATGGTCTTGGAGCAGCGTACCGAGTGGGAGACCACAAGGCTACGATGGGAGCACCCGTTATAGTGCTAGAGTATTGTTTCAGTACTTGAAGAGGATTAAGATGGTAGTCTTAATCGAATGAAGGTGGTAACGCGAGTTAAATCGTCCTTCTAATCTGTTAGCGAATAGGCTGATGGGTTAGAAGGGCGATTTTTTTATAGACAAGAGGAGGATATAGGATGATTAAATTAGAAAACATTGAGGTTACCTTTACAGGTAAAGAGAAAGTTGTTAATGCCGTTCGTGATGTCTCGCTGACGATAAAAAAAGGTGAAGTTTATGGCATTGTTGGGTACAGTGGGGCCGGGAAAAGTACGTTGGTGAGGGTGATTAATTATCTTCAACCTCCTACGAAGGGGCGGGTTGTGGTGAATAATCAGGACTTGGGAACTTTGTCAAAAAAAGAACTTCGCCAAGCTCGCAAAAAAATTGGCATGATTTTTCAACATTTCAATTTAATGGAAGCTCGGACAGTATTCGATAATGTGGCTTATCCTTTGCGTGGTTCAGGTCTAACTAAAATTGAGAAGCAGCAAAAGGTGAATTCACTGTTAGAGCTAGTGGGGATTTCTGATAAAGCGAATCAGTATCCCAGTCAATTGTCAGGTGGTCAGAAACAGCGTGTGGCAATTGCTAGGGCTTTAGCTAATGATCCTGAGGTATTGCTCTGTGATGAAGCTACTAGCGCTCTTGATCCTAAAACCACGGTTGCTATTTTAGATTTATTAAAGGAATTAAATAAACGATTGAATCTGACCATTGTGCTAATTACCCATGAGATGCAAGTGGTAAAAGAAATTTGCCACAAGGTAGCAGTCATGGAAGATGGCCGTGTGATTGAATCGGGTGATATCGTGACCCTTTTCAGTAAACCTAAAAATGAGTTGACGCGTGACTTTATTCAAACGGCTAATCATTTAAATAAAGCCTTGGAAACTATCGGTGATCATCCAGCTATTGTTCAACTAAAAGAGAGTGATCAATTGGTCCATTTGTCCTATGTTGGCAGTCAAACCAGTCAACCTTTAATCGCTCATCTCTATAGTAAGTATCAGATTGAAGCTAATATTTTATACGGTGATATTGACGTCTTAAATCAAACGCCAATTGGCAATTTAATTGTCATATTAGTTGGGGACACCAAACAAATTGAGCGAGCAAAAGTCTATTTAATTGAACTGGGTGTTTCAGTTGAAACTCTAACTATCCAACGGTCGCGAACGATTCCTTTTGTTAAACAAGCAGCCGTTTAAGAGGTTTTAGTAATTGAATTAGTAGGAGGAAAGAGAATGAATGAATTTATTAACCAGTATTTCCCCAACGTGGTGAAATTATCTGATGAAGTGGTCCAGAGTACTATCGAGACCATTTATATGACGTTAGCTACAGCAGTGATTGCTGGCGCCTTTGGCATTATTTTAGGCGTAATTCTTGTGGTCAGCGACCGACAGGGTATTGCCCCCAATAAGGTTGTTTATGAAACATTAGACAAAATTATCAATATCTGTCGGTCGATACCTTTTATTATTATGTTAGCCGTAATTGCTCCTCTTACCCGTTTGGTAGTTGGGACAACAATCGGCACAACAGCTTCGATTGTCCCCTTGGTTATTGGGACGGTCCCATTTTTTGCCAGACAAATACAAAATGCCTTACTTGAAGTCGATGGCGGTGTGGTAGAAGCGGCTCAAGCAATGGGATCAAGTACCTTGGAAATTATTTTCCGAGTCTACTTAAAAGAAGGACTGCCTGGGATTGTTAGAGCTAGTGCCTTAACCGTCATTAATTTAATTGGTTTAACGGCCATGGCAGGGGCGGTTGGCGGTGGTGGCTTAGGTAACTTAGCCATTGCAAGAGGGTATAATCGATTTCAAAATGATGTGGTAATTGTCGCCACGCTCATCATCTTAATCTTAGTCTTCATTAGCCAAATGATTGGCAATTATTTTATTAGAAAAACAGAACATGCTTAAATAATTATAACAGGCTTAGAGCCATGAAAAGGGGAAACAATGATGAAAAAGAGAACATTAGCAGGATTAATCGGGTTAGTAGCGGTGAGTTTATTAGTAGTCGGCTGTGGTAAAAAGGCTGAAGAAGTGAAAGGGTCTGAAAAAGTGAAGTTAGGTGTGATTGGTGAAAATAATGAAGTCTGGGAAGATGTCCAAAGTCGTCTGAAAAAAGAGGGGATTGACTTGGAAATTGTCAGCTTTACAGATTATAACCAACCTAATGCGGCTTTAGCGGATGGGGAAATTCAATTAAACTCATTCCAACATCAAATCTTTTTAGATAACTACAACGAGGAGCATGGTACGGATTTGGTGGCGATTGGTAATACGGTAACAGCGCCTCTAGGGATATATTCGGAGAAAGTTAAAGACATTAAAGAACTAAAAGACGGTGCGAAAGTATCGATTCCTAATGATGTAACCAATGGTGGTCGAGCGTTGCTGTTGTTACAAACAGCTGGCTTAATTAAAGTGGATCCAGCAGCTAAATCAACACCTAGACCAAAGGATATCACTGAAAATAAATTGAATTTGGAAATTAGCGAGTTAGATGCGGCTCAAGTCGCCCGTTCATTGAAAGACGTGGATATTGCGATTATAAACAATGGATTGGCAATTGATGCAGGATTGTTACCTCAAGAAGATGCAATTTTCTTGGAGCCAATCGATGATACCTCAAAACCTTATATCAATATTATTGTGGCTAAAAAAGAAGACAAAGACAATGAGTTGTACCAAAAAATCGTTAAAGCCTACCAAACAGAGGATACGAAAAAAATTATTGAAGAAACCTCAAAAGGAAGCTCTATTCCTGCTTGGTAAAAAGTATCATGACTCAGAAGAATAATTAGGAGGAATTAGATGTCAGTTAAATGGGAAACAATTCAAGCTGAATTAAAGGCGTTGGAGCCTCAAATTATTGAGTGGCGACGTCATTTGCACCAATTTCCGGAAGCGAGTTTAAAGGAATACAAGACGCAAAAATGGATTCAAGAGAAACTAGCGGAATTCGACATTGACTTTGTAAGTGTCGGCGAAACAGGAACCCTAGGGACGATTGAAGGGGCCGGAGAAGGACAGACGATCCTTCTCCGAGCGGATATTGACGCGTTGGAATTACCTGATGAAACGGGCAAAGAGTATGCCTCTAAAAATGAAGGTCTGAATCACGCTTGCGGCCATGATGGCCACACTGCTTCATTATTAGGGGTGGCAAAACTGTTAAAAGAACATCAAGGGGAGTTTAATGGGACGATCTTACTGGCCTTTCAACAAGCAGAAGAAATTGGCGCTGGTGCACGACAATTTGTAGAGGCTGGTTTGATTGAAGGGGTTGACCAGGTGTTTGGAATTCATTTGGATTCAAGTGTCCCTGTTGGTCAACTAGTTGCCACGGCTGGACCGACAAACGCTTCTTGTGATATTTTTAAAATTTATGTTCACGGGGAAAGTGGTCATGCGGCTCGTCCTGATTTAGGTCGCGATGCAGTTTTGGCAGCGGCTAGCATTGTGGTTGAGTTACAAAAAATTGTCGCTCGTGAAGTCAGTCCCTTGGAAAGTGCGGTCGTGGCAGTGGGCGTTCTGGATGCGGGGACCCGTTATAACATTATTGCCAATGAAGCGCGAATTGAAGGGACTGTTAGAACGTTTAGTCACGAGACGCGAGGCTATGTGATTGAGGCTGTTGAACGAATTGCTAAAAATATAGCAGAGGCTCATCGGACGACTATTGATTTTGACGTGTATGATGCGGCGGCTCCGTTGATTAATGATCCGAAAGCGACTGCCTTGGCTGCTCAAGTGGCCGCTGAACTGGTGGGGGCTGATAATGTGATTACCAACAATCCTCAAAGCTTGGGTGCCGACGATTTTGCCGATTTTCTTGCAGTGGCTCAAGGGGTGTATGGTCGCGTAGGAAGTCGTAATCCAGATAATCCAGAGACGCAATATGGTCATCATCATGAGCGGTTTGATATTGATGAACGAAGTCTAGTTTTAGCTAGTGGGTATCATTTGAAGTACGCATTGACCTATTTAGGCGCATTGTAAGATGTCGAGATAGAGCCAGAGATGACTGGTTCTATCTTTTTTTATTTCTCAATTTTCTTGGGAGGTGATACAATGTGTATGAGATTATTTTTTAAGAAAAGGTGGCAACATGTTAGAGTCGTATTTGAATATTTTAGTGGTATTTGCGTTGGTTTTTATGGGCTACTGGTTGTCCTTTAAAAAGTGGTTTGATAATCGGACGATTGATCTATTTTCTAAGTTAGTGTTAAATATTGCCTTGCCTTTTAACATGTTTTTAAACATGACGGAGCGCTTTACAAAGGCTGAATTCTTGCACTTATTTACAGGCATGTTGTTGCCGATGGTTTCCATATTAGTCACTTTTTGTGTCAGTTATTTGTATGCAAAAATAACTAAGGTGCCTCAAAGTCGCATGGGTGTTTTTCAAACCATGTTTACGGCATCCAATACAATTTTTATGGGGTTGCCAATTAATTTAGCCATCTTTGGTGAAGTTTCAGTGCCTTATGTGTTGCTTTATTACATTTGTAACACGACTTTTTTTTGGACGGTGGGAATCTATCTGATTTCAGGTGATAGCACAGATCCGACCATTGACCGTGTGCAGATGGATGTTCTTGGAGTGATGAAATTATTGCTATCACCGGCCATGTTGGGATTTATTGTGGGGTTGCTATGGATGTTATTGGAACTACCTACTATTGATTTGGTGACCAAATTTTCACGGCATCTGAGTCATTTAACGACACCGTTGTCGATGTTTGTGATTGGAATAATTGTGTTTCAGACAGGGATTCGCAATTTGAAAATAAACAAAGACACGTTTGGTATTTTGTTAGGACGTTATCTGATTTCGCCTATAATTGTCATTTTATTATCCTTCGTGATTAAGGTGCCGGAGATGATGTTAAAGGTTTTTATTATTCAATCCGCCATGCCAGCTCAAAATTCAATGCCGATTTTGGCACGTCAATATAAAGCGGATGTTGAATTTACAACGACGACTCAAGCCTTAACTTTTGTCGTTTATCTGTTTATTATTCCTATCTTAATCTTTTTAGTGAATTAAATTTAGATATGAGTGGCAAATTGTGCTATAATGCAAAAGTGCTTTAATGGTCTGACTATCCCTTAAATGATGTTACATGAAAGCAGGGGAGGTTCCCTTGAAGGCGTGGGATACCCTACATTATTTTGATTGTTTTTGTAGGAGAAGCCGATTCACGCCCTGTAACTTAATTAATAACCCATATTTATGTAACAAGGCAACAGATGACTAGAAAATGAAGCAAAACAATCAAAAGAAGAGGAAGAGGTGAAGGTGTTGAGTTCTTTTAAACAATTTAATTTACAGCCTTATTTAGAAAAAGCTCTTGAAGCTAAAGGGTTTGTAGAACCAACAGAAGTTCAAGAAAAACTGATTCCAGTTATTAAAAAGGGCAAGAGTGTCGTCGGACAGTCCCAAACTGGTTCAGGAAAAACACATACATTTTTATTACCGTTAATGGATAAAATTGATCCAAGTAAAGATGAAGTTCAAATTTTGGTAACAGCGCCAAGTCGTGAGTTAGCCAATCAAATTTATCAGGCGGCTGTGGAATTAGCAGAAGCAAGCGATGTTGAGATTCGCGTCTCTCGTTTTGTTGGTGGTACAGATAAAAAACGTCAACTAGCAAAACTTGAAAAACAACAACCTCATGTTGCCATTGGGACGCCAGGACGTATTTTAGACTTGATGAATGAACAAAATGGTCTAGGTGCTCATACAGCCACGGCATTTGTTGTGGATGAAGCAGACATGACCTTGGATATGGGATTCTTGGAAGAAGTGGATAAGATTGCAGGTAAGTTGCCAAATAACTTACAAATGTTAGTTTTTTCTGCCACAATTCCTGAGAGTTTAAAACCATTTTTGAAAAAATACATGGTTAACCCCGTTATTGAGCACATTAAACCTAAATCAATTATTTCTGATACGATTGATAACTGGTTAGTGTCAACTAAAGGGAAAAATAATAATGAACTGATTCATAAATTATTAACAACAGGTCAGCCTTATTTAGCTATTGTATTTGCTAATACCAAACAACGTGTTGATGAAATTGCTGGTTATTTAAAAAATCAAGGCCTGAAAGTGGCGAAAATTCATGGAGATATTTTACCTCGTGAACGTAAGCGCGTCATGAAACAGGTTCAAAATTTAGAATATCAATATGTTGTTGCAACGGATTTAGCAGCCCGTGGTATCGATATCGAAGGTGTCTCTCATGTCATCAATGCTGAAATTCCTAATGAACTGGATTTCTTTATTCACCGAGTGGGCCGTACGGGTCGTAATGGCTTAGATGGAATTGCTATTACTTTGTATGATCCAAGTGATGAAAAAGCAATTAACGAGCTTGAAAAAATCGGCATCGAATTTGTTCCAAAAGAGATTAAAGGCGATGAAATTATCGACAGTTATGACCGTAATCGCCGGACTCAACGTAATAAATCTCAAAAGAATTTAGATACTGAAATGATTGGTCTTGTTAAAAAGAAAAAGAAAAACATCAAACCTGGCTACAAGAAAAAAATTAATTGGGCGATTGCTGATAAAGAAAAAATGCAACGACGAATTGAACGCCGTTCTCAAGCGCGTGTGATTAAAAAAGCCAAAAAAACCAAGAAATAATAAGACGCAAAAAAGCCTAATCACACCAAAGAGGGGATTAGGCTTTTTTGCATCTCAACATACAAGTTTCCTTCTTCAATGTATTCTTCAGAAGCGACACTGTAACCTAACTGATGGTAGAAAGGAATCGTTGAAGTGTGAGCACGGATCACTGAGAAAATGCAACCATTCTCAAGGGCTTTTTGTTCAATCATCAGCATTAAGCGAAAGCCAATCGAACGATTGCGGTAGTCTTCCAAGACACACAAGCTGTCTGGATGAACGGTATGTTCGTCTTTCTGTAGGTAACGGACCGCTCCAACCGGAATACCGTTATCCATCATCAGTAAATAGGGATGGTCGTCATTATCCAAATGATCAAATTCAACACTGGGAGAAACGCCCATTTCTTGAACGAACACAAGAGTTCTGAGATAAAAGGCATAGGTCTGCACCCACGGCTCATCAGAGAAATAAGTTTTCATTTATACCAATCTCCTTTATAATTGAAACTAAAGAATCCCATAATTAATTATATTATATACGAAATGGAGCACGAATGGTGAAAAAATTAGGAATTATTGTTGGAATTGTTGCGTTACTCTCTATAATAGTAGGATTAGGCTGGGGTGTCAATTACCTTTTTAACTACGCTATTGTTCGAGGAGAAAAAGATTTTCTTTCTGCCAGTGAAGCAAGTGGCAGTCAAGGGAGTGATTTTAGTAAGTGGGCTTTTATTAAAGAGGAACCGACTACTTTGCATCAAACAAGTTTTGATGATTTAAAGTTAGTTGCTACTCATTTTAAGCAAAGCCAGGAAGGTACGCCTAAATTAGCGATACTATCCCATGGTTATGGCAGTGATGCTGAACACATGCAGGATTTTGGTGAATTATTTTATGAAATGGGCTATGATTTACTTGTACCTGATGCACGTGCTCATGGTAAAAGTGAAGGGGAATATATCGGCTTTGGCTGGCCTGATCGTCTTGACTATGTTGAATGGATTAAAATGATGGTAGACAGCTACCCTGATGGCGTGGACATTATGTTGTATGGCATTAGCATGGGGGGCGCCACCGTTATGATGACCTCTGGTGAAGACTTGCCAGATAATGTTAAAGTTATCATTGAAGACTGCGGCTATGACACTGTGGCTAATGAATTGTCTTATCAGTTAAAAGACATGTTTAACTTACCAAGTTTTCCCCTGGTCCCATTGACTTCAGTCTACTCAGGCATTAAAGCGGGGTATAATTTCAATGAAGCCAGCTCAATTGATCAGTTGAAAAAAAATACCTTGCCAATGCTATTTATTCACGGGGACGCAGACAAGTTTGTGCCTTTTGAGATGTTGGCTAAAAATTATGAAGCTACCCAGGGACCGAAAGAGAAGTATGTGGTCAAAGGGGCAAAACATGGAACGAGTTTTAAAGACGACCGTGAAGGGTATCGAAATGTGGTTAGCCAGTTTTTAGACAAATACATGAAGTAAGAAGGAGCTCATGGTAATGGAGTTTTATGACTGTTTGCAGGTACATAATTGGAAGCAATTGACTGACGAGGAAAAGACTGAGTTATTCGCGGGAGTCATTAAGTTTTTTTTGAACCCGCGGCTGTCTCTTGATTGGCAGCGATTAGTGACCTTTGACATGTGTGGCATGAAATGCCGAACCTTTGAATTGATGATCAATGGCGAAATGTTCGTCTTTATTCCTGGTCAAAAAGAAGTCATTTTAGGTTGGGATTTCGGTAGCCAAGGGCTCAAAAGTCAGGACTTACTGAAGGAATTGAATGGATCCAAGGGTATGAGCCAAACGTATGGGACGCCTTTAACAGCTGCTGACTTATCGTCGTTGGGAGCGTCGATTGATTATGAGGGTGAGTCTTATGACTTTAGGTTCTTAGAAGATATTGATCGTTATATTAATCAAGGGACCAGTCCGTTACGGAAAGTTGACATTCCGCCAATGATTGTTGCCAAAAGCAGTCAACCAGTTGGCACTAATTTAAGAGGTTCCTATAATGTGGTGTCAGGAAGTTTTGTTGGAGATGAGGCTTTTTTTAAACCGCATCAAGAAGCTGTATCCCGTACGTTTAATCCGGAGCTGTCTTTAGCTGATAGTCTGGCATGGACCTATCCTGTTAGCCTTTTTAAAGTCGACCAGTATTATTTGGAGCAGCGACGTGACGATCCAGACCATTACCATGTCTACGACCATCAGGATTGTAATTACGGTGAATTGTGGTTAGCGCTACACCGGGTGGGTTTTCAGTTATTATCTGAAGATGCCTGGGAATTTGCGGTAGGAGGTGGGACTCGTCGTTTATTCCGTTGGGGAAATGAGATTAAATTAGATACCACTCACCCCTTTGAATCTGCTTTAAAAAAAGTCGGTCGTGAAAATATGTTTGGTTTGGTACAGCCTGATGAATTGGTACATTATGAATTAACCGATAATAACGACACGGTGAAGCTAGACATTCATTCGATGAAAGGGCGCCATTTAATTGAACAAATTTTACCTTTTTCCAGTTACTATCAGCCAAAGTATCAATTTAAGGTGAACGAAAAATTGGATCCACGGTTTTATCATTATCGCAAAAGCATCGTGATTGATCCTAACTAAAATAAGCCCTCCGACTAATAGTGGAGGGCTTATTTTAGTGGGAACTGGCGGTATTTTCCTTGACTCGAAAGGTGACCATTTTAGAAATCAAGTCATAAGGGATTTCTTTGGCGTAAGGGAATTGTACCGCACCTTTAGAGGTTTTGTATGGGGCTAAGTCCTCTGAAAATTCGCTGATGGCACTGGGGGTTGGGTAAAAGCCCAAATGTTTTTTTGCCGCGGCAAAATGGACCAAATTGCCATTTAAGTAATAAGTTGGCATTTGATAACTGATCTTTTCAACGCTGTCAGGGGCGGCGGCTTGGATTGTTTCTCTAGTTTTTGTTAGAATATCCTGAATGTCCGCCGGGTAGTTGTGAATGTAATCAGTAATGTCTTGGGAATGAATCATCGTTATCGCCTCCTGTTGGTAGTATCTATAGTTTACTACATCTTACTAGGTTGGGCGATAATAATCCATTTTTCTGCGATTAAAATTGACTTTTGGTCGTAGGTTTATTATACTTTGAGATGGAAAAGGATATGTTTTAGTGACGGGTGACGATTAGAGAGCTTTTTATTTGCTGAAAAAAAAGCCGTCTCACATTAAAATGCTCCCTTTAACGGATTTTGATAAGAAATTATCACGCCACTCTGCGTTATCGAGCTTAAGAGGTAATGATTGACATCATTGCAAACAAGGTGGTACCGCGTGTCGACGTCCTTGTTTTGCATGATGTTTTTTTGTGCCAATTTATCAGCTCTCAAAATAGAAAGGAAGTATTATCAATCATGAAAAAATTAAGTAGTAGCCAAGTGCGTCAAATGTTTTTAGATTTTTTTAAGGAGAAAACTCATTCTGTTGAACCTAGTGCCTCGCTTGTGCCGATTAATGACCCGACGTTATTATGGATTAATTCAGGTGTAGCTACCTTGAAAAAATATTTTGACGGAACTGTGGTACCTGACAATCCACGAATCGTCAATGCTCAAAAAAGTATTCGGACAAATGACATTGAAAATGTTGGTAAAACTGCTCGTCATCACACGATGTTTGAAATGCTTGGTAATTTCTCGATTGGAGATTATCAAAAGAAAGAAGCAATTCACTGGGCTTGGGAATTTTTAACCGATGAGAAATGGATTGGCTTTGATGCTGAGAAATTGTATGTGACGGTTTATCCTGAAGATAAAGAAGCTCGTCGTATTTGGGAAGAAGAAGTTGGGTTAAGCACGGAACGAGTGATTGATATTGCAGATAATTTCTGGGATATCGGTGCTGGCCCTTGTGGTCCCAATTCTGAAATTTTTTACGATCGTGGTCAAGCGTATAATGATGTTGCGGAAGACGATCCGGAAAACTATGCTGGTGGCGAAAATGAACGTTATTTGGAAATCTGGAACTTGGTTTTTTCTGAATTTAACCACACCTTGGAAGGGACTTATGAACCTCTACCGAATAAAAACATTGATACAGGAATGGGCTTGGAGCGTTTATTGTCGATTCTTCAAGAGGCACCGACAAATTTTGAAACAGATTTATTCATGCCAATTATTAATGCGACGGCTCAGTTAAGCGATGGCAAAGTCTATGGACAAGATGCTGCTACAGATACCTCTTTTAAAGTCATTGCCGACCATACTCGTGCGGTTTCCTTTGCGATTGGCGATGGGGCATTACCATCAAATGAAGGCCGTGGTTATGTCTTGCGCCGTTTATTACGCCGGGCTGTTATGCATGGGAAAAAACTGGGAATTGATAAGCCATTTATGTATCAACTTGTGCCAGTTGTGGGCAACATTATGGAAAGTTATTATCCGGAAGTCTCCGAGCAACAAGCGTTTATTGAAAAAGTGATTCGCACCGAAGAAGAGCGATTCCATGAAACCATCAATGAAGGGTTACAAATCTTAACGGATTTGATTGCTTCAATGAAAGAGAAAAATGAGAGGGTCTTAAGTGGCAAGGATATCTTTAAATTGTATGATACTTTTGGCTTTCCTGTGGAATTAACTGAGGAAATCGCCGAAGATGAAGGCTTAACCGTTGATCATGCAGGTTTTGAAACGGAGATGACGGCTCAGCGTGAACGAGCTCGTGCAGCCCGTCATACAGATCAATCCATGAATGTGCAGTCAGCTTTGTTAACAGACATTAAAGAGAGCAGTACCTTTGATGGTTATGGGCAAACTGATTTAAGAAGTGAATTAACGGTGATTATTGCCGATGAAAGGATTGTTCCTGAATTAGACAAAGGGGACGGCCAGCTAATTTTTAAGGAAACGCCATTTTATGCTGAAATGGGTGGTCAAACCTTTGATATGGGACTGATTAAAACCGAGGCAGGCGAGGTTGTGGCGAAAGTAGTGGATGTTCAAAAGGCGCCAAACGGTCAACCCTTGCACAAAGTTGAAGTTTTAGGGAATTTAGTTACGGGTCAAACCTATGAATTAGTGGTAGATCAAACTCGTCGCAATAAGATTTTAAAAAATCACACAGCGACACATTTGCTGCACCGGGCTTTAAAAGATATGTTAGGTGAGCATGCTAATCAAGCCGGCTCTCTTGTGACACCGACTCACTTGCGCTTTGATTTCACTCATTTTGGTCAAGTGACGAGTGAAGAATTAGCTCAAATGGAGCAAATCGTCAATGAAAAAATTTGGTCAGGAATTCCCGTTGAAACAATTGAAACGGATATCGATACAGCGAAAGGCATGGGCGCAATGGCTCTCTTTGGCGAAAAATACGGTCATGATGTGCGAGTTGTGAAAATGGCTGATTATTCCATCGAGCTATGCGGGGGAACCCATGTTTCAAACACGTCAGATATTGGTATTTTTAAGATTGTTTCTGAATCAGGAATTGGGGCGGGGGTTCGTCGTATCGAAGCGGTAACCAGTCAAGAGGCATACGAATTATTAAAAGGTGAGGAAGACATGCTGAAAGGCGTGGCAACCTTAGTGAAAACACCTCAACTGAAAGAAGTTTCTAGCAAAGTTGAACAACTGCAAAAGCAAATAAAAGAATTGCAAAAAGAAAATGAGAGCTTGAACGCGAAACTAGCAAATCAGCAAGCGGGTGATATCTTTAAAGACGTGGAAGAAGTTAATGGAACCAGTTATATTGCCGCACAAGTCTCTGTCAAAGACATGAATCAATTGCGTCAATTAGCCGATCAGTGGAAACAAAAGAATCTGTCGGATATCTTGGTATTAGGTACTTCTCAAGGCGAAAAAGCTAACTTATTAGTGGCAATGTCTCAAGCCGCAAATGATAAGGGGCTTAAAGCTGGGGATTTAATCAAAGCTATTGCACCAAAAGTTGGCGGTGGCGGTGGTGGTCGTCCAGATATGGCTCAAGCTGGTGGTAAAAATCCCGCTGGTATACCAGATGCTATTGAAGAAGTGGCTAACTGGCTAGCATCGTTTTAGGAATGGAAATCTCTGTTTTAACGTGAAACAGAGGTTTTTATTTTTGCAGTAATTTAGGTATAATAGGGGAAGATATTAAATAGTCTAGTTTTTGCGAGGGGCCTTAAGCCATCGCAAAAGCTTTACAAATAGGGGCTGAAAAGATGGATTTTAGACTGGCTGAAGAAGCAGATGTGTTAGAGATTTTGACGATTTTGACGCAGACAAAAGCGTTTTTTAGAGAACAGAAGATTGATCAATGGCAGGGAGATTATCCTGGAATTCCTGAAATTAGACAGGACATCGCTTTAAAACAATGTTATGTTGCGGTGGAAAAAGAGTTGATTTTAGGGGTGATTGTTCTTAGTTTAAATCCTGAAACCAGCTATGACTCATTGCTTGGAGGCGCTTGGAATAGTCAGGAACCTTATACGGTCATCCATCGTTTGGCTATTAACAATGATTATCAAGGTCGAGGCACGTCGCTGAAATTATTGGCATATGTAGAAGAGGTGACGTTAGACCTTGGTCGTCAGGTAATTCGAACGGACACTCACGAGTCAAATGATGGCATGCGTTATATGTTAACCAAAACTGGGTATCGCAATACAGGGCGATTGTTTTTAGACGATGGTAGTCCGCGAATCGGCTATGATAAGTTGTTAGGTGAAGCGGAATTAGTTGAGGGCGACGAAATAGAATAAACCAATAAACCACCTCTTGAGACTCTCAAGAGGTGGTTTAACTTAGAGGATAAAGCGTTCGATTGCTTCGGCAACAGCGTGGTGATTATGATCATTTTGACACTGGTAGTTGGCCTTTTCTTTTAATTCAGGCACGGCATTGGCCACGGCAACACCTAAGCCTGCCAACTGAATCATAGTGCGGTCATTCATATTGTCACCGATGGCAAGGACTTCTTCTGGTGACACGTCTAGGATTCTCATCAATTGGCGTAAGGCATTGCCTTTATTGACGCCGTGAGGGTTAAATTCCAAGTAGCGGTTTGAGGAATAATTAATGTCCAGACTCTCACTAATTTGGGGAGATAGGCTCATTTCAATCTCTTTTAAAAAGGCTAAATTTAAATGTTGAAAATTAATTTTTAATATCGGGGAATCAGCTAAATGGCTGATATCGGGTTTGTCTAATAATGTTAAAACGATGTGTCCATCAAGATAGTCGTGTTCATCCGAATTCATGTTGAGCGTATGAATGTCCTTTAAAGTGAACAGGTGAATCAAAACGTCGTGTTTAACGCCAAGGTCGAAAATATGTTGAACTAACTCAAAAGGTAGGGCCGTGGTGGTGATGAGCCGGTTGCGTTTATTTTCGGTGATTACGCCGCCATTGTAAGAAATAGAGTACTGATTTTCCAAATCATGAACATTTGTCAACTTTAAAATATGCTGAAAGTCATTAAAACTACGGCCAGTGGCAGGCACGAATTTAATACCTAAATCTTGCGCTTTTTTTATAGCCGTTAAATTTTCTTGTGACACATTTCCGTGGCTGTCGATAAGGGTTTCATCCAAATCGCTGACGATTAATTTATACATGTTAGTCATCCGTTCTATTCGTTAATTCGTGGATTGAACCTTCAGTTATGGTTTTCTTAGGGGTTTTTCTCAACGAATTTATTTTACGTTTCACTAATAGATTACCATAACTTTCCACTAAAAAGGAACAGAAGTGTTTTTTATCTTAAAAAAATATGCTACACTGTAGAAGACAGAACGTTAAAGGACTGATGATTAATGGAATTTGCAGATAAACGTAAAAATTTTAGATTTCCGGCTTTTGATGACAAGGAAGGCGTCAAGCTACCAAAATCAAGTGGCCGAGATTTATTTAGTGATGAGTTCAAAACCCCATTTTCTGAAAACCAAACGGTGGCAGATGAGCCTGAGGCATCTGAGGCGCGATTCCAGCAGGAAGCTGCGGAACCAGTAATGCCTGAACCCTATGTGCCGGCTAAAGCTGAGCCTTTAAAAAGAGAAAAGCGTCCGGATTTCTCTTATCAGGGACCGCCGATGGAGGAATCCGTTGTTGAAGTTAAAAAGCCAGTCTTTTATAGCGATCATCGGGCTAGTCTGGAAAAGAAACTGACGCGTGAAAAAAAATTGGATCAGCGGGCCAGTAGTAACGCACAACCAGGTAAATACAAAGGGCGCTCTTATTTTGTCCCAAAACACATCCCAGCCTCGATCGTGCCAGAAGGTGTCGAACCTGCCTACAGTAAAAAAGAGATTATTGATCGGATGAAGAAACCAAAAGCTAGTTATTTGATTTTAGAGGATAATGAGGACCGATCATTCCAATATGATGAAATTGAAAAACGTGAAATCAGTGAATTTGAAGTTCGTGAAGAAGAAACGACTATTCCTTTTACACGTCGAGAGTTCAAACAGATGAAAAAGGGCTCAAAGAATGATGAAACGATTCCTGCTATTACTCGAAAAAAGAAGGAACAACCTGATCAAACAGGTAAAAACACTCGTTTGGAAAAGTCGTTATCGGGGATCATGGAAGAAGAAACGTCACAGTCAATAGCCAATAAGTACTTTGATTAATTATTAAGCTTTCACTGTTTAAGCTCAGTGAAAGTTTTTTTGGTTGAATTATCAGCCAGAATGTATCATAATGGTAATCGGTATAAAAACAAAGGAAACGTTAGAAGTCGAAATACTACAATTAAATTAACCACCAACCTAACATAAAAGTTTAAACATTAGAAAAGAGGATTTTCATGCAAAATCAAGAAAAACCATTGTATCACTTTGTCGGAATTAAAGGTGCTGGCATGAGTGCCCTAGCATTAGTACTACATGAAAAAGGTTACCGTGTTCAAGGGTCAGACATTGAGCAGTACACGTTTACACAACGTGAATTAGAAAAAGCGAATGTGACAATCTTACCATTTGATGAAAATAATATAAAAGACGGCATGATTATCATTGCTGGAAATGCCTTCCCCGACAGTCACCGCGAAATACAGGAGGCGTTAAAAAAAGGTTTGCAAGTTATTCGTTACCATCGCTTTATTGGCGACTTTATTAAAAACTTTACTAGTATTGCTGTGACAGGTTCACATGGTAAGACTAGTACCACAGGGTTGTTGTCACACGTTTTAAGCGGCATTGAACCCACAAGCTACCTAATCGGTGACGGTACGGGGCATGGTGTCTCAGGCGCGAGATTCTTTAGTTTTGAAGCTTGCGAATACCGTCGTCACTTTTTAGCCTATGCCCCCGATTATGCGATCATTACCAATGTTGATTTTGATCATCCTGATTATTACAAGAGCATTGACGATGTTTTTGATGCCTTTCAAACTTTCTCAACTCAGGTCACAAAAGGACTAGTTGTTTTTGGTGACGATGAGTACTTGCGCAAATTGGATACGGATGTGCCTGTTTATTATTATGGCATTAACGATAATGATGATTTCCAAGCGAAAAATATTGAGCGTGATACCTTAGGTTCTAGATTTGAAGTCTTTCATCAAGGGGAAAGTATTGGGAAGTTCGCTGTTCCAACTTATGGCATGCACAATGTGTATAATGCATTAGGGGTTATCGCCATTGCGTATTTAGAGCAGTTAGATATGAAGCGCGTAGCCGAAGAAATGTTAACCTTTGGTGGCGTTAAGCGACGTTTTAGTGAGAAAAAAGTGAGTGACATGATTATTGTAGATGATTATGCCCATCATCCGGCAGAAATTACTGTAACAATCGATGGTGCCCGACAAAAGTATCCAGATAAAGAAGTCATTGCCGTCTTCCAACCTCATACTTTTACTAGAACAGTTGCTCTTTTAGATGAGTTTGCCGAAGCTTTAGATACAGCAGATGAAGTTTATTTATGCGATATTTTTGGTTCAGCCCGTGAGCAACAAGGGGAAGTTCGAATTGAGGATTTAGGTAATAAAATTACTAAGGGTGGAACTGTGGTTAAAGAAGACAATGTATCGCCGTTATTGGATTTCCACAATGCGGTCATCATATTTATGGGTGCCGGTGATGTCCAAAAATTCCAACACGCCTATGAAAACCTCTTAGGTACGACACGTCGTAACAAAATGTAAAACGATTGAAGATAGTTCTAAAGAGGAGAGTGGGAAACCAGTCTTCTCTTTAGGCTATTGATAAAGCGCCAGTTGCTTTGGTCTGTGGTTCTTGTTAAAAAAGAGAGAGGTGGCAAGTATTTTTCACGAAAGGAATTGAAAACTTGCGATTTTTGTCTTTTTTGGTACAATTAGAACATAAAAGATGGAGGTGTCTGTTTTAAAATGATTGGAAAGCCGAGAAAAATAGGCAAGACAATAGAGGATATTGAAGAGGGGCAGTCTTTAAGTGTAACGGAGTCGATTGAGGACGATCGATTGTTGTTATATCTGGGGTTAACCAACGATGCGAACCCACTCTATATTCAACATGATTATGCAAAAACCACGGAGTATCAGAAACCGATTGTGCCATCCGCTATGTTGATTGGGATTATCACTAGTGCGGTGTCTAAGCATTTGCCTGGTCCAGGGTCTCATGTTGTCAATTTTTCGATTAACTTTATTGAACCAGTGTATCATTATGAAACATTAACTTTTGACTTTGAAGTAATTAAAGTCGATAAAATGAAAGATGTCGCCACTATTTCAGTTGAAGCGATTAACGGAGTTGGTGATCGCGTGTTAGATGCTGTTGTGATGGTTAAACCGCCATTGGCGAAAATAGAAGAAAGCAAGGAGCAATAATTATGGAACAAAATCAATACAATCAGGTATCGCAAAGGTCAGATGCAGGTTTGGCCGCTTTTTTCTCAAAGATTTATGCTTATTTAGGAATTGGGATTGCACTTAGCGCTGTTTCAGCCTATTTAGTGCTAAATGTGTTTGCGGAACAGGCTAACCAATTTATGCAGAATAATCCTTTTGGGCTAATTATTTTATGGGTAGCCCAAATTGCTTTAGTGGTTTTTTTAAGTGCTAAAGCAGTTAAAAACCCTTCATTAGCTTTAGGCGGATTTATTGCGTATGCTCTTTTGAATGGGGTAGTGATGAGTTTTACTTTGGCTATGTACAGTGGTGAAGCAATTACGAGTGCTTTCGTTGCTGCGTCTGCAACGTTTGGTGTGATGGCAGTATTTGGAGCACGCACGAAAAAGAATTTAAGTGCTATGGGGCAGGCAATGAGAGTCGCCTTAATTGGTGTGATTGTGGTGCTATTGGTAAATGGTCTCTTTTTAAGAAGTGAGCCATTAATGCTGTTCATCTCAATCGTAACAGTCTTTGTATTTGCAGGACTAACGGCCTACGATCACCAACGAATCAAAGCTATTTACAATCAATTTGGTGATGCACCAGAATTAAAAGGAATGGCTGTTTTCTGTGCGTTACAATTATACTTGAACTTTATCAACTTGTTATTAGCTTTCTTACGTATTTTTGGTAGAGATTAATTAAATCCATTGAAACTTCCTCCTAGGCCTAATCTAAGGAGGAAGTTTTTTTTGTAGGTAAGAAAATGTTATGGCGTGAGTTTCCGGATTCCGAAGTCTCATGACTAATTCAGTGATTGTTACGAGTGAAAAGCGTTTATCATTGTGGGGCAAGGGTATTTTGACAAGGGTCAGGAGTGAAAACGTATTGTGCTGCTTAAAAGAAAATTTATTTTCAGTCACTTAACTTCGCAAACCAGTCTGTTTTTTGGTAAAATGGAGAAGAGTGTTAAGAATGGAGAAATGTTATGTCAAAAAATAAACTGTTACTGATTGATGGCAATAGTGTGGCTTTTAGAGCATTCTATGCGATTCAAAATTTTGAATCTTTTAAAACTAAAAGTGGGTTGCATACCAACGCGATTTTATTTTTTAACAATATGTTGGATAATATCATGCAAAAGGAAGAGCCGAGCCATGTTTTAATCGCTTTTGATGCGGGGAAAACGACCTTTCGTCACGCCTTTTTTGATGAGTACAAAGCTGGTCGTGCTAAAACACCAGGTGAGTTTAAAGAGCAAATGCCTTATATTCGCGAACTAATCGAGGCATTTGGTATTCAACACTATGAGTTGGCAGATTATGAGGCAGATGATATTATTGGCACCTTGGCTCGCCGTGTGGGTGCAGATGACTTTGAAGTCGTGGTTATCTCTGGAGATAAGGATTTAACGCAGTTAGCTGATCCTAACATTCGAGTGGAAGTGACAACTAAAGGCGTTAGTGAGTTAACGACCTATACTCCTGAATTTATTAAAGAAAAATACGGCTTGGAGCCTTTACAAATTATTGATATGAAGGGACTGGCTGGTGATAATTCCGATAATATTCCAGGTGTTACTCGCGTTGGTGAAAAAACTGCGATTAAATTGTTAATGGAATATGGATCGGTTGAAGGTCTCTATGAGCACATTGACGAGTTGAAACCAAGCAAAATGAAGGAAAACTTGATCAATGATAAAGAGCAAGCTTTTCTGAGTAAAAAACTAGCAACCATTGATGTGGATGCACCGATTGATGTGGATGTTGAGAAACTGGCATATAGTGGTAAAGATATTGATAAGTTGGTTCCTTTTTACCGCGAAATGGAATTTAAGCAGCAGTTAAACAAATTGGATACTTCTGGTTTAACCTCTTCTAGCGAGCCGTTAGCTGAAGTGACTTATGAAGTGGTAACAGAAGCTAAAACGAGTATGTTTAGCGACAATATGAGTCTCTATGTCGAGATGCTTGAACCTAATTATCACACGGCTGATATCTCCGGTGTGGCTTGGGGGAATGCTGATAAATTATATGTGTCCTATGGCGATGATGTGTTACAGCAAGAATCATTTAAAGAGTGGTTGGACGATGAAAATCTGACAAAAGTAGTATACGATGCCAAAGCCAATCAAGTAGGGCTGAAACGTTATGATATTGATTTAAAAGGGGTTAGTTTTGATGTGTTGTTAGCTTCGTATTTAATTGATACCAATGATAAGAGTGAAGATTTGGCAGAAGTAGCTTTTAATTATGATTATTACGATATTGACACAGATGAAAGTGTCTATGGTAAGGGCGCTAAAAAAGGGTTACCAGAAGAGAACTTGTTATTTAAACATTTGGCTCGCAAAGTCAAAGCTTTGGTAAGTTTGCAACCAAAGTTGGATCAGTTGTTAGTTGAAAAAGAACAACATGATTTGTTTTACGAGATGGAATTGCCCTTGTCTCATGTTCTGGGAGAAATGGAAATCGAAGGCATCACGGTCAATGCCCAACGATTACAAGAGATGAAACAGGAGTTTGCTGTCCAGCTTAAAGGCATTGAAGAGCGGATTTATGAATTAGCCGAAGAGGAATTTAACATTAATTCACCGAAGCAACTAGGGGTTATTCTCTTTGAGAAGATGCAATTACCAGTGATTAAAAAGACTAAAACAGGTTATTCAACGGCGGTTGATGTGCTAGAGCAGTTAAAGGACCAGGCACCAATCGTGGAGCATATTTTAGAATATCGTCAAATTGCAAAAATTCAATCCACTTATGTGGAAGGTCTGTTAAAAGTCATTCAACCAGATGGCAAGATTCACACTCGCTATGTGCAGACGTTGACACAGACTGGTCGTTTAAGTTCAGTGGACCCTAACTTACAAAATATTCCGATTCGCTTGGAAGAAGGACGCAAGATTCGTCAAGCCTTTGTCCCTCGCAAAAAAGACTGGCAAATTTTTTCATCGGATTATTCTCAGATTGAACTGCGTGTTTTGGCAGACATTGCCAACGATCAACATATGCGTGAGGCCTTTATTGAAGGGCAGGATATCCATGCCAGTACAGCCATGCGGGTCTTTGGAATCCCTTCTGAAGAGGAAGTGACAGGAAATATCCGTCGTCAAGCGAAGGCAGTTAACTTTGGAATTGTTTACGGCATCAGTGATTATGGTTTATCACAAAATCTGGGGATTTCCCGCAAAGAAGCACAACAATTTATCGATACTTATTTTGAGAAGTATCCTGATATTAAAACGTACATGGAAACGATTGTTCGTGATGCAAAGGATAAAGGGTACGTGGAAACCTTATGGCACCGTCGTCGCTATTTGCCGGACATCAATGCTCGTAACTTTAACTTGCGGACATTCGCTGAAAGAACGGCAATCAATACACCGATTCAAGGAAGTGCTGCTGATATCTTGAAAATTGCCATGATTAAAATGGCTAAACGGTTGAAAGAAGAAAACTTGGAAGCAACTATGTTGTTGCAAGTTCATGATGAGCTAGTTTTCGAAGCACCGAAAGAAGAAATTCCGAAATTAGAGCAACTTGTTAGAGAAGTCATGGAAAATGCGGTAGAATTAAGTGTGCCACTTAAAGCCGATAGCAGTTATGGCGACACTTGGTATGAAGCCAAATAAGTCTTAAAAAGTTGTCCTTACAAAGACGTTGAGATAAAGGGTCACTAACCTTTATCTCAGCTTCTTTTTACGAGAACTTTTCACATAGGAGGTAATCGGTATGCCAGAGTTACCAGAAGTAGAAGCAGTTCGCACTGGATTGGAGCAGTTAATCCTTGGCAAAGAAATTAGTCAAGTTCATGTTTTTTGGCCAAGGATTATTGAAAGTCCAGAAGTAGAGTTGTTTAAAGTCAATTTAATTGGCGAGAAAGTCGGTGCTATTAATCGTCGTGGTAAATTTCTGATTTTTGAATTGAGTCATTATGAGATGGTGTCCCATCTGCGAATGGAGGGAAAATACGAATTCCATCAGCAAGAGGACGAGGTTGCCAAACACACCCATGTGATGTTTGATTTTACCGATGGCACTCAATTGCGATATTTAGATGTGCGTAAGTTTGGCCGGATGACCCTGTTACCTAAAGGGCTTGCCAGTGAATACAGTGGCATTTTGAAACTAGGCCCAGAGCCTGTGCCAGAAACCTTTTTTTTGAAGGCTTTTAGTGCCGGCTTAAAAAGATCTAGTAAAGCGATTAAGCCACTGTTGTTGGATCAAAAACTGGTAACGGGTTTAGGCAATATTTATGTAGATGAAGCCCTCTATGAAGCCCGAATCCATCCTGAGCAACCTGCAGGAACGTTGTTGCGGAAAGAAGTGGAAGCACTCTACCAAGCGATTATCGATGTTTTGGGACGGGCAGTTGAAGCTGGAGGGACGACTATTCGGACCTATAAGAACGCCTTGGGAGAAGCTGGGAAATTTCAGGTCTCCCTCAATGTTTATGGTCAAACAGGAGTTCCTTGTCCCCGTTGTGGCACAGGGATTATCAAAACGAAGGTGGCCCAGCGTGGCACCCATTATTGTCCGACTTGTCAGAAATTGCGCCAACGAAAGATGAGGGATTAAGAGATGACCTTTATACTAGGCTTAACTGGTGGGATTGCCACTGGAAAGACGACCGTTGCCAATTATTTCAAAAGGCGGGCCATTCCAATTGTTGATTCAGATATTATCGCCCGGGAAGTAGTTGAACCGGGAACGGTTGGTTTGGAGAAAATTCGTCTTCATTTTGGCGATGGTATCCTGACAGAAGAGGGTCACTTAAATCGAAAAAAACTTGGGAACATTGTTTTTTCGGATGAGCTTAAACGCCAATTGTTGAATCAGCTTTTAAGTGAAGAATTGGCGGAAGCTATCTCAGGTGAGATTAAAAAATGGGTGGTCCAAAAAATTCCATTAGTGGTAGTAGATGTGCCGCTAATGTACGAGGCTCACTATGATCGGCGGGTCAATCAGGTGATGGTGGTTTACGTGCCGGAAAAAATACAGTTGGAACGGCTAATGGCTCGTGATCAGTTGTCTGAAGCTGAGGCTAGAAAACGAATCGCCAGTCAGCTGCCAATTGAAGAGAAACGACACTTGGCGGATATCTTAATTGACAATTCAGGGACTGTTGCGGAAACAGAGGAGCAGTTAGATAAATGGATGGCAACTTGCAACTAGATTAAACAACTAAAAGAAAGAACATCTGGAAAAATACCAAGGTGTTCTTTCTTTCTTTATTTATCAGGGTATAAGGACTATACCATTGACTGCTTTTCATGTTATAATAACTGTAATATAGTGATTATTAGTAACTTAAAATAGATAGAATACACGAGGTGAAAAAACATGCAGTGTCCAAAGTGTCAATACAACGGGTCTCGTGTCGTCGATAGTCGACCTGCTGATGATGGCCGTGCCATAAGAAGAAGAAGAGAATGTGAATCCTGTGGGTTTCGTTTTACCACATTTGAACGAATAGAAGCAGCACCATTATTGGTGATTAAGAAAAATGGTGGACGTGAAGAATTTAATCGAGATAAAATTTTAAGAGGGTTAATCCGTTCGGCTGAAAAGCGTCCAGTATCGATGGAACAAATGGAACAAATCGTGGATCAAGTAGAAAATAAGGTTCGTGGACTTGGGGAAAATGAAGTCTCAACTACAAAAATTGGTGAATATGTGATGGAAGATTTGGTTAACTTGGATGAGATTGCTTATATTCGTTTTGCCAGTGTTTACCGTCAATTTAAAGACATGGGTGTTTTCTTAAAGGAAATGCAAGAGATTCTTAATAAGGAAGATGAAACGCCTGAATCCTGAGAAATCGACAATGAATGATAAGAAATTAGCGTATTAGCATAAGGAGGCCTCGATTTGAATAGTTCGTGGAAGCAACTTCATCCGCAAGATAGTTTTACTGTTAAATTGGCAGCTCCGATTACCAGTCATGATGAACAATTACTTAGCTATTTATATCAGCCAATTATTGGCATGGATGCTTTTAGCATTTATCACACCTTTTTAACGGCTGTAGATGAGTCTGATTATGACAGTCACGAGTTGCGCCATTCGGATTTGTTTAATCAGTTAAACATTGATTTACCCCGTTTATTTAATGCTCGAGTTAAGCTTGAAGGCATCGGTCTATTGCGGGTATTTGTCAAAGAGGCAGGTGGACGCCGCCATTTCATTTATGAATTACAGGCGCCATTAAAGGCGGAAGAACTTTTCCAAGACGACGTCTTAGCTGTCTTATTATTGGACAGTGTCGGCGATCGTCGCTACCAAAAGCTTGTGCAGCGTTTTGCTATTCCAAAAGTGAATACGACGGAATACGCTGACGTTACTAAAAAATTCTTGGATGTTTATCAGTTTAATCAAGAGAGCATTGCTTCACATGAAGTGACCTTAAGTGTGGCTAAGGATGAGTTTTTTAGTTCGGAAAAACCTAAGCTTTCCAGCGTGAATGAAACCTTTGACTGGGCCTATTTTGTCAGCTTATTAGATGGTTTGTATATCGATAAAGAGCAAATTCAGCAAGAGTTAAAAGAGACGGTTTTTACCTTGCATCAGCTTTATGGCATTAATGAACTAGAGATGAAAAGTTTAGTTGAGAATGAAGTCGACTACGTAACGAATAAAGTGGCGCTTAATCAATTGCGTAAAAGCGTGGTTTTGAAGTACCATGGTGTCAAGAAACAAAAGACAATGCCTGTAGAAGAAGCCGCCGTTGAGCTATCGGCCGATGATCAACTGGTTCGTCGACGGAATACCTTGAAGTTATTAGGTTACAATGATGGTGAAATTCAAGTCATTGTTTCCAGTGAAAGTATTTCGCCAATGATTTTCTTAAGTGCGATTAAAAAGCAAAAAGGCGGTTTTGTGGCAAACGAAGAACGGTGGGCTGTTGAGAATTTGGTGAAACAATCTGGTTTACCGGATTCAGTCATCAATGTCTTGATTCACTATATTCTGGTTGGTAAGGGCAATGCGGCTGTCAATCAGAAATTTGCTAATTCAATTGCTAACGATTGGGCTCAGGCTCAGATTTTTTCGCCAGAAGATGCGATGACTAAGGTCAAAGAAATGGGAGCTGCCGCACAAAAACAATCGGCACCTCGTAAAAATAATTACCGTAAACAAACCTCTGGTCGGAAAGAAACGTTACCTGACTGGGTAGGCAAAACCAATGCTGAAACTAAAGTGTCTCAAGAAGAAGAAGATTACTTTAAAGAGCAGTTGCGTAAAATGCGTGAAAAAGGGAAAGAAGGTGAGTCGTAATGGAAGATGTCGGAAAAGAAATGACAAAAGTAATTAATCAGCGAGATTGGTCTGAGCGCTTTGACAAATTGGTCCAAGAGGTCTTAAAAGACCCGGATGTGATTAGCTTTATCGAAGCCCATAAGGAACAATTAACCAAAGAGGATATTGATAAAAGTTATTCCAAACTGTATGAATTTGTTCAGGAGAAACGTAAGTTTAAACTGAATGAGCCGACGATGATTGCTCCTGGTTATGAGCCTAAACTGTTTATGAATTTTCATTACATCGATGTGACCTATGTTCCGACGGAAGCGTTATTGGCTCGTCAGAAGGAAGAGGAGATACGTGGTCGAGTGAAAGCCATGGACATGCCTCGCGATATTCGCGAGGCGAGTATGGATCATTTCGAAATTACGGCTGAACGAAAAGAAGCCTTACAAGGGGCTTTTGATTTTGTTAGCAAGTACAGGGAAAATCCGAAACACTTTCATCAAGGTTTATACTTACAAGGTTCTTTTGGTGTAGGCAAAACGTATTTATTAGGAGCCCTTGCTCAAGAATTAGCTGAATATGGCTACAGAACGACCCTGATGCACTTTCCAACCTTTGCCGTAGAGATGAAACAGTCCATCGCGCAAAACACCACAGGCGATAAATTAGACGCTGTTAAGAAAGCGCCAATTTTAATGCTGGATGATATTGGCGCAGATTCCATGAGTAGTTGGATTCGTGACGATGTGCTGGGGGTTATTTTACAATACCGAATGCAAGAGCAGTTACCGACCTTTTTCAGTTCTAACTTCAGTATGAATCAACTGGAAAAAGAACATTTAAGTGTCACACAACGGGGAGAAGATGAACCTCTGAAAGCGAAGCGTATCATGGAGCGCATTCGTTATTTAGCCAGAGAAATCAATATGATTGGTGAAAATCGTCGCCAACATTAAGAGGGAAATAAGGTCAGCCTGTATCGGGATGGCCTTATTTATGGTGTTATTTTAAGTAAAAAGAGATTGACAACGGTTTCTTTATTTGGTATTGTTTTCTTTCGAGTGAATTTTGAAGGTTAAGCTTGCAAAAGAAGCCTCAACACTTGTTTTGTAAGTTAAACGTTTCAATAAGGAGGGTTTATCATATGATTGTTGTTGAGAATTTAAGTAAGACGTTTAGAGTGCAGCAGCGGGAGGCCGGTTTTCAAAATGCGGTCAAATCGTTCTTTAAACGGGAGTACCGAGAGATAAGGGCGCTAAACGATGTCAGTTTTACTATTCCTGATGGTGAAATTGTCGGCTATATTGGGCCTAATGGCGCTGGCAAAAGCAACACGATTAAGATTCTTAGTGGGATTTTAACGCCAGATAGTGGTAAATGTCAAATTAACGGCAATACCCCCTGGAAAGATCGGGTGGCTCATGTTAAGGATATTGGTGTCGTCTTTGGCCAACGTTCTCAACTTTGGTGGGACATCCCTGTCATTGACTCCTTTCATTTATTGAAAGATATTTACCAAGTACCAGAAAACGTGTTTCAAGAAACCCTCCGAGATCTGAGTCAGATGTTAAACTTATCTGATGTCTTGAAAACACCGACACGACAACTTTCATTAGGGCAGAGAATGCGCTGTGAGATTGCCGCATCTTTATTACATCGCCCCAAAATTTTATTTCTCGATGAACCGACCATTGGTTTAGACGCTATTTCAAAAGTAGCTGTGCGAGAATTCATCACAAAAATCAACAAAGAATTCCAAACAACGGTTATCTTAACCACTCATGACATGCAAGACATTGAAAAATTAGCCACTAGGATCATTTTAATTGGTAAAGGGACTATTTTATTGGATGGCAGTCTGACTGAATTTAAAGCGTTAAAACAACATGAGGACGATACTTTAGATGAGATTTTAGTGACTCTCTATCAAAAGTACGATATTTGAGGTGGTCTGATGAGTAAATATCAGTCATTATTTCGTGTGAAGTTTATTGGCGGTTTGCAATACCGGACGGCAGCATGGGCGGGGATTGTGACTCAATTTGTCTGGGGATTTTTAGAAATTCTACTGTTTCAAGCTTTTTATCAGTCGGATCCATCAGCTTTTCCCATGAGTTTAGAAGCAACTGTCTCTTATGTTTGGCTACAACAGGCCTTTTTAGCTTTGTATATGATTTGGTTTTGGGAAAATGATATTTTTGACAGCATTCAAAGTGGCAATGTTTCCTACGAATTGGTTCGGCCAATCAGTGTCTATAATATGTGGTTTGTTCGAGGGGTTGCCACCCGGATTTCGCGGACGCTTCTTCGTTGTTTACCGATTCTGATTGTGGCCTTTTGTTTACCTAAGCCATATAAATTAATCCCCCCAGCTTCCATCGGTGTCCTTGGTTTGTTTATGATGACGATGGTTTTATCCTTACTGGTTATTATTTCCCTTAACATGATTGTTTATTTCCTGTCATTTTATACCCTTAATGCTTTCGGCTTAAGAATGATTTTTCAGTCAATTGGCTCAATTCTATCGGGTGAAATTTTACCCCTGCCATTTTTCCCAGATGGCGTTGCCCGGATTTTAGCTTTCTTGCCTTTCGCGTCTATTCAAAACGTGCCTTTTAGGGTGTACAGCGGTGATTTGGCTGGTGAGGCCTTGACTCAAAGTGTTTTGCTTCAAGTTTTTTGGATTGTCATATTGGTGATGGTCGGTAAATTACTGGAACGTCAGGTAGTTAAAAAAGTTGTCATTCAAGGAGGGTAGCGATGAGACTCTATAAAAAGTATTTGGACTTGCACTTGCAGGCTTTAATGGCCTATAAACTGTCCTTTATATTAACAGCATTTGGCCAGTTTTTTGTCTCATTCAATGTATTTTTAGGTGTTTATTTTATGTTTGATCGATTCTCGACAGTTAAAGGGTATAATTTTCAGGAAACATTACTTTGTTTTAGTATTATATTACTATCATTTTCCTTAGCAGAGTGTTTTTTTCGGGGATTTGATTCTTTTCCAACCATGATTGGTAACGGAGAATTTGACCGAATTTTAGTCAGACCAAGAAACATCATTTTGCAAGTTCTTGGAAGTAAAATCGAATTCACACGGTTTGGCCGAATGATTCAAGCGATAGTGATGTTTGCATATGGTGTGACTGCTAGTCATGTAGAGTGGACCCCGATGAAGATCGGGATTGTTTTCTCAATGATAATCGGTGGTGTTTTTCTGTTTGCCAGCATCTTTTTATTATATGCAAGCTTGTGTTTTTTTACCTTGGAAGGTCTAGAGTTTATGAATGTATTGACAGATGGGGCACGGGAATACAGTAAGTATCCAATTGATATTTATGGGAAAAATGTCTTGAAGTTTACGACTTACATTGTCCCCTTTGCGTTAATTCAATACTATCCCTTCCTGTACTTAATCGACCGAGTGAACGATCCCAGAGTTATTATCATGCCTTTGGCGGGTATTCTTTTTGGAATTCCTTGTTATTTATTTTGGCGTTTTGGGCTGCGACATTATCAATCCACAGGCTCATAGAAAGCTTAGGCAGATAACAGCTTAATAATGAAGGGTGTCAAGAAAATTTCATTGACAAAGGCTTGTAAGCCTAGTATAATAACTCTTGTTGCTTAGAGGTGATGAAAATGAAATGGTCTTTATTGGAATTAAATAAATACAAAGACGATACGCTGGAAATTAATGAAGAATTGAATATTGAATCATCGTTATTGGCTCGCGATAAAGAAATATTAGCAGTTGATCCCGTTAAAGTTAAAGGGATGTTGTCTGTTAGTAAGTCGGAATATGTGTTGTATTTTACACTGGAGACGGTTTTGACCCTTCCTTCAACACGTTCGCTAACGCCAGTGCGCTTGCCACTTGCTTTTGAGGTGACAGAAGTCTATATGACTCCTGCTCAGTTTGAAATGGCAAAGGACATCCTCGCTGACAAAGACATGGTGATGGTAGTGGAGAATGATACCATTGACTTAGCTGAGGCGGTTGAAGATCACATTCTATTGTCGATTCCGTTACAAGTATTAACTGAGGAAGAAAAATTATCCCACGAGTCAATTAAAGGCGAAGCATGGGAATTGATGTCCGAAGAAGCTTATATGGAGCGAAAAGTGCAGCAAGAAGAAAATAAAATTGATCCTCGTCTTGCAAAATTGTCGTCTTTATTAGATAATAGTGAAGGATCCGATGAGTTGTAGGATTGGAATAGATGGTAGTTGATGGCGAAATCCATTGATTGCTAAATGATTTAAGGAGGTGTAGTTAATATGGCAGTACCTGCTAGAAAAACTTCAAAAGCTAAAAAAGCTAAGCGTCGTACACATTACAAATTATCAGTACCTGGTATGAGCACTTGTGCTAACTGTGGTGAAATGAAACGTAGTCATCACGTATGTCCAGCTTGTGGGCATTATGATGGTAAAGACGTTAACGCGTCAACTGAAGAATAAGACATTTCTGAAATGTTTAAACCCTTAAGACAACCATGGAGTCTTAAGGGTTTTTTGTTGTTAGTTGTTTATCTGAAACAAAAAAAGAAAGTCTGAAACGGGTTTGACAACGCTTTAAAAAGGTGCTATATTTTAGTTAATAACTGGGTGCTACTATTAAATTAGGCACGACCTAAGAAAATGAGTCTATTTTCTTAGGTCGTTTTTTGTATGTTGGGAAAGGAGAGCAATGGGATGCGAGTAATTAAAAAAATTAACCACAATGTGGTGCTAGTAGATGATAACAGTATTGAAAAAATCGCAATGGGTAAAGGGATAGGTTTTTCAGTGACATCTGGTGAAACCTTTGATGTAAGGACTGCGGATAAGTTATTTGTTTTGGACACGCAAGAAAAAGTGAAAATGTTTACTGAAATGGCCAAGCAAATCCCGCTAGCATATATTGAGTTTTCCGAAGAAATGATTCAATTTATCTCTCAAGAGATTGCGTCGCCTCTTGATTCGAATATTTATATTTCGTTGACAGATCACATCTACTTCGCGATTCAGCGGCAAAAGGAAGAGTCTCAAGTCACGGCCATCATGCTGCCAGAGATGAAGCTCTTATATCCTGAGGAGTATCGAGTGGCGGCTGAGGTAGTTGAAAGGATCAATCTGCGCTACTTAACAGAGTTGGGGAATAACGAGATTGGATTTATTACGATGCATATTATTAACGCCGAATTAGGCGAGCGGAACAGTCTGAATAGTTTGAAAATTATCGAAATTTCCACTGCTATTATTCATATGATTGAAAAACAATATAATAAGATTTTAGATAAGGATTCCCTCAGTTACAATCGCATGTTAATTCATTTAAAATTTTTAGTGAAGCGGTTAATTTACGAGGAAGAGATGCCTGAGGAGGAAATCACTTTTATCAATCAAACATTTAAGGAATCCAAGCAATATCAGACGGCTGAGATGATTACCACGTTTATCAAACAAACTTACCAGCTGGACGTGAAGGATAATGAGACGATTTATTTGGCCATTCATCTTGCGCGAATTTAATAAACTTTGTAGGGTGCAACTATTCGGTAGGCATGACCTCATAAGAAGAAGGAGACACCTCTTTTTTCTTATGGGGTTATTTTTATAGAAAAACGGAGGTAGATCATGGGAAAAGTAATAATGAATTCAGATGATTTTGGTTACAGTAGAGGGGTTAATTATGGCATTATTGATGCTTATCAGCTAGGGATTTTAACCTCCACCACATTGATGGCAAACATGCCTGGTTTTGATCACGCTGTTAGCTTGAAAAAGGCGTTTCCTAACTTAGGGGTGGGGGTTCACTTGACGCTGACTTGCGGGCAACCGTTATTAACTAATGTGGGAACACTAACAGAGGGACGTTTATTTAGGTCCTTGAGTTTTTATCGAGAGGGTTTTGAAATTGACTGTGACGAGTTGTATCAAGAATGGAATGCCCAAATTCAAAAAGTTTATCGAGCTGGAATTGTCCCTACTCATCTAGATAGTCATCATCATACTCATTCGTTTGGTAAAAATCAGGAAGTAGTTGTAGCCTTAGCTCAAAAATATGATTTACCTGTCAGAGGTAATTTTCAATTGGCGAATAAGGTTCAACATACGACATACTTCGAACCGTTATTTGATGAAGTGGGAGTGGATGATCGAAAGGACTCGCTATTAAAGGTTGATTTACATGTGTATTTAGAGGGGCTTTTAAGGAAGTTGCGAAGGACTGAAAGTACGGAGGTTATGTGCCATGCCGCTTATTTGGATCAGTCCTTGTACCGGCAGTCGAGCTTTCTTTATCCGCGATTGAATCAAGTTGAATTTTTGATTCATTCGGATTTTGCCAAGGAAGTTCAAGGAGATCGCCACATTGAACTAATCACTTATGGGGACTTGTAGTTAGTGGCTTGTTTTATCGGAGAGTCATAGATTAATCAGTATTAAAATAGGAGGAGCGATTATGTCAAATTTTAAAACAACTATTCAAAAGTTAGGTCGGGCAATGCTACTGCCGGTGGCTGCTATGCCACTAGCAGGACTGATTTTACGGTTATCAGCAGATGATATGTTAAACATTCCTGTTTTAGGGGCAGCAGGTAATGCGGTTTTTGGTAATTTAGATGTCCTGTTTGCCATCGGAGTGACAATCGGTTTTGCTAAGGCAAAGGATAAGGGAATCCCGGCATTAACTGGCTTTCTAGCCATCGCCACTTTGAAATCAGGTCTTGCCATTATCAATCCAGATGTCAACATGGGCATCTTTGCTGGCATTATTTCAGGATTGGTGGCGGCTTGGACCTACAATCGTTTCAAAGAGCAAACATTACCTTTGGTTTTTTCTTATTTTGCTGGTGAAAAGTTCCCATTAACGATGGTCATGATATTACAAACGGTTTCTGCTGTTGCCTTCGGTTATATTTGGCCTTTTATCCAAAATGGGATCGATAATTTTGCTAAATTACTGGTTGATATGGGAGCGCTAGGTGTTGGGATTTTCTTGTTCCTCAATCGTTTGCTGATTCCTTTTGGCTTGCACCACGTCTTAAACACTTATGTTTATTATGATTTGGGCAGTTACACCGCACCTAACGGGGAAGTCTTTCGAGGCGAAATGACCCGCTTCATTAATGGCGATCCGAATGCAGGGCTCTTTCTTTCAGGTTTTTTCGTGGTGATGATGTTTGGTATTCCTGCTATTTGTTTGGCGATTTATCGGGCTGCGTTTAAAGAAAATCAAAAGATGGTTAAGGGGATTATGGGAAGCGGGGCCGCCACTTCCTTTATTTCAAATATCACTGAGCCTGTTGAGTTTAGTTTTATGTTTATTTCGCCAATGTTATATGTGATCCACGCTTTTTTTGCTGGATTAGCCGGTGTTATTTGCTATTTATTTAATATTAGGATCGGCTTTACCTTTGGTGCTTGTATCGTTGATTATCTAATCAATTTTCGAATTGCCACCAACCCTTTGTTGATTTTGCCAATTGGCCTTGTCTTTTTCTGTTTGTACTACTTTACTTTTTATTACATCATCAAGAAGCGTAGTGTTCCGACTTTAGGGCGGGAAGTGGTTGCCACAGAATTTGGTGATATCCCCATTGAGGAGGAAGGGTTGAGTTTGGCTAGTAAGAACTATCAATATATGGCTAAAAAGTTGCTGGCAGCTTTTGGCGGGAAAGATAATATTAATGATTCCTATAGCTGTAACACACGGCTCCGTGTGGAGGTTTTAGATTCATCAGTAGTAGATGAGTCTCGGATTAAACAACTAGGTGTCAGCGGCATTATCAAGCCGTCAGCGACTAATTACCAAGTGATCATTGGCCTTGAAGTAACTTATATAATGGCTGAGTTTGATAAATTATTAACAGAATAGGAGAAATGAAGATGACGAACAAGCAGATTATAACAATAGCAGGTGGCGGTAGTACTTACACACCGGGAATTATTCAAGCGGTGCTGAAGAATGCCGAGAGTTTGCCGGTTAAAGAGATCCGATTATATGACAATGACTCGGAACGGAATCAGGACATGTTTCTAATCATTGAGCTACTCTTAAAAAAAGAAGGCCATGGAAGGGTGAAGTTAACGGTGACGGAAGACCCTCGGGTGGCTTTTAGTGGCTGTGATTTTATTTTCTCTCAAATTCGAGTAGGCGGGTTGAAGATGCGCGAGCAAGATGAAAAAATCCCTTTACGTCATGGGCTCGTGGGTCAAGAAACCTGTGGCTTAGGTGGCTTTGCTTATGGCATGCGATCCATGGCCGGTTTATTGGAAATTGTTGGTTATGTCCAAGAATTTGCGCCGGAAGCCTGGCTGTTAAACTATACAAACCCGGAGTCGATCGTCTCGGAAGCGATTCGTCGCCAATACCCTCTGATTAAGATGATCAACGCCTGTGATATGACGATTTCTCTGGAAGAAACGATGGCAGTTAATTATGGTTATGACCGCAACAACTGGGTAGCGACTTATTACGGTTTGAATCATTTTGGTTGGTATACCGAAATTTATGATAAATCTTTAGGTAGGGATATCATGCCTGAATTAATCGAAAAATTAAACAAACAAGAAATGAACGTGGCTGATTTTAATGAGGGGGATGTGTCGTGGCAAGAGGCATTTAACATGCTGTCTGTTATGACGAAGGATTTCCCGACTCAAATCCCTAATAACTATTTGGAATACTATCTGTACGGCGACATGATTGTGGAAAAAGCTGATAGAGATTACACGCGAGCCAATATGGTGATGGCGGGTCGAGAGAAAAATACCAAGGAAATGGCACAAAAAATTCGCTGCGGTGTGACCGATGATGTTTTGAATTTTAATTTTGGCGAACATGGCCAGTATATCGTAGACATGGCAACCAGTATTCTCAATGATGAGCACCGTCGTTTTATGTTATTGGTGCCTAATCATGGCGCGATTCCTAATTTGCGTCCAGATGCAGTTGTAGAGGTTCCAGCGTATGTGGGGGCGACAGGGGTTGAACCAATCTCGTTGAGAGGTCCGATTAATGATTTTCACAAAGGTCTGATGGAAGCCCAAGTAGCTGCAGAAAAGTTATTGGTAGATGCTTATTTTGAGGGTTCTTACCAAAAAGCTCTTCAAGCCTTTACGTTAAATCAAACGGTGCCAAATGTTCGTGTGGCAAAAAAAGTCTTGGATGAGATGATTACTGCAAATCATGGATATTGGCCCGCGCTATCGTAGAATGGCGTGTTAATGAACTGAATTATTAAGAAGTTTTTACAGTGAGATAATTGAAAGAAGGTAACTCCCATGTTAAACTGTGAGTATAAATAAGGCTAAGTTAATGGCGTGCTGCAAGAAAAAATTCGGAGAGGTGATGGATTAGACGTAAGGAAGTGATGATAGTTGACTGACCAATCACAAACGGTTTCGCCGATGAGAGATTTAGAGAACAAACTATTGTTTAGTGATCCAAAAAATAAACTGGCGCTCCTTAGCTTAATTAGTGCCACATTGGGATTAAAAGTAAAGGAAGCAACGGTTATTGATGGGAAAACAATTCGCTCAAAGGAAAGAGCCAGTATTGATAACGAGAAAGACATTGCGTTGTCTTTTACAGAAGTTGACGTTTTAGCAATTTTACCAGATAAATCGAAGGTTATTATTGAGTTTCAAATGGCTTATCAAAAGTTCTGGGGAAAACGCGCTTTGTTGTATGCAGTTAATCGGTTTGCGCAGCAGTTAGAGTTTTTGACGGATGAAAAAACAAGCACCTATCAAAATATCTACCCGGTCTATATTGTTAGTATTCTGGATCATAATTTTTTCAGGACTTACAAAGGGCTGATGTCGGTGTTCAGAGTTTTGGAGGAAAATCGTTTAGAGCCTTTATTAGATGAGTTTGGGAAGGAAATGCTGAAATTAATTTTTGTGGAATTACCAAAATATGATCAAGCCGATGAGAGTGTCAGTCAATTGTTAAAGGATTGGTGTCAGTATTTTAATAATGAGGAACTTAGTGAGGAAACAGACCAAGATGTAAAGTTCGCCAAAAGGATATTAGAAAGTTATCAACATAATAAGGAGGTGCAACAAATGATTGAGACAGCGAGATTAAGGGATATTGCCAATCGTGATGTTGGCCGAGAGGAAGGAAAAAGAGAAGGGAAAAAAGAAGGAAAAAAAGAAGTCGCAATCAAATTGCTTGAATCGGGATTTTCTATGAAACAAATCACTCGGTTAACCGGATTAAGTATAGCTTCCCTTCAAGAGTTAGCGAGAAAACACAATATCACTGGAAAAAATATCACATAGCTTTAGAAAGCTCTTGCAAGTGCAGGGGCTTTTTTGATAGTCCGGCTGTATGTCATTCCTTGTTGTCACGTGATAATAGTGCAGAAAAGCATGGACGAAAAAATGCCTAGTAAATACTGTTGGAAACACTTATGATAAAAGAGGTAATAGGAGTGAAAATAGTTTAAGTAGATGTGAATCAATGACTTTTCAGAGCTTTTACCAAATTATTTTCAAAAATATTTCAAGATAGTTTTAAATAAAGGTAAAATAGGCTATAATTAAAAGAGTTAAAAGTACTTAAACTTTTTCGACTAAAAGTAAGATAAAAAATAGGAGGAATTTCATGTCTAAACAACAAATCGGGGTAGTTGGAATGGCGGTTATGGGGAAAAATTTAGCCTTAAATATTGAAAGCCGTGGCTACTCAGTTTCAATTTTTAACCGAACAGGTGCGAGAACAGAAGAAGTTGTCGCTGAACATCCAGATAAAAAATTAGTGCCAACCTATACGGTCGAGGAGTTTGTTGAATCACTTGAAAAACCACGTCGTATTATGCTGATGGTTCAAGCTGGCGATGCAACAGATAAAACAATTCAAAGTCTATTACCTCATCTTGATAAAGGTGATGTTTTGATCGATGGTGGGAACACATTCTTCCAAGACACGATTCGTCGTAATGAAGAATTGGCTAATTCAGGAATTAACTTCATTGGAACAGGCGTTTCTGGTGGCGAAGAGGGGGCTCTAAAAGGCCCGTCAATCATGCCAGGTGGCCAAAAAGAAGCCTATGATTTAGTGGCGCCAATCTTTGAAAAAATTGCGGCAGTCGCTGAGGATGGCGAACCGTGTGTGACTTACATTGGTCCAAACGGAGCAGGTCACTATGTGAAAATGGCTCATAACGGGATTGAATATGGTGACATGCAATTAATCGCGGAATCTTATGATATATTAACCAAATTACTAGGTCTTTCTGTTGAAGAATGTGCGGAAATTTTTACTGAATGGAATCAAGGAGAACTGGATAGTTACTTGATCGAAATCACTTCAGATATTCTGACTCGTAAAGATGAGGAAACTGGTAAACCAATTGTGGATGTCATTCTTGATGCAGCTGGAAATAAAGGAACAGGTAAATGGACGAGTCAAAGTGCATTGGACTTAGGTGTCCCATTACCCCTTATTACAGAATCTGTATTTGCCCGTTATATTTCAGCGATGAAAGACGAACGTGTGGAAGCAAGTAAAATTATTCCAGCACCAGCAGCCCCTGCTTTTACAGGAGATAAAGCGGAATTTGTTGAAAAAGTTCGTGAAGCTTTGTATTTCAGCAAAATCATGAGTTACGCGCAAGGGTTTGCTCAATTACGGATTGCCAGCGAAGAGTATGGTTGGGATTTACAATACGGCGAGATTGCTAAAATCTTCCGTGAAGGTTGTATTATCCGTGCTAAGTTCTTACAAAAAATAACAGATGCATACGATCGTCAAGCTGATTTGAAAAACTTGCTATTAGATGAGTATTTCAACGAAATTACTCAAAAATATCAACAAGCCGTGCGTGACGTCGTATCAGTTGCGATTCAAGCAGGTGTTCCAGTACCAACCTTTAGTTCTGCTATTTCATACTATGATTCATATCGTAGTGCTGATTTACCAGCTAATATTATTCAAGCCCAACGAGATTACTTTGGAGCGCATACTTATGAGCGCAAGGATAAACCAGGGATTTTCCATTATGACTGGTATACAGAAGCGTAAACGAATCTTTAATTTAGCACTGAGTGTGTCGCTGCTCAGTGCTTTTTTTTGTCTGGGTTGCTAAGTCGAAAAGGGATTTCACAAAAATTTCAGTGTATGGTTGATTATTGAATAACAGGTTGCATTCGATTATTACTAAAGAGTGTCTATCTTTTTCTAAAGATGAAACTCTTCAGAAAAGTCTTTTGGTAAAGCGGGTAGAGTCGATTATTCTGATAAAATGAAAGTGACAATTATTTTTAAGGTTCTTTTTTTGCTTGATTAAAAATCTGTGTAAAGATAGAATGGATTTTTTCCCTCAATATCGTTATAATGGTAATGAGATTGAGAATTTTTCAACAGAGAAAGGAACTTACCACAATGAGTAATATTTTAATCATCGAGGACGAGAAAAATTTAGCTCGCTTCGTCGAACTGGAGTTAAAACACGAAGGTTATAACGCTGAGGTTCACTACAATGGAAGAACAGGCTTGGAAGCTGCTTTAAGCGGGGATTGGGACGCGATTCTTTTGGATTTAATGTTACCAGAATTAAATGGGTTAGAAGTTTGTCGTCGCATTCGCCAAACAAAAAATACGCCAATTATTATGATGACGGCACGTGATTCTGTGATTGACCGCGTATCCGGTTTAGACCATGGGGCTGATGATTATATCGTGAAGCCTTTTGCTATTGAAGAGTTATTAGCGCGTTTGCGTGCTTTGCTGCGCCGAATTGACATTGAAGGCGATAAAAATATTACCAAACAAACCACGATATCTTATCGCAACTTAACTATTGAAAAAGAAAATCGAATTGTACGTCGTGATACAGATATTATTGAACTGACTAAGCGTGAGTATGAATTACTCTTAACCTTGATGGAAAACGTCAATGTGGTTTTAGCACGAGATGTGTTGCTTAATAAAGTATGGGGTTATGAAACAGAAGTGGAAACAAACGTTGTAGATGTGTATATCAGATATTTAAGAAATAAAATCGATGTGCCTGGCGAAGAAAGTTACATTCAAACTGTTCGCGGTACTGGATATGTGATGAGATCCTAATGCGTAAGCGTCTCAAAGCAACAAAAGAAAAATTTAGTTTCAATCTGGTGCTCACTGCAAAGTGGGCACTTCTTACATCTACGTTTATTTTTGTTTTATTTATGATCTTTGCGTTTATTACGTACCAAACTAGCACCAATTTGATGGTTAAACAAGAGAAAGACAATTTAAAAGATTCTCTGTCTCAATTGACAGGACGTTTAGAACAATCAGAAGTTGATTTGACTATTCGGAATACGACATTTTATTTGAAAAATTCGCCACGAAATTCTTCTGGAGATATGACAGTTGAGACGATCGAAGCGAATTTAATTCAATTAAATAGCTTTCTTTCGGATTTATCACAACCTAATCTCTCAGTCTCGGTCTTTAATTCTGATAAAAAGCAGGTCTTTGAAACCAGAACAACAGGCTTGTCTTATCAGGGAGGCAATAAGAAAAAGATAAGTGAAGAACAATTTGGTGATAAAACCGGTTATTTAGCAACTCAACCAATTTATTCTTCTAAAACAAACGAATTAGTCGGGTACGTCCAATTATTTTACGATTTAACCTCAGTTTATTCGATTCGTTCGAAGCTATTAAATACAATGATTTTGTTGGTATCGGTGGGAATGGTTGTGAGTTTAATTTTAGGATTTCTGTTATCTTCCTACTTTTTAAGACCTTTGAAGAAGATCACTGATACGATTGCCATCATTAAAAGTGAACCTCAATCAGATGTTAGACTGCCAGAGTTGCAGACGAAAGATGAGTTCTCGGATTTAACAGAAGTTTTTAATGATATGATGGATCGGATGCAAAAGTTTATTATTCAGCAACAGCAGTTTGTTGAAGATGTCTCTCATGAGCTAAGGACGCCTGTGGCAATCATAGAAGGACATCTAAAGCTCTTAACTCGTTGGGGGAAGGATGATCCGGAAATACTGGAAGAGTCCTTAGAAGCATCGTTACAGGAGATCACGCGGATGAAAAGTTTGGTTCAGGAGATGTTGGATCTCTCACGGGTTGAACAAGTGGAATTTCAGTATAAAAATGAATCTTCTCAGGCTCAAGAGGTCACTCATCAAACCTTTAATAACTTTAAAATTCTCTATGAAGATTTCACCTTTATTTTGGACGATGATTTGCCCCATGAGCTAAAAGTCGGCATTTACCGGAATCATTTTGAGCAACTGTTGATTATCATTTTAGATAATGCCGTTAAATATTCCCAGGATCGCAAGGAAATCCATATGTCCGTGTCTTCTAATCAAGATGAACTGGAGATTGCGATTCAAGATTATGGTGAGGGCATCAGCGAAGAAGAGGTAGGGCAAATTTTTAATCGTTTTTACCGGGTGGACAAAGCTCGAAGTCGGCATAAAGGCGGTAACGGACTTGGTTTATCAATTGCTAAGGAATTAGTTGAAAGTTATGGCGGCCGCATATACGTGGAAAGTGCAACGGGTGTAGGCACGATTTTTAGAATCTTCCTGCCAATCAAAAAAGAACCAATTAACCAGCTTTAATCTGGCTAATTGGTTCTTTTTTTCTCATTAAGCAACCTCTATAATATCAGAAGTAATGCCTAGTTCTTTACGATAGTACTGCATTAGGTTCGCTCCATTAGAAGCTTGCTCGCCAAAGTTAACATAGTGTAGTTTTTCGTAAAATTGCCACGCGGATTCTCGTGCGTATAAGACAATTTCTTGATAGCTATGTTGAATGGCGATGTTTTCAGCATAAGTCATCAAGTGTTGACCGATCTTGCGGCCACGATGTTCAGATGACACCGCAACTTGCTTAATTTGCGCCACATAATCCCGTTCAGTTCCATCTAAAAAGAGGGTGCCTACAACTTCACCTTTAATGGTAGCGACAATGTGAAGGGCATGTTCTTCTTGGACCGGTGGGCTTGTAATGAGGTTTAACCCGCTTGGGCGGTTTAAACTGTCATTGCGTAATTCAATGGCAGCGAAGTACTCAGGGCTTTGCCAAGGAACCATCTTGAGTTTTAAGTCGTTATTGCGTCCTTTTCGTAAACGTTTTTTTAGAAGTCTGATTTTATTTTTCATCAGGACCTCCTATAACAATGTAGAGTATACATCAAAATCAGTAGAGTGCTCAGAAGTTGGTGCATAAATTAAACTGGTGTCTCTAAATAAAGTTATGATTAATAATACAAATTTTTTCATGGTTAAAAAACCCTCTTTCACTTATAATAGGTCAAACAAAATAAGTGGAAAGAATAAGGATGGGCTGATCATTACACCACAAGGCTGAGAAAAAACACAGCGTATGTTTAAGTAGTTGTGGTTGAATCTGTCGAGCTATTTTCTTCTTCTTTCCTGGTTATCGATATACTCTCGTCCATCTTCAACCACCTCCTAATAATGTTAAAAGTTATTAATACAACCCTTGGTTTGCCGCATAGAAAAAGCCCTACATTGAGCACACTCAGCGTAGGGCAGACAGTCCAAAAAAATGTCGCGATTCTACGTTGAGCTTTAGCACTAGACAACGTAAAAGATTAATTGCTTAATCTTTAGATGCATTCAGAAAAGCCTTAATCGACGATTCATGTTTTACCCATTGGCATCTCTCGATGTTTCTGGGCAGCATCCTGTGTTTGTATAGAAGCCTCACCTAACAAATCA
>NZ_CAUQJB010000020.1:0-88321 GCF_963518325.1 uncultured Vagococcus sp. | reverse complement strand
AATAGGCATTGATGATATTACTCATCAACACCATTTATTATAGAGCCAATAAATATATATTATAGTGATGAGTCAATCTCTTGATACAAAGGAGATTGGCTTATTTTTGTGTCTGAAAATTTAGGAGGAGATTATCATCAAAGATCAACCAGCAAAACGTATCGACATCGTGAGTGTCAAATTAGTCAAAGGATCATCGCTTCTATATCAACCAAGAAAGGTATTTACATCAGGTGATTTATTTGATCTGATTCGTCAATTCATCGGAGAAAGGGACCGGGAATGTTTAGTTGTGATCGGGGTGTGTGCCAAAAACGAGCTGACTTTGATTAATACGGCCATATCGGTAGTGTGACACAAAGTATTGTTCATGTCCGGGAGATTATGAAGCCATTAATCCTGAGTAATACCGATACCTTCTTCATTGGACATCATCATCCGAGTGGCTACTTAGAAGCATCGGATAATGATATTTTGTTTACGAAACGACTAAAAGAGGCCGGGGAACTTATTGGGATTAAATTGGGTGATCATCTTATAGTTAACGATCAAGAGTATTATTCACTAAAAGAATTTGGCTTATGCTAACGATAAGGCCCTGGAATATGGATGTAAGGGAGAAGTAAAAAAATGTTAAGACTAGCACAAGAAATGGTGTTAAAACAGCATCATATTGAATCAAACGAGGGTGATTGGGCATACGAAAGTATCACAATGGAAAGAGAAGAACTCGATCAAGAAACTTTACCAAAAGAGTGTCAACTTCCGGACTTAGTGATGACACATGTCTATCTATTAGAAGATAGCAGAGCCGAAGTCGACTATACCGTTTACTTTATTACAAATCCCACCAGTGAGGTCGAGTACGTCAGAGGTGTGCTAGTAGATGGGAAGTTAGTCTGGTATCAAACAGGTGGTCATCATGAATAAGTTAACCCAAGTCAATAAGTGTTATTTATAAGCCTATCACCAAGGAGACTAAAACATGTTTAAACCAAATAGTAACCGCTTTATTATTAAAGGAATTGCGCTGGAGCTACCAGAAAACCTCAAGCTGTTTTGTTGGCGGGTGATTGACGGGCTAGTTGCGAAAGGAGATGTTGAGCTGGATTACTTTCAGATCTTCGAGTTTAAGAAAGATGAGGCGCGAAAGAAATTGATTGTCACACATCGTCAAGAAGAGCCTAAGTATCAGCGGAAATATGAGTTAATCTTATTAGAGGAGTATCGGAATTGCTCAATTGAAAAAGTTTGGATCATCGATGATGGTGTGACTCAGACGATGCTATTGCCAAATGAATACTAAATAAGGCATCTTTTAGGGGTGGTCATTCATACAGCTTATGACGGCTCCTATACTAGAACGATTGGAAGAGGATTGTTTCGGACATTTTTCAAAAGCTAATCACTTGTTCAGTGATATGCGTTATTTGTTTAGTGGGACAGATGATTCTCCGTTTTTTTGAAGAACTATCCATGATGTTTATCAAGACTCACAAAAAATGGAAGAGACATTTTCAAGTGTGCGACAAAGTGTGAAGCATCAACATCAATCCGTTCAAAAGGAATTGGACGCCCTCTATGACGAAAAACAAAAAATAACGAGAGAAGAGGAGGAACAACCATCATGAGTGTGGATATGTATGTCTCATCCTCCAAAAGCCAAGCTTCAAGTGTAGCGGCTATCTGTCGTCAACAAAAACAGGGCTTTGAGCAATTGCAACGAGCGATTAATGATTTTACATTAGGGAGCCCACAATTGCAGGGAGCGGCTTATGATTCGGCAAAACAATTTTTTTATGCGGTCTTAATTCCTTTATCAAAAGGTGGTATACTTTTATCAGAGGCAGTCATGGAAGCTTGTCAGAAATTCCCAGAAGAATACATGGCGACGGTTGATAGCGAAGATTTGAAGGAGTCTGAACTAAGAGAGAAAATTGCGCAGCTAAACCGCCAGAAGTCAGAACTTTCCGATCTGTACGATCGTTTGCATAATCTGTTGTATCGCCAACTACAGGACGGAGCTTGGATGTGTCTATTGCTTCCCGAATGTCTGGGGCAAATTCATTGATGGCAACCTATGATCGGGCTAGGCAAAAGTTGGAAGAAAAGCTGTATAAATTGTTGGAGTTTAATAGTAGGTCATCTGATATATTTGCGGAGATAGAGGGCTTGAAACAAGCTGTTAAAACGGGGACTAGTGTTGCGAGTAGTTCTTGGAATTCTAGTGTAGGGACGTTTTCAATACCTAAGAAAACGGAGATGGCGTGGGTTGATGATATAAATATGGCTCAAACAAAGCGAGATTTAGCTCAGTTTGAAGGGTGTGAGCTTATTTATCATCCTGGTACAAGCGAAGTCGCTCCTTATTATTCAGTTTCCAAGGTAGGCAATAGCGCAGAAGAAAATGCTCGATTGACAAGTCTCTATCATCAGATGGTAAAAGATGGTAAACTGAATTTAGGCATGCTTACAGGCATGAAGATTGGTGATATTCCAGCTGAAGAGATGCTTGTCAAGAAGACTGATGATTTAAACACGGTTTACCAAAAGTATATTTTATGTGCTAGCAAAGGAATTCATCCGCACACAGGAAAAAAATTAACAGCCTCTGAAAAAAATAAGTTTTTATATGCGGGAATGGTTACGCCGGCGATGGATGCCTTTGGACAGGTTTTCATTGCCCGTATGGTTAAAAAAATGTCTGATCAGTTAGAGAGTGATTCTCTGAAGGATGGAGGCCTTAAGAAAGTCAGTGGGGCTAATTTTGGAAATTCAGAGAAATTGGAAGCTCATTATTCAAAACATGGTGGAGAATTTGGCAGTACTTTTTCTAACGTTGATGAATATCTAGCAGGTGCTAATGATGTCATAAATAAGGGAACGAAAGTTCAGTATAACTATAAGGGTGAAGTTAGGACAGGCTATGTTAAATTTATGAAAAATAGTAGTTTAACTAATGTTAATGGTGTTCCAATAAAAAGTTATGCTAAATTTGAGTTTGTGGGAACTAACAATTTAGGAGAAATTACCACATATCATGTTGAAAGTGGTAAAACGTTTTGGAAAATGATGAATGATGGAAAGAACATACCAGTTATTAATCCAATTGAATAGAGGTTAAATAATGAATAATTTAGTCAAAGTTAGTAAAATTGATCCTCTTGTTGAAGAAGAGATAGATTTTTTAGTTAAAAATCAAAAAATTGTTGCTTTTAACGTATCACCTCAAGAATTAGAGGTAGGAAAAGAGTATGAAGCGGAAATAGATATTTTCATTAATAATGTTTTAGAAATTGAGAAACAGGAGAATGAACAAGTAAAAGAAATTAAGCATCTCAACAATTTTAGTTACAAGTTGTGGGGAAAGTTGTTAGAAGATAATGTTTTAGATGTGGGTTTTTTCATTACAAGTGACTTGTTTGAAGATTATGAATATCTAGTAGGACAATATATTTCTTTAGAGGTAGATAGGCTTCAGATATACTGTGAATAAGAAAGTCATTTATCAGACTTAATAATTAAGAGTTAAAAAGATGATTATAATGCAAGAAAAATGAAAAAACTTTAATCTGAAAAAAGAATTATATGATTCATATGAGATTTCAGAAATCACTCAAAATATGGATGGCACGACAATTAAACTATTAGGAGATGAACAGAATCTAGAGATATATGTCAATTTTGTCGATTCTATTTGCATGACTGATGAAGGGCGAAGAATAGAAACATATGATAGCATGGAGGAGCTCCAAGTATACAGAGAAAAGTTTTATGGCAATCCTATATATGAAAAATCTACGTCTAAATACATTGATTGGCTGAAAAAAGAGAGTTTAGGATTTATGGGAGAAGTAACACATTATATGATCGTGACAAGAGATGATATGATCGACATTATATCTAGTTTTCCACCTCAAATTACTGTTCATGAAATTCATTAGTTTAAGATTTATCTATATGATTTCGATAGTTGTATTAATTTTTGGAAATGCCTAGTGTGTAACTAAATGAAACAGATATGGAAATATATTATAGCGATATGCCAATCAGCAGATACCAAGGCGATTGGCTTATTTTTGTATCACAATTTAGAAGGAGATTATTGTGAATAGTCGATTAGCAAAATGTATCGACAGCATGCATAGACGTCAAATTAGTTAAAGAAGCCTTATACCTGTTCTAACTAAGAAATGTGTCGCATCAGGTTGAGATGGTAAACTGAATTTAGGCATGCTTACAGGCATGAAGATTGGTGATATTCCAGCTGAAGAGATGCTTGTCAAGAAGACAGATGATTTAAACACGGTTTACTAAAAGTATATTTTATGTGCAAGCAAAGGGATTCACCCGCACACAGGAAAAAAATTAACAGCAGCTGAAAAAAATAAGTTTCTATATGCAGGAATGGTTACGCCAGCGATGGAGGCCTTTGGGCAAGTTTTCAGTGCTCGTATGGTAAAAAAATGGCATATCAGTTAATGAGTGATTCAGTCACAAGACCTAGTGATTTTCCTACTGAGCTATTTTTACCAGAAGATTACTATAAAAGAATTGTTCTTCCATGGACGGAGTTCCAAATAGTAAAATAGAATTCAATAGACTTAGATCTAGTGGAAATATTGAAAAATCTATTATAATTTATGATAAACAAGGAAAACAAAGTATTAGAATAGATTATTCAGATTATGGAAATTCTTTACACCATATCAACCCACATATACATGAGTTTGAATGGAAGAATTGATCCAGAAACAAATAGAATAATATTTAATTTTGATAAATAGGAGTGAAAATATGTTTGAATATATTGAAAATAGTCAAGTGATTTTAGATAAGATTGGCTCAAGTAATCCATTTTATTTTAGTGATATTATGAAAATAGAATATTGTATAGAAGAAAATGTATTTAATGAGAAGCAATCAATATTAATTTTAGATTTAAAGACTAATTTTTCAAAAACGTCTAATGTAATGTTATCCAGGTTCAAATTTAATAATGTAAGTGAATTGTCTTTAAAAGAAGTTACAACTATTGATATTTATGACAGATTTATTATTAAAAATATGGTGAAAGAACCAATGGATTGGCCGAAAGATAAAAAATTCCATGTGCATGATGACAGTGGGTATGGCGAAAATGATGGATTTAATTATATAAATTTTTATTGCGAAAGCATTGAGGCCATTGGAATTGAAGAATTTCCTTACAACGATTTTTAAGCGCATCGATTAAAAGTAAGATAAATAAATAACAGACAATTTACTATCTGATTAGCATGTGTAGAAGAACCTAATAACATTACGCCAGAAGAGCTTAGATTTAATAAACTCTACCAAGAGAAATTATTTCCTGATAAAAGTGCTGAAGGTGACGACGATTTAACGATGATGATCGCTCAAGCTATAAAGCTAAGCATCGGTCCTTTCACAAGAGAAGAGCTGACCATCTTGGGTAAAGCTAATTTATCGTTCTTTGCCTTGGCCTTGTTGTTTCCTTTCGGAAAATTCAAGGGCGGTAAGTATAAACTGTCACCATTTAAATCTGGTCGTTTTTCGTTTAAAAACGGGAAATTTATTAATAATAAAACAGGCAAGGTAGTGACTAAGCCTAACACTAAATTTAAAGGGGCTAAAATTAAGAATAATCCTAATGGAAAGACGAAAGTTGATGGGGCTAAGGTTCCTAAAATTTCAACATTAACCGAAGCTGAGAAGTTAAAACTGGCTAATCAATATAAGAAGAAATCTCCAATGAACATTCCAGAAAATGCAAAAATAAATGCTCAATCTAAAAATAGATATGAACAAATATCGTTTAAATGGAAAGAAAATGGAGAAACCATTGAGGTACGTTGTATGACTTAGAGGGATTTAAGTTGTATTGCGGAAGTCGAAAAGTCTTTCCATCAGAGTAATTCTAGCGTAATTCATATTAATCCAAATTCAGTTCTTTCCGGAATAGATAGAAAAGCTTTTAATAAGTGGCGTTCTGACTACTGGAAAAATAGAGTAAATGATTCTAAATAAAGGAGATTGTTCAATGAGTACTGTAATATATAATAAAGCCAAAAAAATTATTGAAGAAAATGATGAGTTAGTAGATGATTTTGGTGGTGCACCAAAAGATATAATAAAAAAAGCACAAATAACTTTAGATTTAGAATTTCCTGAAGACTATAAACTTTTTTTATCTCATTTCGGTGCTCTAACTTTTGGTTCAGCAGAAATTTATGGTGTGTTCAGAGAGGACTTTGAAAATTCGGGAGTACCTGACGCTGTTTGGGTTACTTTAAATGAAAGAAGTTTAGTAAATATGCCTGATTATTTAGTTGTTATATATAATTCAGGTATGGGTGAGATGTACTGTATGAACTATAAAGATTTAAATGATGATAACGAACCTAAAATTACCTCGTATTTTCCTGGTTTTGTTGATGCTGCGCAAGAAAATGAAGTATTATATGATAGTTTTGCAGAGTTTCTTTTAGATATAGTCACTGAAGAAATTAATTAATTAAAAATCAAAAGGCACGTTACTATTATATTGGGGCGGATAGCAGCCGTTGTCTAGTACAAATGTTGTACATTTGAAAATTCACTGTGATGGGTTGTTGAATTGAACACATAGATTGCAGAAAAAAACTTCTTAAACTATTTGAAATAGAAGCCAAAAAAAATTACTTAAGCAATGAGAGTTCAAGCCGTCTTGCAACTCGGTGCTTTAAAAATTATCGACCGATATGAAAGGCTTAACGAATTCCCTTGCTATTTTTAATAGCAGGGGGATTTGTTGCATGTTGTAAAGGGAACAGATAGGCTATGCAAGTCTGCTACACTTCTGTCATGCCGTCATTCAAAAAGGTTCTTCCGCAAATGTTGGAATAGAATTACTCATTGTAGTGGAATCATTTCTGTTAGAAGGAAATGGCGTTATGTTAATCGTTTCAATGTTAACGTTATTGATTAGTTTAATCAATGTAGACTGAAAAAAGATCAGCACGAAAATCCGTGATAATCTTGATCCACTTTATTAATAAGTCATATCTTTTTATTTACTATCAGAAACTGTTCCTCTGGGGATATTTATATTTGTCTCTCTCCATTCTTTTAACGCTGAAACTACTCGTTCTTCATTTTCCCCTACAAATCCTTTGTATACAATATTACTTATATCTTCTTGATTAAAATATGCAAATTCTTCCATATTTATTAATCCTGTCAGTTGATTAATAGCTGCATAATCAAGATAACACTCTTCATCATTAATATTTATTATTAATATTTATTATTAATCTTTATTATTGTTTCTGAACCTTTTCTTCATTATGAGAGAATTTCTTTTTATGTCAACTTTTTTTAGTTGAAGGCTATAACTACCATTCCACTAAGAAAACAGGGTAGCAGCGACGAGAAAATGCAAGGTAGCTAAAAATTTAAATTAACCTTAAATCGTTTCAAAAAACGATAGAAAAAAACTGATTTTTAGTGTAAACTATTTTAAAAAGGTGGCGCTTTCTTGTTTGGAGGTTTATGTCAAACTTAAAAAGCGTGGTGTTAGGAGGACTAGCCATGACTATATTAATAAAATCATTGGAGATATCTCGAGGTAAAAATAAGATTATTAATAATCTTGATTTAGAAGCGTCTTCAGGTGAAATCATAGGATTAATTGCCCCAAACGGAACGGGGAAAACAACTTTATTTAATGGAATTGCGCATCTCATTCCTCTCAAATATGACTTATTAAAGCTAAATGGCAACACGAGTTCAAATAGGGAGATATTTAACAAATCCTTCTTTTTTATAGAAAGTAGTCAATCTCTCTATGAAGAAATGACACCTGCGGATCATCTGAAAATGATAAAAAGAAACTGGAATAGTACTTATGATGAACAAACAATCATAAAATACTTAAAAATGGAGGACTATAAACATACTTCAGTTAAAAAATTGTCATTAGGAATGAGGCAGCACGTTTTAATTGCAATGTATGTCATGAGTGATGCGCCAATTATGCTGATGGATGAACCGTTAATAGGACTTGATCCTAGTAGTATAAGCACAGTCAACCAAATCATTAGTAGCTGGGGGAAGCAAGGGAAAACGTTAATCATTTCTTCTCATGATTTATATAATATAAAAGAAATTTGTAATAGAGTGATTTTTTTGAAAGACAAAAAAATTGCAGTGCAAAGGGAGAATTTAGAGGGGATTCAGGACCTGTATAAGAACTTGTATGAGTAAAAGAGGAGAGGAGTGATTCGTTTGACTTTAGCTCAATTTGAAATGAAGCACCTATTAAAAAGTAAGATTAATTATATTTTTATGTTGGCGATTCTTTGTGTGATGTTGATTCCCACTTTTCTAGACCGTAAAGAAGCTATAAGCGAAGTTGAATTATTTCAAGCTACATTTGATAAAAATAGTGAAGTGATAGAGAATATGACAGATACACCTGAGGCATCAGAAATGGTTGCAGATTTAAAAAAATTAAATTACATTTTGCAACCATTGATTGCCGAATTACAATCAGGAAATGACATAGCAGCCCTGTCACTTGAATACAACTATGAAAAAAAGAATTTGGAAGATTTAGAGTCTGGAAAATTATTTGGGGTTCCGATTCATGAACAAAAGAAATTAGTAGCTGAACTAGAGTACTTATCTAATCAAAACATGGCCAAAGTGAATAACAACCAACCGCAAAACCTAACTTTCATCAATTATTTTATTCTGATATTTTCAGATTTTATCTCAGGCCCTTATCTTTTATTAGCTCTCTCTCTTCTTGTTGTGACGATTGTGTCCTTTGAAAAAAGAAATAATAATGTTGCGGTACTAAATCTTATTCCAAAAAAAATTAGCCATATTTTTTTTGAACGGTACTTCATTAGTCTTGGCTTTGCAGTAATTAGCGTCCTTTTGCCCCTATTACTTACTTATATTGTCGTATCATTAAAGAATGGCAGTGGTAATATAAATTACCCTGTTGTTTTTACTGAAAGAAGTATAGAAGTATCAATCATGCCTGCTATTACATTTATAATTCAGATTATTTCTCTCATTTTTTTATGGATAATCTGTTTTGTGTCTATTACATCATTCGTTGTTTTATTTTCTGGGAACTTTTTTTTGAATTCATTCATACTACTTAGTTTAATATTTATCTCTCAATACTCACCTCTGAATAGTTTGTCTAATAAAGCTATTTTAGGATACTTGCCCACATCTTACATAAATTTTACTGAAGTAGTTTTAGGAGGTCATTTTGTTCCTCTTCCAGCGGATAGTATAACTTATGAAAATGGGGTTGTGACACTATCCTTATGTTCCACGATTATTTTAATCCTAACGTTTTTCATTTTGAAACAAAGAAAAAGACTTTAATTTCAAGCTTTTTTATGATATTATTTACATATAAGGGAGCGCTTACTTTTTGTCGTGTTTTTGAGTTCGAGAAAGGGATGTTAATATGAGAAAGGTTATCTCAATGCTTACATTGCTCAGTTTGTCTATTCTTATTTTATTTCCTTCAATTGGTTCCGCCATCATATCATACAAGGAAAAGTTAACTTTCCATTTTTTGTTATAATTTTCCACCAAAAACGCCTTAACTTCTTTAGTATTACCGATTAGATATGATGATAGCAAAAGAAATGGAAGATTAAGCCTATTTCTGGAAAGTTAAGCTTCATATTGGAAAATTAAAACTTCGACAGACAACTGCTAGTTGTAGTATAAATAATAATAACTATGACCTTGGATCTTTTCAAATACTTAAAACACCTTCTGTATTGGTTAGTTTTGAAAAAATACAGTCATTGAATATTTAATATAACAAAAGAAGTTAGGTGGATTAATAATATGTCGCGTTTAAAGGGATTAGTTGAAACAACCTTTCATGAATGAGTTTCATTTAAACAGATCAGATATATCAGCGAGTCCCCGTAGTTTAAGGTAACAAATCCTCTTACAAAAATGTACGCTTAAAGCGTACATCACCATTTTTAAAAATGGAAATAGAATAACGAGTCCGTCATTGGTTGCCATGATGATTAAATAACGAGTCGATATAAGTTGTTTAATGATATGTCGCGTTTAAAGGGATTAGTTGAAACAACCTTTCATGAATTAGTTTCATTTAAACAAATCAGATATATCAGCGAGTCTCAGTAGTTTAACGTAACAAAACCCCTTGCAGAAATGTACGCTTAAAGCGTACATCACCATTTTTTAAAATGGAAATAGAATAACGTATCTAGTCAATGATTGCCAAGGGAGGAATAAAGGTTACGGGTAATGAATGGCTATAATGATTAAATAACGAGCCGATATAAGTTGCTTAGTGATATGTCGCGTTTAAAGGGATTAGTTGAAACAACCTTTCATGAATGAGTTTCATTTGAACAAGTCAGATATATCAGCGAGTTCCCGTAGTTTAACGTAACAAAAACTTATACAGAAATGTACGCTTAAAGCGTACATCACCATTTTTATTAATGGAAATAGAATAACGTATCTAGTCAATAATTGCCAAGGAGGCAATAAAGGTTAGGGGTAATGAATAGCCATGATGATTAAATAACGAATCGATATAAGTTACTTAATGGTATGTCGCGTTAAAAGGGATTAGTTGAAACAACCTTTCATGAATGAATTTCATTTAAACAAATCGGATATATCAGTGAGTCTCAGTAGTTTAAGGTAACAAAATCTCTTGCAGAAATGTACGCTTAAAGCGGACATGACCATTTTTTTAATGGAAATAGAATAACGCGTCCGTCAATGGTTGCCATGATGATTAAATAACGAGTCGATATAAGTTGTTTAATGAAATGTCGCGTTTAAAGGGATTAGTTGAAACAACCTTTCATGAATTAGTTTCATTTAAACAAATCAGATATATCAGCGAGTCTCCGTAGTTTAACGTAACAAAACCTCTTGCAGAAATGTACGCTTAAAGCGTACACCACCATTTTTAAAATGAAAATAGAATAACGTATCTAGTTAATAATTACCAAGAGGTGAAAAAGGCATACGCAACAAGTTATTTTTGGTAGAATACGCCTTAAGTGGCTACTATCGTTTTTTAGCAGTGAGTCTTGGCTATTATTTCGCTCCGCTATTTGTCACTGGTACAACACGCTAACTATATTAAATACCGTCAAGTCAAGGAAATAAAACCCTTGATTTGACGGTGTTTTGATTTGGCACTTAAGTTCTTTCGGCGAGTTGATACCCACCTCCAAAAGATTCTACAGCAGTATTCAGTATTCCTTAGGAAACAAAAAAACAACATTTGAGTTATTAAAATAGTCTCTATTCGACTTATCAGAGTACTTGCTTAGAAAATTTGTTTCAATATCAAATAGAGATTCTAAAAATGATCGGTCGATATAATAGTCATTTAGTGAGCCCCGTATTCCATTTGTTTAGAAATTATTAATGAGGGACTTCGTCTGGGTGGTTTACAGCAATTTCTATTTCCTAGAATGGTCATAGAGAAGTAATGGGAGGTTATGTAGTAACATATTAGTTTAATTATTTTTTTCGCTGCCGATTTCTAAAATGAGGGCTCACCTCCCCAGAAAAGTATCATATCCTCAAATGACTTAGTAAATCCGTATTGATGGCTCAGGACATCCGAATTAGCGATTCATTTCAGCAAAAAATATTCAAGAGAGTAGCCAAATCTAGATTAATAGTAAATAACTAGCAAAAATGAGTATTGGTAGGATAGAAAATAACTTTCAAGCTTAAACGTCAATCAAAGTCAAGGTCGTTTGGTTGCAATATAGTCACGCTTGGCTCCTAAAGTTGCAACAATAATGTAACCGAAATGCCTGTTTTTAAATCGTTTGAGTGTGTAAAATAAATTATAAGGTATATGTAAAAAAGGAAGATATTGTCATCAATCAGTATATATATTATACGTTTATTATGATGGTATTGTTTTTTTAGAAGAAAAAAAAGAATGGAGAGAAGTTAAGATGAACAAAGTAGTAAAGGGGATATAAGTATTACTGATTCGCCTTATGTTAGGAAACTATTTACCGACAACGGTATACGCTGTGGAGAGCCTGGTGGAGAATGTTACCCCTGAAGTGGTTCTTCCATGGTATACGTTCACAACAAATCCTGATGTTGGCCTACAAGAAGAAATTCCGCGTTTATTAGAAGAGTTTGATATAAAAAATTATACCGTGTAGCAACCAGTTAAATTTTTTCGATACACAGAGGTGGAGCTAAAAGAAGAGGCCTATTACCCAGTGATGGTGAATCAACAATTAGTTGCCTTTATTTATTACAATCAAGAAAGAGAGGATTATTTTATCGAAAAATCGGAAGCTATTGACCGTATCGGTCGTTTCCGACTAAGTTCAACCCAAAACCAACCGCTCATATTTATGTCCATTGAAAACCAAGTTATAGGAAGAACCAAAGATGACGTAATAAAAATTTTTCGAATCCAAGCATGACGAGTGAAGAAAAAGAACGACTGATGTCAGCTGTGGATATTTCTTTGTTGTCGTTAGGATCAAGTCAGAATATGTATGATGAAAACAACGTCTTCTACAAAGAAGAGAACGAACTAGAGGCGGAATCATCCACAGATAGTTCCTCTCAACAAACGTCCACCACAAATGGGGAGACGAGTGAATCGATTATAGAGCAAACAACGGAAACGATGATAGTGGCCTTCACTTTTATAAGATTCAACTGACACAGTTAAGCCAACTTGATTTTTATTTGGCCAATACCTCGTCAATAAAATTAGAAGTATTTGACTCTCAGTATAAAAAAGTCATGAATCGGTCGTGGGACTCGACTAACCACACAAGCACAGGAGTATTTCCGGAAGGTGTTTATTACCTAAAAGTCTCCGGAAAAAGAGACACTCAGTACAAGCTACAGGTCAATCAGACTTTACGGACTGATAATAAAATAGACTTAATTCAATACGGCTTTAATACATTTGTCAATTTAAATGGAGAACCAAATGCCGAGCTCACCGATTTGTATCGTCAACTTTTTCCAACTAATAGCTTGCTGAGTCGTGGCGTCGTCACTAATATGAAGGACTTCATGTCTGGACTAGCGAAAGAGTGGGGGTTAAACCAAGGGTTATATGCGTTGACGGATTATTTATTTGGAACGGATTATGAAGACTATATTCAAGACCCTCGAGGGAAAAGCAAATACTTTGTTTATGGGCAGTATACGGGGGATGTTGTGAGCCTCATTACAGGCGCTGCCGAAATCGTTGGCGGAGGAATGGTGGCTATTGGTGGAAACATCTTTGGTGTCGCCTCAGCCCCCTTCTCAGGAGGCGCCTCCTTGGTTCTAGTGCCAGTCGTAGCAGGCGTTTCAGTTATCGCCACAGAGCACGGAACGACGGCAATTGTTTCTGCTGCGAGCAATATGGGCAATGAATGGGCATGGCTGGGATCCTAGTTTAAATAAGCCGAGTAGTGCATCCATAAAAAAACTTATAGATACGATTCCCGATAAATATAAAAAGAACGGGCAATGTGATAAATTTGCGGATTCTTTAGAAAAACTTTTAAAAGAGAACGGTGTCGATTATAAAAGATTAAAGGTAAAAAGTGAATTCGGTATTTATTCTGATAAAGCTGGTGAAATGATAGGGAATAACGGATTCCATGATGCTATAAAAATTGGTGATAAAGTTTATGACAATTTAACACTAGATGGAATGAACTTTAAAGAATGGAAACTAGATTTAGGAATTGATATCATCGCAGGGATTGGTGGAATAAAAGGAGAGAGTGTTATGCAATATCAAAACATTGAAGAAATAATAGCAAATATTAAGCTAAGGCCAAAAATGTACATTGAAGAAATTAGTATAAAAAATTTGTACTTTTTTTTAGTTGGCTATATTGGTTGCGGTGGACTTGCAAATATTTCAACAAAACTTGATAGAGAGTTTAAAAGAAATTTTAGCAAGTGGACTGAAAATTGGTTTTATCTTAATGTTGGCATAGATTTCACAGATGATTGTTTATCATGGTATAAAATGTATCAAAAAGCTTCACTCACAGAGGAAGAAGGGTTAGAATTATTTTTTGAAAGTAGTCAAGCGTTTTTTACTGATTACCATAAGAACAAACTAGAAAAGTGATAGTAAGAAGTTATTGATTTCGGTCATGGAGCCTATGGCGGAGACAAAGATTATTATCGGTTGGATATACCTGAACTACCAACAGGTGCTACTTATGACTGGTATGAACTTTATGTTAACAGTGATTTTGATAGTTACGACACCCTATACAATAGTGAAGGGGACATGATAACAAAAAATGATGATAGTAATGGGAATAGAGATTTTAAAATCTCTCGAGACCTGTCGCCGGGGACATACTATTTAGAAGTCCGAGCATTATCTAGTTCCACAACAGGGAGTTATGTAATGCGAGCTGATAACCGCAAATACACAATAACTTCATCACAACGAATTTTATCCAATTCGACACTATCAGGTACACTAAATTCAAGTGAGCCCGACTATAAGCTGTATGATTTTTACATTTTTGACAAAAAAGAATCAACTATTTACGCTGATCAAAGTATTGTTTTTCACTCACAAATTGGTGGGACAGTCGAGCTTTTAAATGATCAACATCAAGTGATCGAGAAACTCACGAGTTTAGGACATTCGTTAGGCGTGAGACTGATTTGTATCGTCAGTTGTTCCCAACAAACAGTTTACTCACTCGGGGAGTTGCCACTAATATAAAAGATTTTATGTCTGGGTTAGCTAAGGAGTGGGGCTTAAATCAAGGGTTATATGTTGTACCGGATTATTTATTTGGAACAGATTATGAAAGCTATATTCAAGATCCACGAGGGAAAACCAAAGCGTTTGTTTATGGACAATACGCTGGGGATGCCCTAAGTCTAATAACAGGAGCCGCAGAGTTAGTGAGCTCTGGCCTAGTGCTTGTTGGTGGAGGGCTCTTTTCGATCGGGGCATCCCCATTCACTGGAGGGGCGTCCTTAACAGTTGCACCTGTTGCGGTAGGAGTAACGACGGTCATGGCCACGCATGGATCAACGGAGATTGTTTCTGCTGCGAACAATATGGGTGGTGGACATAATTGGGATCCGACCTTAAATGGAACCGGAGCAGGAAACTCATACAAAATTGTTAAAAATAATAAAGAAGCCAATAAACTAGCTAAAAAAAATGGAAACGAAGGTGCTGAAGCCTTAAAAGAGGAGTATGTTGGGCGAGGTAATGGAACATTGTTTAACATGCATATAGATACTTCTACCAGTGAAATTATTTTAATCAAAATTAATGATTCCAGCATAAAAGTTTCAACTGGATTATTCAGATTAAGGAGAACAAAAATGTCAAAAATAAGAATATCATTTGGTTTTATGAGTGAAAAACTAAATTTCGATGAAATAAATAATATTTTAGGTTTGAAAGCAACACGTGCAAAAAGAAAAGAAGACTATCCACTACCAGAATATGGTACAACTGAATGGGTATATAGCACTAGTAAAGATGAAACGCTCTCTTTGGATGATCAATTCAGAAAGTTTTTAGTGATTTGGGAAGGAAAAGAAGATTTAATTAATACTATTTCAAAAAAATTTGAAGCCCAGACTTTCTTTTCGATTGTAATTGAAGCCCCGTCAATGGGAGGTCCTGAAGTCGTACTATATCCGGATGTTGTGAGTTTTGCTAGTTCTATTAATGCGGAGATAGGATTTGATCTATATATTGGCGAATAAATGTAAATAAAACCAAAAAAGTGCCGTAACTATTTTAGTGTGAAATTATTCTCATTGGGGATTTTTCAATCAATCTTAACGAAATAACTCGGACAGATAATGAAATCGAATTGGTTCAATTCGGATTTAATACCTTTGTCAATTTAAATGGACAACCGAACCAAGAACTGACGGATATCTATCGCCACTTATTTCCAACAAACAGTTTACTCACTCGGGGAGTTGCCACTAATATAAAAGATTTTATGTCTGGGTTAGCTAAGGAGTGGGGCTTAAATCAAGGGTTATATGCTGTACCGGATTATTTATTTGGAACAGATTATGAAAGTTATATTCAAGATCCTCGGGGGAAAACAAAATCATTTGTTTATGGTCAATACACTGGGGATGCTTTAAGCATCATTACAGGTGCAACAGAGCTGGTGACGTCAGCACTGGTAATTGTATCCGGTGGGCTCTTTTCGATTGGTGCAGTTCCATTCACAGGAGGAGCCTCCTTAACGGTTGCTCCTGTTGCGGTAGGAGTAACAACGGTCATGGCCACACATGGGTCGACGGCGATTGTCTCTGCAGCAAAAAATATGGGAGAAGGACATAATTGGGATCCCCAGATACATCAAAAAATTAATTGGAAAACACAAAAAGAAAAACTAAATAAGCATAAAGACATAAATGGTAGAAGTGGTGATCTTTCAACCAAGTCTGAACCAAATTCTAGTAATGATTTGTATGTAGATGGTGAGCTTTATCAAAGACGGTTTTTTGATGAGAACGGTCGAGTTATAAAAGATATTGATTTTAAACATGGTGAAAAGCCTGGTAGTCATGAATTTCCACATGAACATTTTTGGGAATGGATTGATGATATACCTCAAAGAAAGTAGGAAAAAAAATGTATGGTGCTATATTGGAAAAAGCAGATATTATCTACACTGATATGTATGAAATATTAAAGGCTTTGAATGGGATAGAACTCAAGTACAATTGGTTATTAGCTAATTATGAATGTAATTATTATCCTAATGAGCAATTAGAAAAAAATCGTCATAATTATTTATGGATTTCTGGCGATCAGCTATCTCGGTTACTAAAAAAGGAGAAAATTCAATTTATTTGGGGCGTCTTTTGTGCATTTGAAACTACAGTATCTCTGGATAGTATTTTGAAATATGAATTACCAAAATCAAACAACATAGATTTTTCTAAAAATGACGAATGTGTTACTCAAAATCCTCTTAGCACTTTAGAAATAGTTGCTTGGGACTCCAAGGCAGTTTTTATTATTTCAAAAGAAGAACAGCCTATCAAATATTTTTTAGAGAGCTTTCCTTTAGCGGAATCCTTATACTAAATAGTTTCTAATATGGGATCCGAGGGTTTGTAGGAATTTTATATCTAATAAAATTGAATAAAACACCTAATGCTATTCATATCACTCCTGGATAGAGGAAGGACTAACGGATGATAATGATAGTCACTTTGATATAATTAAACTGACTCACTTAAGCCAACTTTATTTTGTTAATACCTCGTCAATTAAACTAGAGATATTTGATTTGCAGTATAAAAAAGTCACGAATCGTTCGTGAGAGTTTACTAATCATAAATCAACAATGGTTTTCCAAAAAGGCACTTGCTATGTCAAAGTGTCTGGATCTAGTTATACTCACTATAAGCTACTTATTAACGAAATAACTCGGATAGATAATGACATAGAATTGGTTCAACTAGGATTTAATACCTTTGTTAATCTAAATGGGCAACCGAATCAAGAACTGACGGATTTGTATCTCCACTTATTTTTAATAAACGGTTTACTAACTCTGGGAGTTGTTACTAATATTAAAGATTTTATATCTGGGGTGGCCAAAGAGTGGGGCTTAAACCAAGGCGCTTATGCCGTTCCTGATTATTTATTTGGGATGGATTATGAAAGTTATATTTAAGATCCTCGAGGGAAAACCAGATACTTTGTCTATGGGCAGTATACGGGGGATGCTTTAAGCTTCATTACAGGTGCAACAGATCTGGTGACGTCAGCACTGGTAATTGAATCCGGTGGGCTCCTTTCGATTAGTACAATTTCATTCGCAGGAGGAGCCTACTTAACAGTTGCACCTGTTGCGGTAGGAGTAACGACGGTCATGGCCACACACGGATCGACGGCAATTGTCACTGCTGAAAAAAAATATGGGGGAAGCTCATAATTGGGACCTAATCTAAATTACTATAAACAGGGACTTAAAGAAATTCAGGATGATTGGATTGAAGGGGAGGCACCAGAAGCAATCAAAATAAAAAGTGGTCGGGAAGTGGGCCAGTCCAGATAGTAAGATATATCAACGAAATTATTGGACTGATGGTAACGATTACTTTTATCATGGTAATGGAATAGAAGAATTTTTCCCACATTAAAGGAGAATATGGATGGTAAAAGATATAGATATGATGAAAAATATGTTAACCCTTTTTTTTGAAAATAAAATAAATAGACATGAGTTAGGAAAATGGGCAAAAGTAGAATACTTTAAAATACTTCAAGGTGATTATATTATATTAGATAAATTAGTATTATATAAATTTTTTAAAATCCTTTCGCAATCCAATATTTCAGAAAACGATATCACAGATGAATACCCTACATCGATAGATGAAATAAAACAAATTAATCAGATTATCAATGGTGAACAAGACATCTCTTTTATAGGAATGTTAAGAATTAATGAAAAAAATAAAGAGGAATTCGTTATTTTTCCCGAATTAAAAGAAATAATTACGGAATGGATTACCCTAGGGTATCTCAGTAACAAACACGAACAATTATTAAACGATTGGGCAGAAACTACTAATTCTGAGGTAATAACTATTTTTGATTTATTAATTAGCTATGTTAATAGTATGATAAACAAACAAACTAGTAATGCGCAAACAGAGAAGATTAATCACCCCTTTGGTTTGTATTTAAAAAAAGAAGATAAAGATACTCTAGTAATTAAGAAGAACATGGAAATCGTATTAAAATGTTTAGCAGGAGAATTACCAATTAATGTAAATATATTTTTCCAAAAAGGGATACCTAAAATAACCTTATTGATTTCATAAAAAAGATATTAATCTAAAAATAAGAAATAAGGGGCTGTTGCAAAGTAATAAATTAGAAAACTAACATTTTTCATCAGATCATTTTAAGTTGGTATTCCCATTAATTGTTTGATATCATCGCATACTGAAAAATGGTTAGTGGAATAGGTATGCTGAAAGTAGGTAAATGAGATATAGAAATGTCGAAATTATGTTAAAAAGTATTGAATTGAGGCCTTTAATGGATATTCCGGAGAAAAGAATTAGCTTTCTGTATTTTTTCTTATCAGGATATATAGGTTGTGCTTTAAGTGCCGATGTTGCAGAAGAAATTGATGAGGCATAAAAAAAAGAGTTTAGCCATTGGACAGAACAGTGGCAAACATTGAACTTAGTTATGGATTTCTCAGATGACTGCTACTATACATGGACATCCCATAACAGAATTGGAATTTAATAAATTATTAGGAAAGTAGTGATAATATTGTTTAATGATATTGATTTTTTTCCAGGGGTAATTCTATATGATAGTAATCTCTCTTTAGATAATAATGTAGAAAATCAAGTTGATTTATTAAAAGAAGATTTGTTTCAGGTGGAGTATAAAGGTAGATATATTATTGATGTGGGCTGGTACCCAGAGTTTGATAAAGATGGAAGTTTTAAGATTTTAGTAGTTAAAAACTACGATTGGACAACTTATTTATATGAAAAGACATGTTCGGATGGTTATACTTTAAATAAATATATGAGAGAATGTATTGCATTAATCCAAGCAGTTTGAGGATAGGGGGCCTAAGCGCCTACAGGGTTATTTAAATAGGAGGAATTACTTTGCCAAAAATAAGAATAGATTTTTGTTTTCAAAGTGACAAATTAAATTTTGATTTTATTACTCATCAATTAGGCATTAATCCTACAAGAACGAGACGAAGAGAAGAGTGTCCGATACCGGAATTTGGAGCGACTTATTGGAGGTTGAGCACAGAAAAAGAAGAAACATTAGTATTAGATAATCAATTTAAAAAAATATTACAATTATTGATTGGGAAAGAGCATATTATTAATGAAATAGCGCAAAAATATGATGCTCAAACAGCTTTCAATGTTGTCATAGAGGCTCCCTCAATGGGAGGTCCTGAAGTCGTACTATATCCGGATGTTGTGAGTTTTGCTAGTTCTATTAATGCGGAGATAGGATTTGATCTATATATTGGTGAGTAAATGTAAATAAAACCAAAAAAGTGCCAGCACCTATTTTAGTGTGAAATTATTCTCGGTAAGGCATATTTCTTTTCAAAGGGCAACCTTCTAGACTTTGCTGCGACGCCATATACAGCAGGTGCATCTAGTATGGTTGTACCAGTCACGGCAACGGGTGTAGCGACTATTGTAGGTACTCGTGGCAGAGTGGCATTAGTTTTGGCAACTGAACGATTAGGTAAAGGGCATAGTTGGGACCCTAGTTTGAATAAACCCATCAGCAATTCGCTTAAAAAGTTAATAGACAAAGTTCCGTCAGAATTTAAAGTGAATGGGAAATTTGATAAGTTTGCAGATGCGTTAGAAAAATTGTTAATACAAAATGGCGTTGATTATAAGAGATTAACGTACGCAGTGAGGCTGGAATATACTCAGATAAAGCTGGTGAGCTGATAGGCATCAATTACCATGATGCTATTCAAATTGGCGATAAGGTTTATGACAATCTAACACTAGATGGAATGAACTATAGTAAATGGAAAATCGATTTGGGAATTGATATTGTTGGCGGAATTTGGTTAGAGTAATGGAAATATATTATTCGAGGAGAATATATCATGAAAAGTGAGAACATTGAGTCATTGATTAAAAATATTCAATTACGTCCAAAAATGTACCTAGAGGACCTCAGTATTAAAAATTTATACTTCTTTTTATCAGGATATATCTGTGCAAGTAATCAATCAAGTGACGATGTTTTGAGTGAATCGAAAAAAATTGATAGTATCTTTCACTCAGAATTTACTAAACGGTCTAAAAGCTGGATTTTATTGCATTAAAAAAAAGATTATACAGCAGGACCAATCGCTTGGTATCACGCTTTTCAATTTGTTACAGCAACTGAAGAAGAAGCTTTAGTTTTATTTTTTGAAAGCGCGCAAGAGTTTTTTATTGAGTTTCATAAAAACAAACTATAGAACCAAGATGAAGACTAATGATTTAGAGTTAAAAAACTTAACAAAGAAAATAAGCTTACACACGTGAAAGGTGTAAGCTTATTTGGCTATATAAATTTTTCTCAATTATTATTCATTAAATTTATATGAATGAAATAACACTAATGTCTTATTTATGCAAAAAATCAAACTATTTTTCAAATCATTGACAATATACATCCGATTTTTGATATACTTATTTCTTAATGATCTAGAGTGAACGCCAATAGAAACGACGAGAGGAGATATTTTATGAGGAAAATCGCTTCTAATACTGGCGCAGCGACAGTTGCTGTTGCAGGAATAAAATCAGTCACTATTAATAACGGACAACAAGTCTCATTGGTTCTGGTGCAGGAGCTACTGCGGCTGGTGCGATGGTGGGTTCTGCTTTTCTTCCTCCGTTAGGAACGGTTGTTGGTGTAGCAGTTGGTATTGGAATTAATGTAGCTATAAATTGGGAATTTGGAGGACCACCTAAAAAAAGTGCAGTTGGTCATGTTAAAGATGGCGTTAAAACTACCACAAAAGCAATAGGTGATTGGGTCGGAGGATTCTTATTTGGAAATGGGTGATATCTATGATAGAAAATATAAACAGTCCAGAATCATTAAATAAAAAATATTTTATTTCTTTGGCAAATACTAGGGGATCAGTGGGGATGTTGCGCGTCCAATTAATGGGTTTGCTAGTCCTATCAATTATTGGATTAATTCCAGGGACAGAAATTCATTCTTGGTATAACAATATAGTGAGCGAAATATTGTATGGAATGCTAAAATTCTATGTAGTTTATGCAATTGCACTGAATCTCTATTTTTTTCTTGTTCCTCAAAAAAACATTTATAAGCATCAGGTATTCGCTTCTATATTACTATTTTTCACTTTATTAACGGAACTAGTTATTTTAGTAGCTCTTTCGTTCATGATTAGTAATGGGAAATCGACTGGCTATAAGTCAAACATGGCTGATTTTAATGAAACCTATTCTACAATATTTCTAATTATAATTGGAACGATAACCTTACTGACTACATTTTATAATGTTTTTTGGATTAGAAAAAAAATAAGTGAAGGCTTTTCGGAGCAAAGAACTATTGCTAACTACTCAGCTTTTTCTACGGTATTTAATTCTAATTCAGTTTGGATTATCTTTGGAGTAGTTAGTATTGCAGGTGTAGTTTTCACAAATTTTTTATTTGTTTTAAGTCTCCTGATGGCCTTGATTTTTGTGTTAACTTTTCCAAGGTTACTTATAGAGGCTGGTTATCTAGTATATTTGAAACTTGTAGATAAGGATTATTGGGAAGAATATAAAGGGCGTAAATCTATTTCTTTCAACGGAAAGTTGACCTCAATATTCAAAAAAAAAATATATATGTATTAATAGGTCTGCTTGTAATAACGGGTATGGTGCAAATAGATGAGAAATATGATTTACCTAAAACAACAAAAAATATATTCGGATTTATTGTAATTGTAATTTTAATTGGGTTTTTGGTATTTTTTATACAGTGGATTGTCAAAAAAATAAAGAATAAGAATGCTGAGGGATAAAAATGAAATTAAAAACAAGACAGCTTAGCCTAAATGATGTTATTGGGTTTAGTACAACACTTGATTCTAATAATGATATATTTGACCAAGTGGCTGAAATGGGAGCAAAGTTTAAAGAAGTATTAATCCAGAATGGATATTTTACAGATACACCTATTATTTTTGAATACAATCCATTTGACCAATCAAATGACATTCTTTTGCGTTAACATCTGAAGATGACCTTTCAAGTGAACCTGGTATTGACTATAAAAAAAATTCAAACCAATCAACTAAGTCAGCTTGATTCTTACTTAGCAAATAATGTTGGGTTCTGTTGTAATTTTTTGTTATCAATGCATGAAAATTCTGGCTGAAAGTGAACTTGACTTAATGACTGATAGTCATAGGTCCATTCACCCCAACCCCAACTATTCATCACCCCACCAAAAAAAGCCAACTACAACCCTCAACCCAGTCGCAATCCGCCAATATCTTGTTATTTTTGAAAAAAATCATTGACAGCGCTTCCGTACTTAGTTACAATGGGGGCGTCAAGATAACCATGAACTGAATAATCATCGGCTTGTTGCAGAAGGATTGCAGTCCTTCTGCGCAAAATTTGAAATCAGAAATCACCTGATATCCACAAGCCAATAGCAAGCACCGAAGTACTTGCCCTTTTATTGTACTCAATTTGTGAGGATATTTCTAGGCTTTTTTGAAATTTACCGACATTTTTTGAGCTTATTTAGCTAAAGCGTAAAAGAGCAACCTTGACTAAGGTTAACTATTGAACGTGATATTAGACAATGTCTGGTATTGCGTTTTTTTGTGTTCAGTCGTCACTAAAACAGATGTCTTTTAGAGAGTGGTTATCTTGATTGTTGATTAAGGGAAAGGTAGCTGTGTTTTTTTATTAGTTAAAGGTCGCTAATGGTTAGTTTATTGGATTGGTTTAGTTGTCGCTTGTCTTCTAGGTTAGGCAGTTAATTAAGAGAGGAGCTTAAGATGAAAATCTCAGGTCGTTCTAAAGGGATTAAGAGATTAATGAGTACCCATGTCTTAGTGTTAATGCCGATTTGTGTTGGCTTTAATCTGGTTGGTGGGGCAATTGCGGGGACGTTGAAGTTGCCATTCTTTTTAGATGTGATTGGCACGATTTTAGCAGCTGTGATGGCTGGTCCCTTGGTTGGGGGTGTCGTTGGCTTGTTGACGAATGTCTTTTTAGCTTTGATGGTCAATCCGGTGAATTTACCTTATGGGGCTGTCAGTGTTTCTGTGGGGGTGGTGACAGGGCTTTTTGGCAAAAGGGGCTTTTTTAAGCCTCGAGGGTTGGTCGTTATTTGGTTAGTGGTCTCATTGATTTCGGCAATCGTCACCTCCCTAGTGACGGTCTATCTTTTTGGTGGAGCGACTGGGGCAACGGGGACATCGGTGATTACAGCGGGGTTAATTACCGTCATGAAAAATATTTGGCAAGGGGTACTGACAGCGGCTATTGTCCAAAATTTAGTCGATCGGGGTATTTCTTTAGTCATGGCCTATTTAATTATTAAAAAAATCCCCCCACGTTTTTTACAGCAACTAGGTAATGGCTCATGAGGCGATCGCATCGGTGGTTAAGTCGTTTAGATGGAGGGACTAAGTTATTGGGCGTCTTGGTCTTTGGCGGCAGTGCCATGATTGATGGTACGGGTCTCCTAGGCTATGGCTTAACTGTCTTATTGTTGGGGTTGGCCTTAGACAATCAGATGGGCCGCAGTTTTCTGAAAGTGATTGTATCGATACTGCCAATGGCTGTCATGGTGGTGGCCATTCAAGGTTTTTTTTACAAGGGGAATCAGCAAGTCTTGTGGCAGTTGGGGACGTTGTCCTTTTGTTTGGAAGGCTTACTTAAGGGGATTAATCTGATTGGAACGGTCATGGTCTTTTTGGGGTCCTTTTACCTCTTGTTGACAACCACTGAGACGAGTCAACTGGTGGCCAGTTTGCGACGAATCGGCTTGCCGACGAAAGTGGCCTATGTTCTCTTGGCGATTTTAAGTGTGGTGCCCCAGATGCAAGAGAGAGTGAAAAAGATTCGCGCTGCTCAAAGTAGTCGGGGCTTGCCCGTAGAAGGGGGGATCCGGCAGCGTTTAGGGGCATTTATTCCTCTGTTGACACCGTTGATTATGCTGTCTTTATTAGATAGTCAGGAGAGGGGAATGACATTGGAAATGCGTGGGTTAAACTTAAGGGGAAAAAAGACGAGTTATCTGGAGAGTGCGCCTACCAAGGAAGATCGGTTAATTGTTTGGGGCTTGTTTCTGTTCTTCTTATCAGTAACCGGTTACAGGATGTTTAGGAGGGTTGTCTCATGATTAAGGTTCACGAGCTGACAGTGACCTATGCAGGTCAAGAACAACCAAGTTTAGGAACTATTTCTTTTACCTTGGAGCAAGGGGAGATTTTGGCGGTGGTCGGCGCCAATGGATCAGGCAAATCGACTTTGTGCAAGACCTTAGTGGGGCTAATTCCCGATTATTTCTCGGCTGAGGTTAAGGGGGATTATGTGCTTCAAGGGAAGTTATTTGAGTCATATTCCCTAGAGGAACGCTTAAGGTTAGTTGGGTTGGTGTTTCAAAATCCTTTTAATCAATTGAGTTATACTGCAAGCACAGTAGGGGCCGAACTGGCTTACGGCTTGGAGAATTTAGGCGTTGAGCGAGACGAGATGATGAAACGAATCCAGCGCATTGGGAAGATGTGTCAATTGGAAAACTTGCTGGATAAACCGCCACTGACCTTATCTGGTGGCCAAGTTCAACGGGTGGCTTTAGGCGCCACCTTAATTATGGAACCGACTTTATTGGTGTTAGATGAACCTACCTCTCAATTAGATCCAGCAGGTAGCCATCAACTTTATCAGCAAATCGCTCACTTGGCAAAACAGGGGATGACCTGTCTGTTGGCTAGCCATGACTTAGAGGTGGTGTCTCAATTAGCGGATTGGGTTTTAGTCTTGGATCAAGGGCAACAAGTTGCCTTTGGTAAGCCTGAATCAGTGTTCCAATCCTTGGATTTAGTGGAGCTGGGATTGGTTCCGCCAGATTATATTTCCTTAGGCAAGGAGTTGCTAAAAGGGCAGTTTAGTGCTGAAAGGGTCCAACAGTCACTTAGTTTACTTGGTTTGGAGGGAGTCCTTTGATTGAATTTAAACATGTCAGCTTTAGTTATGGGACAGAGCCGGTTTTGAACAGTCTGTCCACGAAGATTGTAGGAACCGCCCCTCTGGCGATAATTGGGCAAAATGGATCGGGGAAAACCACCTTAGTCAAGTTGTTAAATGGCTTGTTGAGGCCTAATCAAGGCAAGGTTTTGATTGAGGGGGTCGATGTCGCCAGTCAAACGGTGGCGGAGTGGTCAAAGAAGGTTGGCTATGTCTTTCAACATCCAGAAGATCAGCTTTTTTTAGAAACGGTGGAAAAAGAAATCCGCTTTGGGCCTGAAAAGATAGGCATGGCACCTAAGGCAATCGATTTAGCCGTGGAAAAAAGCTTGGCTTTAACCGGTTTGAGCCAAGAGCGTCAGACTCATCCCTTTGAATTAAGCCCAACAGCTAAAAAGTTTTGTGGCATCGCCGCAGTCTTGGCTATGGATCCGGCTATTTACATCTTTGACGAACCGACCATGGGCCAAGATGCTAGAGGCAAGGATCGACTAGCTCAGTTAATAGCTACTCTTCATGAACAAGGCAAGTTGGTTATCATGATTTCTCATGATATTCCTTTTGTGATTCAGACGGTTAAACGAGTGATGGTTTTAGTGAAGGGGCGGTTGTTACTGGAAGGTGGGGTAGCCTATGTTTTTTCGAAAGAAGGGCTCTTAGAGCAGGCCCAAATTCGTCTACCTGAAGTCAGTCTGATGGGAAAAAAAGCTGGGTTGACCAAGACCTATCTCAGGGTGGGCGACTTGTTGGCACAAATTGAATTGGCACAAGCGTCACGTGATGACGCAAGGAAAGGATGGTAAGGATGATTATTCAAATTTATGGTATTCGGACATTAGCCGATGCCCGGATGGTAATTGACAGTGGAGCCCATCACATTGGTGTATCCTATGGTCAGATTAAGCGAACCCCAGGGCAGCTGTCGATTGAGGAAGCTGAGGAGATCTTTGCAGGGGTTCAGCCTGAGGCCGTAAAAGTGGGGTTGACCGTTTCCCTAAGTTTAGCGGAAATTATCAGTGACATGACGTGTTTATTACCGGATGTGTTGCATCTTTCGGGAGAGATGACGGCCTTAGAACCGGTAGAACTCAAAGAGTTAAAGTGGCATTTTCCAACTCTTAAGCTGATGTTGGCAGTGCCCGTACTGGCAAAGGTCCCCCTTGAAGAACAGCCTTTTCAAGGTTATTTAAGTCAATACGAAGGAATCGTTGATTATTTGTTAATCGACACCAAGGCACCTGGGACCAGTGATATTGGGGCAACTGGTCTAAGCCATGACTGGGAGATTGACCGCTGGATTGTGGCAAATACCTCGGCTAGATGCATTATCGCTGGTGGTTTAGGACCGGATAATGTGGCCAGAGCAATTCAGTCAGTGGCGCCATATGGAGTGGATTCCTTTACTAGTACCAATCTGGCTGATCTTAGCCAAATAGGACCTGGTCAAGGCATTAAAGACCCTGAAAAGGTGAGACAGTTTATTGAGGCGGTTCACCATGGAACGTAAGAAGCAAGTGGTCGTGGTGGGAGATGCTGTCGTGGATCTGGTAGTCCATCTGCCAAAAGTCAAGGGCCAGCAAAAAATATTGGACCCCCTGCCTTACATAACCGGTGGAGGAACTGGCGCAAATACGGCAGTTGCCTTAAGTCGATTAGGTATCCCAACGAGCTTTATTGGCAGTCTGGGGAAAGATAGTTATGGTGAGTTTGTTTTAAATGATTTAGTAAGGGAAGGGGTTGATATCAGTCAGGTGCAAGTCAGGAGCGAAGCCAAAACCGTCGGCGTTTTTGCCTTTATTGATGAGGATGGCGAACGGTTTCTGTGGGGGTGGCCCCGTGAAAATCAAGCCTTTAAGGTTTTGGAGTATCAGGCGGTCTCCTCAGAGGTGTTGAAAAATGCCAGTTGGCTACATACAACGGGGATGGCTTTGTGTCATCCGGGAAGTGGCCGGCAGGCAATTCGGCAGTTAGTCAAGGATGCCTCTGAGCTAAAGGTGCCCATTTCCTTTGATTTGAATTTACGTCTTCGCGATGGCGTCTTGCCAACTGAGTTTAAAGAAGTCATTTTAGAGATGATCGAACAGGCAAGCTATGTCTTTGGTTCCGCCACAGATGAATGGGCTTACTTGGGCAGTGGTAGTTGGCAAGAAACGGCAATTTCCTTTGCCACAACCGAAAGGGGGATTGTCGCCCGTTCCAGTCAGGGATCAACCCTTTTTATGGGCGAGACGGTCTTTCACCCATCCTTTAAAATCCCAGTCAAAGATACCATTGGTGCCGGGGATGCCAGTAGTGCTGGTTTAATTGCGGGACTTTTGTGGCAACGAGACCGATTGGACGTCTTGCGAATGGGCAATGGTGTGGCGGCTTATAAGATTTGTCAAGGTGGTCCGCGCTCATTGCCAACCTTGCCTGAACTCAAGTCTTTTATGGCCAGCCATCGGACTAGGACTAAGGAAAATGTGAGAGATATCACGTGAAATAAGCCAGCTAATAGTCGACTAAGTGATTAATTAAGAGGCATGTCTAGCAAAAAGAAAGGAAGAGATGATGAAAAAACAAGCAGTTATTTTAGATTGTGACCCTGGTCATGATGATGCGATTGCTTTGGCAATCTTATTAGGAGCAGAGAACATTGAGCTTAAAGCCGTAACCAGTTCAGCAGGGAACCAAACTCAAGCAAAAACCTCTGGCAATGTCCGCAAGTTGTTAACCCTCTTTGATTTTAAGGAGATTCCCGTCGCCAAAGGAGCGGAGAAACCGTTAGTCAGGGAGCTGATTATTGCTGAATCGATTCATGGGAAAAGTGGCTTAGATGGAGCAGAGTTACCTGAGCCTGAGGTGCCCTTATCTGAAGACAAGGCCATTGATTTAATAGCCACCATCCTTAAAGCATCTCCTGAGCCTGTGGTATTAGTGGCGACAGGCCCTTTAACCACGATGGCCAGTTTCTTAGTGGCCTATCCTGAACTAAAGGGACAGATTAAAGAGATCGTCTTTATGGGGGGAGCCTGTTTCGGGGGGAATTGGACGTCCACAGCAGAGTTCAATATCTTTGTGGACCCAGAAGCCGCCGATATTGTCCTCCGTTCAGGAGTAAAACTGGCCATGTTTGGTTTAGATGTGACCTTAAAGGCTCAGTTTTTTAGTGAAGATGTAGCAGAAGTCCGTCAACTTGGCAATCAAAGCAGCCAAGTGTTAGGCGGCCTATTGGATTTCTTTAATCAACGAGTGGCTCAACCTTTATTGCCTAAGCCGGGACATATTGAGGGCATGCACTTGCACGATGCCTGTGCCGCTGCCTATGTGGTAGCACCTGACTTATTTACAACCTTGCCTCTTTATGTGGAAGTCGATACACGACCGGGTCTAACCTTGGGTAGTACCTTAGTTGATTATACGGGAAAACGGCAATTAGCAGCTAATGCTAACGTAGGGTTTGATTTAGACTTGCCTCGTTTTAGGGAGTTGGTCATCCAGTCCATTGGTCGGATGGCGTAGGGAATAGGTCACATCAGATAAGGCGAGTAGCCAGTTCTCGATTAGCAGCACCATCTGAGGAAAGAAAGGGGGAGTTGAAAGGTTTACGGTTGCTCGCCGTCAAAACGTAGGGGAGTCATTAGGTTGCAGGAACTAGATTGTACAAAGGATGTTGGCAAGAAGTAAGCAAAAACCGATGGAGGTTATCTTATGAATGAAAAAGAAACAAAAGGATTCAAAACACCCAGTCCCTTTATTTTATTGGCCGTATTTCTGTTAATCGCAGCGGCCATGACCTATTTGATTCCAGCTGGGACCTTTGAACGGGTGGAAGTTGAGGGCTTATCTCGGCCGGTTGTGGTACCCGATACCTATCAGCAAATCAAGGGAACACCGACGGCTATTGGGGATTTATTAGCAGCTGTTCCACAAGGCATGGTTGATTCAGGCATGATTATATTTTTAGTTTTTGTGTCAGCAGGTTCATTTAACGTCTTTACTAAGACTGGTGCCTTTGAGAGTGGCATCGGCGTGGCTATTAAAAAAATTCAAGAAAAGCATTTTCCTAAGTGGTTAGTGATTTGGTTGTTTACATTTTTATTTTCCTTATTTGGCTTTGTCAGTGGCCCTGACGGCTTGATTCCCTTTACCTTAGTGTCGGTATCGGTGGCTCTGGGATTGGGCTATGATCTGATTATGGGACTTGCCTTGGTTTTGGCTGGCAGCGGCATTGGCTTTGCTATGTCACCGATTAATGGAGCCGTCGTAGCAACGCCTCAATCGGTTGTCGGTTTGCCAATCTTTTCAGGGGCGGATTTTCGGACGGTGATGTGGTTTATTGCGACCTGCATTATGGCCCTGATGTTATCCTTATATGCCCGTCAAATTGAAAAAGACCCAAAGAAGAGTCCAGCTTATGGCATTGAAACCAAGGGCTTAGAGCTAACCAAAGAAATCAAAGACTACAGGATTAATCGACGGCAGGTATTGGTTCTCTTAGTCTTTTTGGCCATGTCCGTGTTGACCGTTGTTGGGGCGTTAAAATTTGATTGGTTTTTAATTGAGATTGCTGGCTTGTTTTTATTAGGAGGGATCGTTGGTGGTTTAGTGTATGGGGTTAAATTGGAAGATATCTTTAAAGGATTTGTGGAAGGGGGCAGTACAACGGCCAGTGTCATGCTATTGATTGGTTTCGCCCGTGGGATTCAAGTCTTATTGGAACGTGGGAATGTTCTGGATACGATTATTAACGTTCTATCGAAACCCTTAGCTAATTTTAACCCAGTGGCGGCCGGGATTCTCATTTCGGTTATTACGGCTTTTATCCACATCTTTATTACGTCAGGTAGTGGGTTAGCTGTGGCCATGATGCCGATATTAGGACCGATTGGATTAGTTGCTGGTTTAAGCATGCAGACGACGATTTTATCCTTTCAGATGGGGGGATCGATTTTAAATATGATCACGCCGACACTAGGTTCGACGATGGCCATGTGTGGTTTGGCTCGGGTTCCTTTTGATAAGTGGTTTAAGATCGGGGTTAAGTTGGCAATTCCGATTATGTTGTTTGCTTGGGTAGCCATTATGGTGGCACATTTGATTGGGTATCAGTAGGGTAAGAGGGGTCAAGTGGTACTTTGTTACACCATGGTAGACGTGTATCTATATTGATTAAGATAGCCCTATGACGAATCCAAGGGGGTGGATTCGTCATAGGGTTGTTTACTGATAGCCTAGCCTGTCTTTAACCTGAATGGTTAGATAAGTGGATGGCAAACAAGTTGGAAGTATTCATGCTCTGCCAAGTAAGTTAGTGAATACAACTAACACGCTGGGTGACCAAAACGGTGCATCCATTGAAACTGGTAAGCAATTGCCACAAACTGGCGAAACGACCGTTGTTATGGCTTCCCTAGTTAGTATAGATGTGTAAAAAGTGATTTAACATTGAAAATTGAAACAAAGAAAAAAGCTTACAACAGCCTCCCGTACTCGTTGTGAGCTTTTTTATCATTTGTTAGTCTAATACATTTACATAAGTTGAAAAAACACCAGTGCTCTATTTATATATCTGTTGTTTGTTATACTTATTTTGTTATGAATTCTAATGAAAAAGTAGGTGAAGCATTGGGAAATGCAACAAGATGGTTTGTTGTCTTTTGTTGTTTAATTTTAGGAGGAGGGGCTGGTCTGAAGCTATTTAATAGGAATGAAGAACAGAAAAGAGAACAAGAGTTATTAAGAATGGAAACAACGGCAAAGGAAATTAAACATACTTTTGCAGAGGTTAAGGAAATTGAGTTTTCGGAAGAGTATGTTGAAAATGACTTAGCTGGTTATACAGAGGTTCTGGTTACAGTGTCAACTAGATATGGAGTGAGTTCGGAGCTTGGTGTGATTGTGTTCCCAAGGGATAAAACTAGTGAGTCATACTTAGGAACTGGAGAACAACCTGTTTTAGAAAAAGGAGTAACAGAAACTAAGGTTCAAGTTATTTTTTCAAACACTGATAGAGGGAGTTTTTAATTAATGGCGACAATAATAAATGGCATACCGCAGTTATCTCAAGTGACTGTGTTGGCGGCTGGAACCTATCCAAAAGACGGTACAGATTTTAAATCAGCTTCAATAAGCATCTTTCGTAAAGCTACATTTAAAAAAACAGAATAAAATTAGTGGATGATGAGCTTTTACAAATAAATAATATCTAAGAATAATAGACGTCTTTCATAAAAATATTTTGTGCTATCAATTCTAGAAAATACATGACATGAAATGTTTTATCTCAGAAATTTTTTTACAGGATTTTGCTGTAGTAGACGGTCACATGAATACTTGTAAAACTAAAATATGGAAATATAACTGTCTGGAAATAGCCATTAATTTATATCTTTCAAACTTTCCATGCAAGGAGATGCTTCATTGATATTATTTGGATTCCAAGATACTAACTATTTACAATTCGTATTTTAATCGCAATTATGCTTATAACAATTTTTTTATCATAGGATAAGTTGGTAATACCTAGTTTTATATAGTATAATTATCGGACAAAGGACTCATAGTAGTTTATTAATCAACCTTGTGAATAAAATAATTAACTAAAAAATATCGCACTTAAAAGATAAGAAAAGGCTCTGGGAAATAAAATTCATTCTCTATAAGTAGTATTTTACAAAATTCCGTTTTATAAAATCGAGACGCAAAAAAGTTTATTGTGATGATAAGATAAAGATGTTTCTAGAAAAGTATTATTTGGTAAACGAGAATTATCGAGATTTATTTAGTTCGTCAATAAATGGGGAGAATAGAAACATATTATTTTTAACCAGTGATGAATGGTCAGGAGTAACCATGGATGTGATTGGGAATGAAAATATACTTGAATTCTCAGCAAGTGATTCGACACCCTACAAAGCAAACAAAAGAATTATAAATAAAAGAGTGTCAATAGGACAAAAATTGTTTAATGACAAAGCTCTATATTTATCGAACCCCGTATCTGTGAAAAAATTGATTCCCAAATGTCAAGTACAAGTTAGCTACCTATATAAGAGCTGATGTTTTTTTAATGGTACTGTATTTTCTATCTGTTAGTAGAGAGAGAGAAGTAGAAAGTAGAATAGTGAAATTTTCATTATACAACATTTTTAATAATGTGGATTAATTGAGTAGTATAATAAGAATACCGAATGAATTAGGAAAAAATTTTTAGATGAATATTCTTAAGTCGGGAGATATTTGGTTATACCATATATCTCCTATCCAATAGATAAAAATAATTTTGTGGTTGAAATTATCTTTGATAGAAAGGATTAGAAAAAATGTTCTCGATCATACTTGATAATAAAGACATTACAAACAAAATTACGGAGTGGATTTACAAACTCAATAATGACACAATTACTGTTACGTATCTATCAGGAAAAAAATATTCGGCTGAACTATCTAGATATCAAGTAATGCCGACGATTGATAAAAGTAATGTAATTATGTTGTTGGATAAAAAAAGAAATAAGAAATATCTTGTTGAAAACGTTATTGAACTAGGAAATAAATATGTATTATTTACATATACAGATTCGAAAAAGAAGGGTTGTTATCTTAGAGGGAATATTGACTTAATTGAAGGTGAGAACCTCAATAATAACAACATATTTAAGTATTTAAAAGAAGTAATTGATTATAGGGTAGCTTTTCCAGAAGGGAAAAATGACCGAAATAAAGAGATTGCAAAAAAAATTAATGAATTTATTCAATATCAAATGGGAAAACTCACTTGCACAAATGAAACCGTTCTATATTCATATTTGAGCAAGTCGCTGACAAAAAGAGAAACTGATAAATCATTAGTTTTTCCATTCGGAATAAATGCTAGTCAATTAACTGCGGTAGAAAAAGTGTTTAATTCCCAGATTAGCATTATTGAAGGCCCACCTGGAACTGGTAAAACACAAACTATACTTAATATTATTGCTAACATAATCCTGCAAAATAAAACAGTTGCTGTGGTTTCTAATAATGATTCAGCTGTTACAAACATTTATGAGAAAATGGAAAAAGTAAATATGGATTATTTATTAGCTAAACTGGGTAAAACAGAGAAGATTTCTGAGTTTTTTAAAATGCTACCAGAAATTCCAGAAATAAAGAAAAATGATTCTGTTAAACTTGTAGATGTTCAAGAAACGCTAGAGAATTTAAAAGAATCTTTACAAGAAAAAAATGATTTAGCGAAACAAAGAAACTTACTTGCGGAATTAAAAATCGAACAAGAGTATTTTATCAAATGGATGAACGATTATAGAGAAGCTTATGGAGAAGTAACAGATGTTCCAGATTTAAAATTACATTCAGAAAAAAAATTGAACTTTATATCGTTTTTAAAAGAAATTCAAACTGAAAAATTTTCTTTTATTGATCGTGTCACGTTGTTATTTAAATTTAAGTTATTAAAAATTAAACCACTGCAAAACAGTTATACAAGAGAAGAAATTATTACGATTATCCAAGAGCAATTCTATCAAGAAGAAATTGCGAAGACAGAAAAAGCAATATTACAGTTAGAAGATAGACTAGCACAAAAACAATTTGAATCACTATTAGAAAAGTTATCCAACGATTCGCTAATATATTATCAGCAAGAAATTGTGAAAATAGTTGGAACTACTAATGAGTGTAGCGAACAAAATTATAAGCAAAATTTTACGGGATTTAGTCAACGATTTCCTATTATTGGAAGTACCGCTCATTCTATTGCTCATGCAATTGGTGGAAATGTGGTTGATTATTTAATCATTGATGAAGCCTCTCAATTAGATATTATACCCGGGATTTTGGGTTTGGCTTGTGCGAGAAATATGGTTGTCGTTGGTGATAGAAAACAGTTACCACACATCCCAGCAAAAACGAATCTGAAACCAGCTGAAGAATTTTATGACTGTGAAAAGTATAATTTATTAGATTCTTGTATTCAGTTATTTAAGGATGAAGTGCCAATCACACTTTTACAGGAACATTATCGTTGTCATCCTAAAATCATTCATTTTTGTAACATTCAATTTTATAATAATCAATTAATCACCATGACTGAATCAGATGATGAACGTTCCTTACGGCTCATCACAACAGCTAAGGGAAATCATTTTAGAGATTATTTTAACGTGAGAGAAGTAGAATCTGTTTTGGCTGAGGGGCTTGGAGAAAGTGATTCTATAGGATTTATCTCTCCATATAATGCACAATGCAATGAAGCTGAAAAAAGATTACCAAAAACTTGCCAAGTGGCAACCATCCACAGTTTTCAAGGCCGAGAATGTGACGAAATTATATTTTCAACTGTTTTAGATAAAAAAGCAAGATGCCAATCTAAATCTCATATTGATTTTGTAGATGATCCTCATTTAGTCAATGTGGCTGTCTCACGGGCGAAAGAGAAGTTTAGTTTAGTGACTGGGCAAGGAATCTTTCGTAATAACAATGGTAGCCTAGCTGCTTTAGAACGATATATTCGATACTATGGCGATGAACGAGATATCATCGAAAGTGATGTGATTTCATCTTTTGACTTACTATATGCAGAGTATGATAAAACTCTTGAAAAAAGACGAAAAAAAATAGTTGGAAATGATTCCCGCTATCGTACAGAACAAATTATTGCAAGTATTGTAAAGGAAATTTTAGAAGAAAAAGAATTTAATCAATTAGAAGTTCATCAACAAGTACGTTTGAAGGAAGTTGTTTCACCTAGTTTGGATTATACTGAGGAAGAAAAAAAGTTTATCCAGAAAAATTCCAGCTGTGATTTCGTTTTTTCTTATAGAGTGGGCAAAGATCCGATAGCTGTGATTGAAGTAGATGGTTATGCATATCATACTAGGCCAAAAGATAAATCCAGAGATCGAAAAAAGAATAATATCTTAGAAAAAGCTGGAATAGATTTATTGAGACTGTCAACAATTGAAAGTGCGGAAGAGCTGAGAATTCGTTCATACTTGAGGAAGTATGTTGCCAGTAAGCATACGGAAACCGTATAAAAAGGTTTTTTTTAGGGGCGGCCTTATCAGAATATTATGAGGCTGTCCTTTATGTATTATAGTATTGTTATTGCCGAGAATTTTTTGTATGTATAGTTTAGAAGGTGTTGAATTACAGTAAACTTGAGTTGGTTATTTATTTATTATTATGGGACTAATATAATAATGGGGAATACCAAAAATGGTAATAATCAGTTGATCAGAGAAAGGAGAACCATCATGAAAGCAGATATATTTCTATTTCTGAGGCCATAGCAGAAGTCGAGCAATCCATGGCTTTTGTTGATCTGTTTCCTAAAAAACGATAGTGGAGTAAACTATGGAAAATGAGGCAAACTGACGTCTATCTTTCAACTTTGAGAAAAATTTTGGAATTAAAAGAAGTGGTGGAGTCGGATTCATAATTAGCCGATTAGTAAACATTGGACTCTCACGGAGAAAAATCAATTGGAGAAACTTCTATTTTAAGAGGGATGAACAAGATCGCCTGTATAACTATGTTTATAAACGTAGCGATGGCAAATGTCATATCGTCGTGTATGAAAGTAAAGTGACTGCTATTCGATATAATTATGCCAATTTAGCAAACAAGACTGATAGAAGTAGTAGTAAAAAAAACGAACTCACCAACAGCTATAAAGTATCATTGAAAGTAGCGGAACCTGTGCTTGAAAAACAAACTGTAAAAGCAAATGATTGTGTTGTAGCATTTTTTACCCCAACAGCTTTTGTGAAGTAGAACAAAAACTATTTGAATCATCAAGCAGTGAGCGTGATTCATTCTAGGAATCAAATGATTAAATTAGAAAAGATAGATGAATAGTCCAAATTAGTTGTGGTATAAAATGAAGATGCTAAAAAAGGCACGGCGCATTTTTAAGGAAAGGAGAAAACAGATGATCACAAGAGACATAAGAAAAGAACTCAAGCTACCGATAACAAAGGATATTATCTATTTTGCCCACGTTGTAGGTAAAGAGTATGAAAAATTTGAAGTAGAGCACATTGAAATATTGCACACTTTTCCACGCGGAAGTTCTTCGTTAAAAATTTTGTTAGTAGGTTCTTTATTAAATGAACAAAAAGAAGTCTATATCCTTTCAGATTTTCTAGCTCATATGCAAAAACCAAGTTTTATTCGCGATATGACGGAAATAGATTATGGCGATTACGAAGATCATTTTTGATTGGGTATAGTTAAGCAGGTGGTTATAGAACAAATTCGATTAAAAAGATAGTTATCTTAGTAGTTTTCCCAAACAAGTAACACTAGAAAGATAAGTCAGAAGTTATAAATGAGCCAATTTCATAATTCGCTTTTTTTAAAAGCAAACACTCATCCAATTTTAAAATGGCACGACTGTTTCTTTTTTAACTAATAACTGCGCGCAAACCGTTTTTAAATTGTAGGTCAATTGGATTAAATGGTGTTTGACTACCACTCGTGTGCCGGTAAAATAGGTCGTACTATTGGGTCCATAATTGTCTTTAAGATAGGCATTAACACGCTCGACCGACGTTCGTTCTTTATAATGTTTCCACCACGCTCGTGTTCCTCGGGTGGGGTTGTGAATACTTACGAACGTTGTTAGATTGTTTGATTTTGATGACTTTTTGACAGAGACCCTCATTTTTTAAAGGGCAATCACGACAATGAGTTTCGGGCTTTCTAAATTTTAATGTACCATAACGCTTATCAAAACTATCATATCGGTAGCTATATTCTAACAGGCAGGTTGGGGCATAAAAGCGATTGATCTCTCCCTCATTTTTAGAGACGCGTTTTAAATCAATGATCGGCTCAAGTTGTCACTCATGGGCTTTTTCATAGACAGCTTGAGCGTCGTAGCCTTTGTCCATTATAACGAAGATATCTTTAATACCTAAATCAGCTACTTTCTTCAATAAAGGAATTGCCACACTGACATCTTCCACATTTGATAGTTTTGGCTAAACAGCGCCATTTGGTGCGCATATGGTGAGTATCGTTCCAATTGAACGTTATGGGGAAGCCTCCCTCGCAGATAGGAACCTCTTCAGCGGTTGACGTTGAGTTCCTTGTATTTAAAGCGATCAGCGACCCGTTGCTTCAAGGTGATGATCGCTGAGATTTGCCAATCATTAAGTAATCGATAGGTCTCGTAATTATTCGAAGCGGAATCTGATAAAAAAGCAGTCATCGTATAGTCTGATAAATTTTGTGAAACTCCACTAATGCGATAAGTGCGGTGAGACTATCGTGTCTTCTGGCTTCAACGGTTCGCAAATAAATTGACAAGTCGAGTTTTATTCTTGGTTGTAGGTCACTAAAAAGTAGATAGTGTGCCCCAAAAATATTGTTCTTTATCGCCAGCCCAGCCTCATGCCGCCAAGGGATCGGAGTAATTCCGCGGGCAATCGCAAATGAAAATGCCGGCTTTGCGACATTGCCAGATTATTCGACGGTAATGAGAAGCAGCAGTATAAACGTAAGTGCCATCGTCATTCATGACAATTTTATGAGAAAATAGACCGGCAGAGACAGAGTTTCAACGCTGCCGCATTTAAATAGACGCTATAGAAAGTGTTCAGGGCGATTTAAAGCAAAATTGCCTTTGCGAATAATAGTGGCAAGTTGTGTGGTTCGATTCTGTTTTCTCAAGCAACTTGTCATTTTTCATAAACTTTTTCGTTGATTTCCGAGGAAGTTTATACCACAAAGTTGAGGTATTGCCAGTCGTCATCAAACGGCGACTTAATTCGTAAAGAGAAGGCAACGTTGGTAACATATCGTATTCGATGCCAATGATGGTGAGATAAACAGCACGTTTGGTCAATTTATCGAGCAGTCGTTCTCAGGAAACATTGAGTTAAGCCGATAAGACGTAAGCCCTTAGAATCTCAATTTGCGGGAGGCTTGTCAACCTGTATGTGAATACAAATTGCAGAGTAAATTGTGGGCGGAGGTAGTTTTTATGGGATTGCAGATGTTTTAAGATAAAAAGTCCTACTTGAGGTACAGATTCAGGTTAAGACTTGTAAAAAGTGATTTAACATTGAAAATTGGAATAAAGAAAAAAGCTTACAGCAACCTCCCGTATTCGTTGTAAGCTTTTTTATCAATTGTTAGTCTAATACATTTACATAACTGACAATGTATATCTGTTGTTTGTTATACTTATTTTGTTATGAATTCTAATGAAAAAAGTGGATGAAACATTGGAAAATAAAACAAGATGGTTTATTATCTTTTGCTGTTTAATTTTAGTAGGAGGGGCTGGTCTGAAGCTATTTAAAAGGAATGAAGAACAGAAAAGAGAACAAGAGTTAGTAAGAATGGAAACAACAGTAAAGGAAATTAAACATACTTTTGCAGAGGTTAAGGAAATTGAGTTTTCGGAAGAGTTTGTTGAAAATGACTTAGCTGGATTTACTTCAATAGATGTCACAATTACGACAAAAGATGCCATTGTTGGAACTATTGGTATTGATTTTTCTCCAAATAATAAAGCTAAAACCTTAGAGTCATATGCAGGCGGAACAGAATTTAAAAAAGGTACGACAAAAAAGTAACAGTTATTTTTTTCGATAAGACCGAGAGAAGCTTATAAAACATGGCGACAGAAAAAGAACTAAGAGACTTAAATAAGCGTGTATATCAAGCCTTCCCATCAAGATTATGATTTATTATCTGTAAAGACGATAGTAGTTTTTCATGAGTTGGAGGGGATGGCCCGTTTAAACTATTTAATACAGAGAAATATTCCCTTAAGAACTCATATAGTTTTGTTTGTTTTTCGACATCATAATAATTAGAGTTTAGAACATCTAGTAATCTGTCAGGTAAGTGTTCTGTCAGTTTTATCTAGTCAATTATTCTTTCTTCTTTAATGTCAATTGTCTCTATGTTAACCAATGACGAGTTGTTCAACGAAAAAACAAAACGATTTTATGTCCCAGCTTGTTTTTGATGAAAAAGTAGTAAATAGCATCAAATAAAAGACGATTTGTCATTTGTATTTTGTTATAATAGGCATGGAGAGTGAACATTTTGTGACCAAGACACGAGTGTAATTTGAGAGAGGATGTGAACTAATGCCTTATACTAAAGTTAATGAAGCCAATTATTTACGAGCAGAGAATTTTCAGCGCTATCGAGAAATAATGGCTTATTTTTATCAGGAACATCGACGGATGAATGATTTACTTTATCGTTTGGACGTCTATACTCATATGCAAGAGCAATTGGATGAGGTTTATTTAGAAAGGGAGCTAGATCAGGATTTGGCGATGCTGGTGGAATGGGGCAATCTTGAAACTCGTCAGGAAATGAGTGAACCGAAATCAATTGAAGAGTATAAAAATCGCCATTTCCGATATCAGATGACAGAAACCAGTGTGGCGATTGAAGAAATGCTGGAAAACTTAGCTCTGCAAAAAGATCAGGTTCGTGGTGCGTTGGATCGTCATTCTTTCGAGCGGTTATTAAAGTCTATGGGAAGCTTTAAAGAGGTTGAGACCTTAGAAGATCGTTTTGGAGCATGGCAAGATACCCTGACACATTTTAATTCAATTAAGAAAAATACCGCAGATTATATTGCCTATTTGAATAGTGAAAAAGTCGAACATCAGATGCAAACGGCGGCTTTTTTAGTTTTTAAAGACCGGTTTGTTCAATACTTACAAGATTTTGTGGTCAATATGCAAATGACCTCTTATCAACTGCAAAGTCAGCTTGAGGAGATGCCAGCAGAACATCTAAGGAAGGTTCTAGAAGGGGTTTATGACTACGAGGAAAAAATTCCTGATGTGATTGACTGGGAGGTTCGCAAAGAACGGGTAAAAGCCGATTTTTATGGCAGATGGCAAACTATTTATGATTGGTTTATTGATTCAGAACAGAAGGAAAGTGAGTACTCCATGCTGATTCGCCAAACCAATCAAGCCATTAACCGGATGACCCGCTTGATTCAACGTTTTGGCGATCGCATGCAACAATATCGCAGCCGTAAAAAAGATTATTTACATGTGGCCAAGTGGTTTAGTCAAGTGACCGATCTGGAAGAGGCGCACCAACTGTCGGCTTATCTTTTTGGGGTGGCTCATTCTCAACATCTGGCAGTCAACCCTTTAAAATCAGCGAACAAATACGATGATATGTGGGAGTTGGAACCAACTGTTTACGAGATACTGCCCCATATTATTAATTATCGACGTAAAACTAAAGCGACGTCCTTTGTGCGGCGCAGTCAAGATAAGAACCAAGCGATGTTAGCTTTCTTAGCTGAAAATCGTCAATTAAAAGAAAAAATCTTGACCTACGTTGACAATGATCAAATTGATTTAGAAAAAATCAGTCTGATTGATCCTCAATGCCGTCAAATTTTATTAAAATGGCTAAGCTTATCTTTTCATTATGAGAATCGCCAATTAGTGACTGAGCTAGGAATGGAAGTTAGTGTCCAGTATTATCCCGACACGATTATCCAGCTAGAAGCTGATGACGGGATTTTGTCTATGCCTAAAGTGGTCTATCAGATTATTAAAGTAGGTGAAGAACTGTGAGTAATCAACAAGACGTGAACGAGGCTTTGATGCTTATTTTTGAAAATTATTGGTTAATTCGAGAGGATAATCCACAAAAATATCACGCGGTTAAACGGGTTGAAGGACCTTTAAAGCGTCTGCTTCAAGAGCGCTTTGGTATGCGCTTAATCGTTCATGCCCGTTTCATTAAATTGGAAAAAATACCCCAGAATGCTAAGGGATGGATGGGGATACAAGCCTTTACTGATGTCATGGATTATGTCTTATTTGCCTGTGCTATGTCCTTCACGGAAGAAAAGGGAGAAGGCCAGCCTTTTTTGCTAAATGAATTGATAGAAGAGATTGTTCATGATTATCCTCAAGAGGATTGGTTGGACTGGACGAATTACAATCATCGTCGCAGTATTGTCCGGGTGTTGACTTATATGGCAAGCCAGCAGTTAATTGAAATTATTGAAGGGAATACCATGGATTTTGCTGATCATCATTACGACGGCTCCAAAGAAGTGCTCTATAAAATTACGGTTTACAGTCGCTATTTTATGCGCTCCTATCCAGAAAACCTCGATAGTTATGAGGGCTGGCAAGACATGATTAAGGAGCAACAACAGCGGGAAGATCTTGAAAATCGGGTCTCGGTTTTTCGTCAGTTGATGCTGGAGCCGGTCATTTATCGTCATGTTGAGAATGAAGGGGAATTTAATTATTTGCGGAGGCAGCAACCCTTTATTGAAACGTTTTTTGAGACACATACTCCCTTTGCATTGGAAATAACCAAAGACTTCGCGGCGTTAACGTTAAGGGAACTGTCACGGGAGTATCGCTATTTTCCAACCTCTAAATACCGAGATGAGTTATTGCTTCAATTGGCTGCCTTTGTTAGAGGGCAAGAGTATCCAAGAGATGATTATGGCATCTGTCATTTGACTGAAAGTCGCTGGACAACCTTAATTGGTGACTTTGCCGAAGCCTATCGCGGCGGTTGGTCCAAGGAGTTTCGCGAAATGAGCCAAGAAAAATTAGCCGTTCTATTGTGGAAGTCAGGTGAACAGTGGCTATTTTTCCGTAAGAGTGATGTGGAGTATTTAATTATGCCCCTTTTTGCTCGTACTATCGGTACGTACCCTCCTGATTTTGACCCGATTAGACCGGATAAATGGGTGGCAGAACAAGCTGAAAAAGAACTGAACGATATAAAAAATAAGCAACTAAAACAAGCCAAGGGCAAGAAAAAAGCTGAATCAGACGAAATGTTTCAAGCTAACTTATTTGAGGAGTTATAGAGAGGAAGTGGAGCGATGTTAGAGGGACAACAATGGGAAATTAGCCGAGTGGGTTTAATTAATTTTTGGTATTACGATGAACAGTTTTTTGAATTTGCTGATGGGAAATTACTGTTACGAGGCTCGAATGGTTCTGGTAAATCTGTGACGATGCAAAGTTTATTGCCAGTCTTGCTAGATGGACGTACCACTGCGAATCGCCTAGATTCTTTTGGGAGTCGCGATCGACGGATGGAAGATTATTTATTGGGTGAGGAAGAGGTAAGTTCTGCTCAAGAGCGGACGGGTTATTTAATGATTGAATACCGTCGCAAAGGCCAAAATCGTTATGTAACCACGGGCATAGGTTTGCAAGCCAGACGTGGAGATACTCTCAACAAATGGTTTTTTGCGATTACCGATAATCGGCGAGTGGGTCATGATTTTAGTTTGTTTGATCAGAGTAGTGGTGATCGGGGCATTCCCTTGTCAAAGCGTCAGTTGATCAATCGCTTGGAAGACGGGGGCCAATTATTTAGTAAGCCCCGTGACTATCAACAGTTTGTTAACGAAACGATTTTTGGTTTTGAAAATTTGGCGGCATTTGATGATTGTATTAAGCTACTCATTCAACTGCGAAGTCCTAAATTGTCGAAGGAGTTTCGTCCTTCTGTGATTTACGAAATTTTAACCAATGCCTTGCCTAGTTTAAAAGAAGACGATCTTTTGCCTTTGTCTCGAACGCTGGAACAAATTGACAGCAGTCGCTCTCGTTTAGAACAGTTTGAGAGAGAACAACAGGCTCTTAAAAAGTTGACTGTTAGTTATGAGCGGATGTATCGGGAACGGTTGACGATGATCGCTGATCGGCGTCAGGATTATGGTCAAAAAGTTAAGACGATTACGGCGGAGCATCAGGTTCAGTTGACGTTGAAAAGCCAGTGTCAAGAGCGCTTAGCTGAGTTGACGGAAGAACGTCGGCATTTGTTGGAACAGCTCGTGGTCTGGCAAGAAGAACAAGATGAATTAAAGGGACATGAAGCCTATCAATTGCTTAAGCGGGCCGAAGAACTGAAGCAACAGCTGACGTATAACGCTCAGGATTTAGCAAGCCAAGAAGGGCGTGTGAAACAGAAGGAGTCTAATCTGTTTCAATTGCGAAACGATTTAGAGCAGCTAGAGATGTTATTATACGACGCTAAAAAAGAAGCTGGCGATTATTTATTTGCTTTAGGCGATTTTGCCCAAGTTGCAGGTTATAGTGATCAGCATCAGCAGAATTTACAGCGTTTTGAGCGGCAGGGGGATAATCAATCTCAACAGTTGAAGTATTGGTATCAGCAAACCCAACAGTTTATTCAGTTGTTACGCCAAGTATTGGATTTGATCAAGGAACAAGAAAGCATACAGCGACAGTTAAAAGAGCTAGATCAACGTTTGGGTCGCTTAGCCGAAAAAATTGACCATCATCGGAAGGAACAGCGTCATTGGCTTCAAAGTTTTCATGATGAGCGAGAAAGGACTGTTCAATTGCTTGGCAATTGGCGGGCACAAGCCCCTTTCAGTTTGTCAGACGAGTTGTACCGCAAGAGTTTGCGACAATTGTCGGTGTTGTATGAAGAAGTCACTCGGTTTGAGGACGTGTTGCAGCCGATATATGAAGGGGTTCAATTAGCTCAACAGGATCTTAATAACCAACTCTATCCCTTGCGGGGGCAATTAAAAGCCACGACTGAAGAGATTGCCGAGAAACAAAGTGAACAAGAAGCTTGGCGCAAAGACAAGGATCCGGAACCATGGCGCTCAAAAAAAAGGGTCGCCAATCGGACCAGTTTAAAAGCCCAGGGAATCACCTTTGCTCCTTTATACTCCTGTGTTGATTTTAAAGAGGACGTCTCTCAGGCTCAACGAAATAAGTTGGAGGGTGCCTTAAAAGCGAGTGGGATATTAGATGCCTTACTGGCTGATGTCAGTCTTCCTGCGCTAGTAGACGATCGTCAATTAAATCCACTGTCTGAGGTTCGTTTTTCAAGTGTGCCGACCTTAAGCCAGTATTTAAAAGCCGAGGGTGAGAGCGCTCTGCCAGTTAGGTTGATTGAAGAAGTCTTAATGTCCATAGATGTTTATTCTGATTTGGAAGTGGATAATGAAAATAAAGCTTGGTCCCTTTCCTTAGGGGGAGATTATCAAGCCTTAACGATGAAAGGCCAGGCCCCTGACAATTATCAAGCCTCTTTTATTGGACAAGCCAGTCGTGATCGTTACCGACAGGAAAAGATTGCCGAGTTAGAGCAGGAGATTCATGTCTTAGAAGCAAGTCAGGCTCAACTGGAAGCCTCCGAGCAGCAATTACTAGCTGCCTTGAAAGAGATTGATGAAGCCGTCACTCGCTTGCCTGATGACCGCAATATGGCTGTGGCTTATGGTGAAAGTCAAAAGGCTCAGCAACAAGTTGAGTTAATTGACGGGCAAATCAATCAGACGCAACAAGAATTGACTCAGCACCAACAGCTGACCACCCAGCTGGCGATTCAAATTAACCAATTGATGACTGGCATTAGTTTGGAGAAATCCCGTGGCGCCTTTGAAGAGGCTTTGGCTAACATGGATGATTATCAAGGTACCTTTAATGACTGGCAAGGAATCGTGATGGCCATCAGCCATCATCTAGATCAAAGCCAACAAAAAAAAGACCTAATCGACCATCAACAACAAGATTTACAATTTGATTACGATAACTTGCAACAACTTAAACGGAAAGTCAGTGGATTGGAACAACAATTGGCGTCCAATCTAGAACGGCAGCAGTTAACCAATGTGGCAGAAATTGAAGCCCGCTTCCAACAAGTGTTTGAACTGATTCAAAAGGGCAGCGAACGTCGAGAGGCGATTGTGCCAGAGATTATGGGCGTCACAGAGGAATCAAGTGTGACGGCTAAAAAGGTTGAACAATTGGCAAGTGATCTCGCCTTTTATCAACCATTTGCTGCTCTTTGGCAAGAGATGTTTGCCGCTGAAGCTGGTCGATATCCCTGGTCCACTGATCAGACACCAGAGAGCTTAGGTCAAGCCTTATTGAGTCATTGGCAACGGGGCGACAATCGTTTAAATCGTTACCAAGGAGACTTTGATAGTAAGCACCGTGAATTGGAGGGGGACTTACTTGAGTATCGATTAGACGTGCGAGACGAGCCGATTTTAGCTGAGCCGAGCTGGATGGGAGCCGAGGAGGTCAATGATGACTTTACATCGGAAATTGAATTATGGCGTCATTTGAATTATCAGCGAATTTTACGTTTGGATGCTGAAGGAGCTTGGCGCTCACCTTATGGCGTCTTAGATTCCCTAAGGGCTCAAATTGAGCAATCACAATTGATTTTGCGGAAAGGCGACGAAGAGCTTTTCGAAGAAATCATTTTGAACTCTGTCGGTAAAGTTTTACGGGCCCTAGTTAGCAAAGCCCAGAAATGGGGCCATGATATGAATAAAATGTTAGAAGGCCAGGACAACTCATCTGGTTTAACCTTGTCGATTAAATGGCGTCCTAAAGGGTCTGATACGGAAGAGGAATTGCCGACGGCCGAGTTGGTCCGTTTGCTGCGGAAAGATACAGGGTCTCTGAAAGAGGAGGACTTAAACACGATGAAACGCCATTTTCAAGCTAAGATTGCGCGAGCTAAAAAGATGAGAGATGAATCGGAAGAGGACGAAAACTTGTATCAGGTACTCCAACAAGTTTTAGATTATCGAGATTGGTTCAGTTTTGAACTCTCCTTCCATCGGGAAAATGAAGGAACAAAACCGCTATCGAATAATTATTTTAATAAGTTTAGTGGGGGTGAGAAGGCAATTTCTATGTACTTGCCACTCTTTACAGCCGTCTATTCTCGCTACAAAGAGGCCCGCAACGATGCCCCAATGATCATTACCTTAGATGAAGCTTTTGCCGGCATCGATGACCTTAATATCGCCCAATTGTTCAAAGCTACGGAGCAGTTAGGGTTCAATTATATGATGAATTCTCAAGCTTTGTACGGGGAGTATGAAACAGTTTCTAGCCTAAATACTTATGAGTTAATTCGCAGTCGAAATGCTAACTTTGTTTCAACCATACATTATCATTGGAACGGTCGTTCTAAAGAATTGATTTTGCCAGATTCAATGTCAGGTGAGGGTGTGTTGTAAGTTATGGAGGAGATTGTCAATTATTTTAAAGGCAAGCCAGCCGTGTTAGTGGTGTTTAAGGAGCTCTTAGTCAAATATCGTAGCCACGGTGCTTTTACAGGGACCATTGCTAAAGCAAAATTTGCGAAGGTCGATCTGGCGCCGCTGTTAGCTTTTATAGGCATTACCGATTGGCAGTGGCAGGAGCAAAAGAGTCTTAGTGTAAAAAAATTTGTGATAGCGTATGAAGAAAGTCGGTTTGCGGATGTCCCTCTGATTGAGGTAGTTGAGCGCCTTCTTGGTCAGCAAGTTTTAACGAAAGAGAGCATCGCAAGCTCCAAAGAACAAGCCTTTCATTTGTTTCAAAGAGAGATTAATAATCAGTTTCCCAAGGCATTTAAGAGTTTGACCCATAGTCAGTGGCGCAGTTTTTATCAGCAGTACCAACTGGAGCCAGCCAATGTGATGACTAGCTTCAAGCAGGTAGCCAAGGCGCTTGATCGATTGCCTAAGAGCTATACTAAAATACCCTTATTTGCATATGAGATAACCGGTAACCCTCATGCCTTTGACAGTGATCGCTTTTCTGGTCAATTGTTGCTCACAATGCTGAGCAATCTCGATGATGGGCGTAGTGGTGAGTTTTTAACAAAGGTTGAACGAGAACAAGCAATCTACGGGCGGGTTTATCTGTTAAAGGATGATATTATGAATTTTGTGGCGATTTCAGGTTTGTTAGCTAGTGATAGACAGGGTGAAAAAGAGTTGTGGCGCTCAGCTTGTGAAGAGGGGCTAGTTTGGAATGTCCCAGTAAAACACTTATTAAGCGTGGCGCAAGTGTATCCGAAACTCGGTAAGACGATTTTTTTAATTGAAAATTCAGGTGTTTTTTCGATTGTCTCAGATATTTACCCTGAGTTACCTTTAGTTTGTACGAATGGTCAATTTCGCTATGCAGTCTGGTTATTATTGGAGTTGTTACTGAAAGAGGGAGATTTAAGGCTAGCCTATAGTGGTGATTTGGATCCGGAAGGGTTGTTGATGGCGGACAAACTTAAGCAGCGTTATGGTCAACGAGTCATTTTTTTAGGAATGACTCGCCAGTTGTATCGTCAGCACAAACAACTTGTGCCAATCTCAGAACAGCGTTTGAAAAAGCTAAACAAACTTATAGATTCAGATCTAAAAGAAATCAGCTTAGAGATGATATTAGCTAAAAAAGCTGTTTATCAGGAAGGCATTTTGCCAAATTTATTAGCTGAAATAGCTGAGTTGGTCATCGAGGAATGAGAAAGAGTTACCTAAGAGCGGTTATTATTCATCATGGTTACTAGACTATCATCGCTGGTAAAAACCTTCCAGACTTTGATAGGGTTTCAGCCTGTAACCTCTTGAAAGGTTACAGGCTGAAATGATTTTAAGATTGATCGCTTTAGTAATTGTTTAGAGGGTCGAGGCAATTGATTGATAGAGTCGGATAATGTATATGTTAATTACGTCTTTAATCATACGAGCACGTTTAACAAAGGGCGTGGTTTTACTGCTTCATGTAGATCAACCATTTGTCATTTATATTCTTTGATAAAGGTCCGACATACTCGTTTTGACATTAAAAATTCCTTCAGTGTGTTTTATTGTGCATACCTTATTTTTCTATCCAGACAGTTGTAGCCTATTCAATATGAACAGTTAAAAATCGAGAGTCAAGGTTTGCTAAAAAAATCCAAAAGGAGATTCTCAATGACTCAACACACAAAAGAATTCAAATAATCAATTTTAGTTTATCGAATCAATCAATTACTATAATCGACTTATGTCAAAAAAGAGAAGCTGAAGAAAAAGTATTTTTTTTGGTAACGCTCAGTGACGTTGATTATCACAGTCTACCAGTCTCTGGAGGAAATGAAATACCAAATTGTGCGCAAATGGTTCTTAAATTGTAAGCGAGTTGTGTTAAATGGTGTTCTGCTACGACTCGTGTGGCGATAAAGTAGTTCATACTATTGAGTCTATAATTATCTTTAAGATACGCATTAACACGCTCGATGGATGGCCGGTCTTTATAGTGCTTTTTCCATGTTCGGAATAGTTGATTATACAGGACTATTTTTATGTAGATGGTTGGTTATTTTCTTTCCGAATGCAGGGCTAGGGTATACTGATAAGGAGGGAAGGTTCCAGACAATTTGGAAGAAAGTAAGAGGAACAATGATTTATGTAAATCAATAAATTTTCAACATAAATGATTCTCATTTCTTTCATGGAGCTAGCATTTTACATTTTTAAATACTGGTGATTGCCCTAGCGCCAATAAATTAGATGACAACTACCAGTGGCTTTAGTGCTGACTTGAGCGAAATTTCATAACTGAATTTAAGTAAATATGCGTTGATGAAGTTGGCCAAGATTGGCACTGGGGAAGATGCCCAGTTTTTTAAAGAAGCCCTAATCTCTGGATAGTGGACATTTGGGATTATTTGATGAGCTATTTCCTCGGCAACTTGAAGTTCAAGTTAATTAAATTAAATAAGCGTAATCGTGGTTCTTAACTTAAGAATACCTTGATAACGCTTATTTGTCATTCTATTTCATTAGACGCAGTTTTTGAGTGACCCACTCTTTTTTGCTCAAAGCGATTAGCTAGAATTGCACGAGGATGTAACAATCAATGTGATTATTATAGAACTTGGCGCTAAGGAGTGTGCTGATAATGAACTTACTTGATTAGAGTGGCAGAAACTCATCAGGCTATCACTATTTGCGAAAATCTAAGGGAAAACTGGTCATTAAGCGCAGATGCTGGAAATACGTTACACCATATGCCCACATATTCCATACTGACTTTGCTACACACGACTATTAAAGATAGTAAGTTGAAAAGCAGCGAAATCTATCCATTTTATATTTGTTATTATATTTTTTTGTTAAAAAATATTATTGATTTTTGTTTACTTTTTTTGCTCTATAGCTAGTTTTATTTTGAACACGTTTTAATTTCAAAACATATATCTATAAAAAATAGTAGTCAATTAAATAAAAATAGCAGGACATAATTGTGAAGAGAATTTTTTAATTTTTTGATATTCATTTTTCATATTTATTTTTGTCATTACACACAATTAAACGATGTTATTTAAACGATTACATCATTGACAAGGCTTCAGAGGCATCGTACAATTATAATTATTAATAATGTTATAACAAATCATTGAATTGGAAGTTATTGAGAATAGGCTAAAATCGAATAATATATTTCATTTGTTGAATTCGAATAAACAGAGTTTAATCAGATATCAATTGGTTTGATAAAAATATTTTACTCGTATTAACAGAGACTTATCAAATTATGGTGAATACATTAATCTCTTTAACTTTATTAGTGTGAGACATCTATTAAAGTAATATACCAAAGCCATTCATCAAGTAATAATTTGGTGAATGGCTTCTTTAAATTCTGAAAGTAAGCGCTACAGGAATATTAATAACCACCACCACATATTTATCACCTACCTTTTAGATTAAATTTATCATCATAAAGTCAATAATAATAAATATTTTCTAAAAAGGTGAATAGGTTGTGAAAACGACAATAATTATTAAGGAGGGGACTATGAAACTTGGTGAAACCATAGAACTTGTACGGAAGGGGAAAGGAATATCAATTAAAGATGTCATAGGAAATCAAATATCGAGATCAGCCTATTATAGGTTTGTCAACGATGAAGCAGATACGTCAACTAGCAATCTAAATTATTTGCTAGATACACTGAATATTTCCTTAGAAGAATTAGGGAACCTTGGTTACTCTGGGGAAAATGTTGATTTACAACAGATATCTTATCAAATTAAGGATGCTTTTGAGGGCAAAAATGTAGAAAAGCTTCAACAGATTAAAAAACTTTATAGGGGGAATGAGTTTTTTACAAGTAAAGAACATCATCTGTTTTGCCTCGCAGATATATTAATCAGGAGGTTAGAAAATAAAAAAATTGATATTTATGAGAATGATTTGTATCAATACCTAATTTCTATTGAATCTTGGACCCACTATGAAATCGTACTATATAATAATATAATGTATGCTTTTCCACCCGAGGTTAATAAGCTTATTCTTGAGAAAGCTATTATTGGCATGAAAGAATATTCTTTAAAAACAAGATACAAAAATGAGCTGTTTAGGTTGCTAGCAAACAGTGTCATACTATTTTTATTCAGTAATGATATAAAGGAAGCATGGAAATATGTATTAAAAATGAATGAAGTTTCTCTCACTGAAGATGCAATTTTTGAAAGGATTATGAAAGTCATAATCAATGGAATTGTTGAAAAAATTTTAGATCCGAGTTTAGAAAATAATGAGGTGTCTGATGCAATCACAGTTTTTGAAATGTATGGTTCTACTAATACTTCAGCAATGAATAGAAATTTAGTTGAGAACATAGAAAAAATGTATCAAATAAAATTTTAAATGGGATGTGTCTTAAACGCACTATAAAGTGGGATTAAGGCACATTTTTCAATTAAATCTGAATTCGTATTATTATTGAATTATCATTTAATATGATAAATGAGCCATTACTAAGTTGGTTCCAATATTGATGAAAACTAGTTTTTATAACAAAGTGCAGAGTTGAAGGAGTATTTAGTTGCTTTAACTACTTTAAGAAGAACTCATCTTTGTTGAGATATTAACTCTAGTAGCTTATGGTTCCTGCACAATAAAACTAAAGTTAAAATACGACTAATTTTTTTTAGACGTCGTAAGACGCAAAGTAGTTACTAGAGAGGTTGATTCATGTAATTTTCAGTATCTTAGTCTAGGTAATTTTTACCTTAAAAATAATAAGAAAGGAAGTGCAGTGCTTATGGAAGCGACATTGGAGAAAAATACTAGTTTGGAGATTAATGTGGATGAATTGACGAAATTAGCTAAAATTGGCAACAATGATTATTCAGAAATTGATGATCCGTACACTTCAGCTGTTTTTTGTTCAGTTACTGTTTCGTTGGCACTAAGTCCATACGTTTCAGGTGGTATTAGTATGGCTCTAGGTTGTCAGAAGTAGCCTTACTTCACAAATAGTAATTTCCTAGATTCTTTGGAATATTTAACGAAAGTATCATAAATAATTAGCTCAACAATATATTTTGGGGATTAATACAGCCTTGTGTCACAATGTAATTTGAGCTTTTTGCTGCAATGTTGGTAAATGAGTGTTTCTTTAAGATGTTAGTTATGTGTTTTAAGACAATAGGTAATATGCCTAGACTAAATTTTCTTGGGTCTAGTTAACATTTAACTAGAGAGTCTAAAATGTTGAATTAACATCCAAATAATTTATAAGGAAACTTCCTGTGTAATGAGGGAGTTCAATTATATAGTTATATATTGAAACGTTAACATATCAAGGTTAGAAGAGATATTAGTTAATGTGTTTCGGGAATCTGGGTTCACTAATACAAATCAGAAAGAAGGTATGCATATGTCAACCAATCTTGAATTCTATTATTGTTCAGAATTAATTACTAAGTTTATTCTAAAAAAAAATTCAAAAGAATTAGAATCTTTTGAAAAAAATATTGCTTCAAAATTTTTAACAATCATTAAAAGTGACTTAGCTATGTTTTGTCATAATATGATATTTGAAGTACTTATAGACTTTTATCATTTGAAGAGGAGGAAATCATTACTAAGAGGAAGTAATACTGATCAGAGGACATATGAATATAGTGAATATTTTAAAAGGCATGTTAATATAGAAGGGTTCTTTAGTCATTATCCACTTTTGTATGAACGATTATCTAGTCAATTACTTGCATTTTGCAAGTATTATTCGGAAATAGTTGATAATTATAATGAGAATAAATCCATTATTAGAGCACAATTTGGTATGGAGTTTGGCGAAATAAAAAAGATAGATTTAGGCGTAGGCGATCAACATAATGGCAAATCTGTTGCTATTGTTCATTTTGAAAATGGAAAACTAGTTTATAAACCTAGAAATTCCAATACAGATAAGTTCTTTTATAATTTCATGGATTTGTGTTTATCTATTGGTGTAGAGAAAGAACGAATTGGTATTGATTTTAGATTTCCTATATTTTTCTCCGACAGTGATTATACATGGCAAGAGTTTATAGAACATAGTAATTGTTTAAGCTTTGAAGAAGTACAAAATTACTATTATAGAGCTGGCTGCTACTTAGGTGTATTTTATCTCCTCAAATCATTTGATTTACATTATGAAAATCTAATTGCAATGGGAGAGTACCCTGTTTTTATTGATTTAGAAACAATTATTGGTGCAAGTAAGGATGTAAGTATTGAGACCAAAATGATGGGAGGTAAAGATTTAAAAACAAGTGTTCTATCTACTTCGCTATTACCAATAGTGGATCGACAGTCTCCTATTGATGTTAATGTTAGTGGGTTATTTATGAGGGCACAGACTTCTAAAGAAATATATATCACTAACGTTAAAAAAGACGATGAACTAGACTGGATTTATACGAAAGAAAATGCTACTATTATTCCTTCTAAAAATCAGGTAGTTCATGGTAACTCAACTGTAGAACCTAATCAAGTTTCTGAATATTTGATTAAAGGCTTCTCAGATATATTAAAGAAAATTTTCCAGAACAAAACTGAGATTATTAGTACAATAATGAAATGGGACTTAAGCAATACTATTTCTCGCCAATTATTGAGACCAACACGTGTATATAGTCTTTTTATTTCTGCTTTAAATAATCCCAAAGTTTTGAAGAGCAGAAATGAATATAATAAAATTTTAGATGTTTTTACTGAAAATTTCTCAGCGGAGAAATTTGGTTATTTACGACTAGAAGATGAAATCAAACAAATGGAAAATATGAGTATTCCCATGTTTTATACCTTATTAGATGAGAGGAATTTGTTTAATTCAAATGGTGAACTAGTTTGTTCTGATTATTATCAAGAAACACCAATACAGACTGTAACATCAAATATAAACAATTTAGATGTGGAAATGATTAATTACCAATCAAGAATTATTGAAATGTCGTTGGTTACTCTGTCTACTCCTGATGAAGCTTTAGTATCTAAGGCAGGGGTTAAGAATAGTACTCTAAGAACTGAAATTATGACTACTAAACTAGAGAAGGAATACTTTTCCAATTTTGACTGTAACACATTCAGAATAGGCGAAGGAGCCGAAAGTTATTATTCTTTAATTCAAATTGATAAAAAAAATTTGATAATTAAAGGAACTGATTTTGGTTTATATGATGTCGGAGGGAATATTCTATTCAACTTACTGTATGGTTCTAATGAAAAAGACTTAGATAGAATATACATAGCTGAGAAATTATATAGTGGTTTGATGATTCATTTTAGTAAAGAATATTTTAATCAAAATAGTGATATTTTTTTAGACGCTAGTGTATTCTCAGGAATAGGAGGAATTCTATATTTAGCATACTACTTTAATTCTATTTTGAATGATAGAAAGTACTTCCATGATTGTGAATTATTTGTGTCAATTATAAATAATGAAGTAGACAATGTTTGTGAAATAGATTTTCTAACGGGTCTATCTAGCTTAGCTTTGCTTCTAGTTAGATTACATAAAAATGATAGGGGTCTAGTTGATAAAGCATTGATAATTAAGATTGAGAAAAAATTACATCTATTATATTCCACTAAAAAAAATACGTTGGATGATAGTTTTTCCCATGGGAAATCTGGAGTATGCGCTGCATTTTCCTCTTTATATAGCATTACTAAGAACCAAGAAACGTATAACATTATTTACGATTTTTATAGACGAATCATTTTTACTGATAATTATAGTTGGTGTAGAGGTAATGCTGGAATTTTAAATTCTATGATAATTGTATTAGAATTTATTGATAAAAGAGACGATTTGTACAAAAATACAGAAAGAAAATTTTTGTTGGAAATTAGGAATTACAAGAAATACTTAGAAATTGATAACTTGAGTATGTGTCATGGAATATCAGGAAATATTAGTACATTGATTTCAGCTAGCAAATATGTTGAATCCTCATTTGAAATTAATATAGTTAACGACATATTAAATTTACGAACTCCAGACTTATTTACCTCAGAATGGTACAAAGGATTTAAAGTGAAGTCGGATTCATTTATGCTAGGTATTCCAGGTGTTATTTACGCTAAAAATAGATTGAGTGGTAAATATCCATCGATATTAGATTTTGAACTGATTAATGACGGCTGGAAGGAAGATTAATATGTTGAAACTATTTGCGTTTTCAGGTTGCTATTGTAATCCGAATTCTACAACTAATTTTGCAGTTGAGGAACTATGTAGAATTTTGGAAAAATCTATAAATCAACCTATTGAAAAATATTTCAAATCAGCAGCAGATCTAAAAATAGAGTTTAACCCGGGAACTGGAATCGATTTTTCAGAAGGTAGAACGGCTGTGGACGATGATATGAAATATATTGAAGAAAAAATTTTGTCAAGCAGTATAGTTGTATTTGCTTCACCAGTTTATTTACATCAAGTTTCTGGAACAATGAAAAATTTTATTGATAGAATAGCTTATTGGGCACATTTGATAAAATTATCAGGCAAGATTGGAATAATAATCAGTGTTTCAGACAGTAATGGAAATAAACCAGTTTCAGATTATCTAAGACAAACAATGGAGCATTTAGGAATTTCAATCGTTTCTAATATTTCATTGAAATCAGGAGTACAAAGTAGAGAGGCAATTAAAAGTATTTTAAGATATGAAGCTACTAAGGTAAAGAAAATATTATTAGAAGAACAATTTCCAATAAGTCGGTTGCAAGAGGACAAGTTTAGAGTGCATAAGGAATTATACTCAAAAGCCAATAATAATGTAGTAATTTCCTCAGAGCGAGATTATTGGAAAGAACAAGGAATGCTCGATTTCCCTGATTTTAGAACCTTTTTTGAGCATAAATGGTATGAAAACAAATGAGAAATATTTTATTAAGAAAAGCCGATGAAATCAATGAATTTTATAAAAAATAATTATCAATAACCCGAATATTAATGCGAATTTAAGTATGTTATTTATTTTATTGCAAGAAGAAGAGAAAGCCATTTTTAATTTTGAAAAGTCTATCGAAAAAATTAAATGGTTTACTGGACCCTCTTTAAATAATGGTATATTAAAAATAGCGTGCATAGCAAACATAATAAATGCAAACTATGGAACTCATGTAAAATTAAGTGGAAAATTCAACGAGTCTTTAAATAGGATTTTAAAAAACAGCAAATTTCCCAATAGACTTCAACTTATTGATAGTCTTGATGGCTTTGTTCCTGTAGCAAGATATTTGCTTTCGATTGGGAAAATTGATTTTGATTTGACTAAATTTAATGAGCAACTTATATATACACTTGAAAGACCTTCGCTCTTAAAAAAAAGAGGCAGGGATATAAAGGAGCCAGAATCATATATAGATTTAGGTGTTCCGCATGGCCTTGCCGGAACATTATTTTATCTTTCAGACTTATCAAGAGCCAACTTGTTAAATACAAGATCGATGAAAGTAATTGATGAAATATTCAATCTCTATAACCGGAATTTTAAAATTATTAAAGAGAAAAAATATATTAATTCCATTGTAACAAGTGATCAAAGGTTTATCCGATTAGAAGATATATTATTAAAAAAAAATTACTTTTCTTGGTGTTACGGAACTCTTGGGATATATAATTCGTTGATGTATGCAAATGGTAGTTTTAATAATGAAATTTTAAAATCACTAATAAGTGAAATAAAGCAGCAGATAAAAAACGAAAAAAAGATTATCAGCAGAGAAATTGATGATTATGGATTTTGTCATGGGTATTCAGGAACGCTGTATATGCTGAATAAATCAGATTCCAATTATTCCTTTGACAAAGTTTATTCTAATTTAGTCAAATATATTGGAGCATTCCATGTACATGATAATAATCTTCACGAATTATTATCATCTCTTCAGGGGTTTATGTCATCCTGTATTATTTCCTCGTTATTATTATTGGATGATTTTGAAAGTATAAAACAATTTGAATTAATGTACTTACTGTAGAGTTGATTGAGGTGATATATGATGGAACAAGCCAATCACGAAATTGATTTTTTTTTTCGCGAGGGTGAAAACAATGTTTTAATGGTGTTCTTATCTGGTTTTGGCGGGACTTGTGCATATCTTGATTATAAGCATATTATTGATTGTATACCCGATTACATTGGAATTTTAGCATTAGATCGATTTGGTTATGGGAAAAGTACGCATAGTATAGAGGATAGAACACTATCAAATACAAGCTCAGAAATTGATAGTGTTTTAATTAAATTGAAGCTTATAGAAAAAACAATTATTTTTGTTACCCACAGCTTATCTGGTATCTATATTTTAGATTATATTAATAGATATGAACGAACTATAATCGGATTAATATTTATTGAACCCACTACTAGGTATTCTATCGAACAATTACCACATTTAAGAGAAGAGATCATATTTAACTCAAAATTGGTACAATATTTAAGACAAAATACAGATTTAGATTTATTTAGTATAATACCATTAGAAGTTGATGTTAATCCGCATTTGAAAGAAGCTGAAAAAAAAGAGTATATCTTTAGATTGAAATCTAATTTTCTTAATGTCACGCTCACAAATGAAATAAATGAAAGTGAAAAAAATATAGTTGAGGCTAGTAATTATATTATATCAGACTCAGTTCCAGTATTACTATTTACTCGAGAGTGTAGGGAAGTTGAGTACAACAATTCAAATTATTTAAATTCGCATAATAGTTCAAGAATTGTTAGTTATAGTAATGGAACACATCATATTCATTGGTCAAATGGAAAAGAAGTAATTAATGAAATTAAGCAATTTTTAGAGAATTTATTGAATTGTTGGTTATAGATAGTTCTTACTAATGGATTTCTTATAACTCCTATTAAGCAGGTATTTAGTTGTGCATAATACGATTAAACTGGTGCTTTTGGCAAGCGCAATTTGATCATTTTGAAAGCTAAATTTCATTTTTATTCATTCTTGCTAATGAAGTGTGTGGTTTTGCCCAAGTTCACATTAAAATCTTTGCACTTCAAACTGAAAAAGTACTATACATGTTGACATATCATTTTTTATACATAATCCAGTACACACTAGATAGGTGGAGTGTAGATAAAGGAAGTTAAGACATTAAGCGATATATCTCACTAGTGTTGCGAAGATTTAGCTAAAGCTTAAATTTAAACTTTTCATGAACAAAAAACGCCTTTATACTGGCCTTGGATAATTTACCCAAGACCAATAAAAAGGACTATCGGATGAATAAGTATAACTCAAAAACATCATTTCAGTGATGGGTTTTGTAAAAAGTGAAAAAATATTGTCGACGGACGCCCAAACGGTTATCACAAACTACGTTTATTACAGAAAAAAACCTTATTTTCAAATGACTTTTAAACATTTTGTTGCATGCAGTTTACCAAGAATACTCGAGCTACCACTAGATGAGTTGTGCTTTTCTTGATTAACGGCTATGTCGAGAAATCGCAATCGAATCAAATACCATCTAACTTCTCACTTTTGACTGATGACAATTTTAGCTAAGGGGCAGAAAATTCTGCGGATCCTGACCAATCGTATAGACGCCCGTGTACAAGCAATCGCAGATATGTTTCAAGTACGCGGGCAAATAGAGCTGTTTTTTTTAACACTTAAAGCAAAATTTGGTTATTAAAATGCTTTACTCACGAGGGGAGCAAGGGGCGATGAATCAAGTTTTTCTCACACTCATTGCGACATATTTGACGTATCTGATTAAACTGGATTTGGGGACAAGCGCTACTCTGTTTCAACTCTAACGAGCCATTCACTATTAACGGCTTGATTCGGCATAATGCTGTTTAATGCCCTTAATACCAATATAATCGTTTAATCTGTCGCTCTCACACTTGATTTAAACGTTAATTTCTGGAAATGGTCATCCTCTGCATAAGCACTGACCGTTTTGCCAATTTTTTTGGAAACAGATAAATCAGAATTTTCTGACTCTATCTATGCTACATCAGTAAATATGTCTGTATAAAAAGTTATACATTATAAATGAATGCGTGCTAACGGGGATTATTTATAAAAATGAAATTACAATGTGGTTGATAAACTTGAATTTAATTTTTGTAGTACATGCATGTGATATGGTAGTAAATTAGATATAGGATATTTAGCTGAAGTGCGAACTATGAAATTAATGTAATTTAACGGAATATCAAAAAAGTAAATGTTCTCATAGATTTGATAATAAGTCTTTTCGGCATGTTTTAAGGCTCACAATCATAGAGCAATAGCTAAATACCATACTAACAAATCTATTTTTTTATTTATTTTCATAATGCTTACTAAACTATTCAATGGTACGGATAATAGGTTAAGTGATACAAGTGTCATTACCGATGTTAGTAATATTATTACTTTTACTAATTAAATTTGCTCATAGACTGAATAAAAAATAACATTAATATTTGATAATAGTAATCATAAGAGCGCAAAAAAATTATATCTTGACGATTGGAAAGTAAAATCTGAGGTGACAAATTGGACACAAATGATTGGTTAATGAAACAGCTTCAATTTCTTCCCAAAAAGTTACCAGTAATAATTCACCATTCACGGGAGCTGATGTTAGATGTTGTTGATGATGTCACGGGAGAAACCTACTCTACTTCATTAAGGCAACACTTGTTAGAATTAATAATTCAATTGAACATTAATAAAGCAGAAAATACATTATTTGAGCAATTTGAAAAAATTAGTGATTCTCAGATTGTTGAAGTTTCAAATTGGTTTTATAATAAATTAGATGCACTTCCCGATTCTGATTTGCAAAAAGCTGATTTTTCAAAAGAGGAGATAACAGCTGGTAGAGACGATGTGAAGAGGATTATTACTAGTACAAGCTAATCAATCTGAGACACTAGTTCCTAAAATGTGGTTAATTAAATTTATGGTAGTAATGATTCGAGTTTTCACATGTGGTACAAACTGCAAGAGGACAAGAGTATTTACAAAAAAATTGAGACAGAATTAATTCATAATAGAAAATAAAATTAGAATAGAATACACAACTGTTGTGCTATATGGTTAATATTAGGATGGAAAAAAATGGTGAGAAGGATTTTACTTTGACTATAGGAGGGTATCCCGACGGATGGAGTAGTTTCATGATATTAGTACAAGAGATGAGGCTCAACGGTTTGATGGTGACGATTCCGTCAATTACAATGTTGTCCGTCAAACTATCGGTGGCTATGATATGGCTCTCTTAGCGAGCGGCATTCTCTTCTTATGTGTCTTTTTACTTAATTATAATGTCATGGCCATCTCTTTGGGACGACTATAAACAAATCAGAAAGATCATGTATCGTCAGATTTGGCGAATAAGCTTGCTTGGTTGTGCAAGGGATTTTACCGAGTCTTTTGGCCAAGAACTACATGCGGAACTATGGTGTTTCCAGTGAGTTATTAGCAGTTAACCCGAGCTTACTACTTATTGCTTGTGGGGTGGCGATTGTGATGGCCTTTCTTAGTATTCTGCGACCAGTGACTAAAGTCAGCCGTCTAGCTCCTCTTGAAGCGCTAAACTATTTAACCGTTCTTCCTAAGGGGAAAATTAGGAGCGCTAAAACTGGCAGTCGCCTTTATCAAATGGCATGGCGTAATACGACGAGAGAAGTTAAGCGATTTATCTTCACTGTGCTGTCGTTATTGATTGGCTTGACGATTGCTCTGGCATCCTTTCTAGTAACAGATGGCCTTGATTACACCCATAATTTTGCCTCTTTTCCGGATTTTAGTATTGAAAATAACTATAATCCAAGTTGGGATAAAAGCTATCGGGATGAGATTCTCCCTGTTAACCAAGAAGTTTTAACCTTTTTTGCTGCCTTGCCAGGTATAAAAAAATGGAAGTAGTTTCAGGTGATTTTGTGTTCTTAGAAGCTGAGGATCCAGTTTGGCAAATCGCTTTAAAAGCCGACTTTCGCCTGCTGGAGCAACAAACAAAAGAAGATGACAAAGAGGCTGCAAAGGCGTTAGTTGATGATTATTACGCCCCAATTTTAGTGGCAGATGATGCTTTTCTCAAAGAGTTTGAGACTTATGTCTTGGAAAACCAACTGTCCATCGATTTGGAAAGTTTCAAAAATGGTACAGGAATCGTAGCAAATGGTTTTGCGGATTTTTCACCGAAGATGAAGCTGACAGCTGAGGAGATCATTGGTGAACAAGTTAATCTGGCAAATTATCAAAAAGAAGCAGTCGGCCAGATGGTTTTTTCAGGGTATTACGAACCGGATACGGATGATTATCCTACTCTCCATGTTGGATTTGGTCTAGGAGCTCCTAATCTTATGATCAGTGAGAAGGGCATGGCTAACTTAGGGTTAAAACCGCGAGCGTTTAAAACGGAGATTTATGTTGAACCAGAAGCAGAACCAGAAAGTAAAAAGATGGTGAAGCGGTGGGTGAGTCAAAAAGAAAGTGCGCTTAAGCCAAGCCAACGGGAGATCATGTTACCTTGGGTTCTGATAAATTCTGAGTGGCTAGAAAATGCTCAAGATGAAATTCGTACGATAAAAATAGTCATGTATGCAGTGAGTCTTTTGATGGTGATATTAGGGTTGGTCAACTTTTTCAATACGATTATGATGACGATTATTAGTCGTAAACGTGAGTTAGCCATTTTAGAGAGTATCGGAATGACACGTAAACAGCTGCGACGTTTATTGATAATCGAGGGTGTGTATTACAGTTTAATTGTCGGTGGTTTGTTAAGTAAGGTCGGTGTCTTAAGCTTAAAAATGGTGTATAAAGTGCTAAAATCACAGATTGGTTATGCGACCTACCAGTTTCCTGCAATGCCCTTCGTTCTGATTCTCTTCTTATTGATCGGTTTTTGTGTGATCATTCCGTTGCTGTCGTATAAAAAAGTAACGGAAGAAAGTATTGTGGAACGATTACAAAATCATAATGAATAATTTATGGTTTTAGTGATAGTTTGCTTCAATTACCCATGTATAGAATGTTGAGATGCGGTAGTCACGTCGCAATCAATTGAAAATAAGTCAAGTTCAAGAACAGTTGAGCTTGACTTATTTTTGTTTGAGTTGAATGACATAAAGGTGCCTAATAATTGAAGAAAATAGACTGTAAAAGTTGTTGAAATGATTGAGGCTTAAATGGCCATCAAAGTCAAGGGTGTTTGGTCGCGATATTTACCATATTGGTGCCGAAAGTTGCAACTATAACTTAGCCTAAATGCCTATTTTTAAGGCATTTAAGTGTGTAAAATTAATTATAGAAAATAAGTTAAAAAAATGAGGAGGTTGCTTATATCAGAGATATCTCTGACTTTGGATAAAATAAAAATCACCAATATCACTTTTGCCTTATGCAATTGTGTGCTTGAGTGTAGCGAGAGGAACAGATTATGACTTTGAAAAAAATAATGAAACTTATTCACTTATTATTGCTAATGGTACTTCTAGGGCAGTATGCCCCATTGGTTGTAGAAGCGACTCAGTTGTATAGGGAAGGTATGACAGATAAACAACTTCCTGCATTTTATTCGTTTAAGGCTGAAGCAAGAAAAGAGTTGGAGGCGCAGCTTCCTTCACTTTTAGCTAAATTTGAAATGGAACGGTATGTCGTTCAACAGCCAGTATTACTTCTTTCATATGAGGAAGAACGAGAAGACGCCTATTATCCAGTTTTGGCTGATGGTAAGTTACAAACTTTTATTCGATTTAATCAGCAAGAAAATACATACAGGATTGAAAATGAAGAGATAGTGACTCAAATTCGAAACCTTACTTCGACTGAAAGAACCCCCTGTTTGTTTATAGAAGTAAATAATGAAATTCTAGGTAAAACAAACGAGATGTTGGTGAATTTTAGTTCAAAAGAATCAAAAGTAGATGACAGTCTTAGTGATAATTTCAGTGAAATGATCGCCCAATACCATTCTAATCAATTGATTGATATTTATAGCGAAGAACAATTATTTATTAAAAAGGGTGACGACATTCCGGTGAACTCCCACCCCTTGGATAACGTTACTAATATCTCAGGCGATGATCTTGATGCTGCTACCGAAGCACATCGATCAATGACAGACTCCTCTGTGTCTGAAAAGTCTGAAACAGAAGATAGTCAAACAAGCTCTACTCAGGAAGAACCGATATTAGAAACAAAAGAAAACAAGAATCTGCGAAATAATCAAACATTCACATCAGATCGACCATATGCCACCTCTGTAGACTATGTTAAGGATTTTACAGTATTTGAAGAAGGAGCATACTCACCAGACTCATCAAAGGCAGACATCGCCTATGAGAAAAAAAAACCGGAAGACTACGTGTTTCGAAATAGTGTTTATTTATTAGAGAAGCAAGTAAATGGTTCGTATCGAACTCATTATAAAGTAGGTATGACTTATTCTAGCAGTTTTTCTCTCAGTGGCAATCCACTAAAAATGAATGAACGATTCGAAAAGGATTATGAAGGAATTAGTAAAGACTTTAGACGTTTGTTAAAAGATATGTCAATCAATGAAGTGCTTCAGTGGTTGAATTACTATTCGGATAGTGAGTTTCAAATCATTTATTCTGATGAGCTCTCCTATGAGTTTGCTTATTTTAAAAGGAATGAAGCGACGATAATTGAAACAATGTTGAATAAGAAGCGAATCAACCGCTTTAAATTAGACATCAAAAAGCCATATGTCACCTCTGTAGATTACGTTAAGGATTTTACAGTATTTGAAGAAGGAGCATACTCACGAGACTCATCAAAGGCAGACATCGCCTATGAGAAAAAAAAACCGGAAGACTACGTGTTTCGAAATAGTGTTTATTTATTAGAGAAGCAAGTAAATGGTTCGTATCGAACTCATTATAAAGTAGGTATGACTTATTCTAGCAGTTTTTCTCTCAGTGGCAATCCACTAAAAATGAATGAACGATTCGAAAAGGATTATGAAGGAATTAGTAAAGACTTTAGACGTTTGTTAAAAGATATGTCAATCAATGAAGTGCTTCAGTGGTTGAATTACTATTCGGATAGTGAGTTTCAAATCATTTATTCTGATGAGCTCTCCTATGAGTTTGCTTATTTTAAAAGGAATGAAGCGACGATAATTGAAACAATGTTGAATAAGAAGCGAATCAACCGCTTTAAATTAGACATCAAAAAGCCATATGTCACCTCTGTAGATTACGTTAAGGATTTTACAGTATTTGAAGAAGGAGCATACTCACGAGACTCATCAAAGGCAGACATCGCCTATGAGAAAAAAAAACCGGAAGACTACGTGTTTCGAAATAGTGTTTATTTATTAGAGAAGCAAGTAAATGGTTCGTATCGAACTCATTATAAAGTAGGTATGACTTATTCTAGCAGTTTTTCTCTCAGTGGCAATCCACTAAAAATGAATGAACGATTCGAAAAGGATTATGAAGGAATTAGTAAAGACTTTAGACGTTTGTTAAAAGATATGTCAATCAACGAAGTGCTTCAGTGGTTGAATTATTATTCGACAAGTGAGTTTGTGATATCGAACGATCCTGAGTTTTATATAGCTAAAGACAGTAATAAATTTAAAAACTGGCATTTTTACGAAACTGGCAGAGTCTCAAAACAAAATCAATTTTATTCTCTTTCTCTGGCAGATACGACTCGCTTAGATATTGACGTTGACGGAGAAACCAGCAAAAAACTGACTTTCTACAATAAAAATGAACAGAAAATTTTTCAAACGAGCTACACAAGTAAAAAAAATAATGTTACGCTAGATTTACCTGCTGGAGAGTATTACGTTATGCTGACAGGTATTTCGTCTGAGACACGGTTCCAAATGACTCGAAGTCAGTTTAAGGATTGGCAACTGACGGTTGACTCAACGAAAGATGCGGCGACTATTTATGTGAACGGGCAGTTCAATCAAGCGTTAACCGATATTTATGCGCCTTATCACAGACCGACAACTCAACCAAATATTGTACAAGTAACCAATATTTTAACCAGCGTTTGGAAGCAGTCGAGTGGCAGATATCCTGTCTTAGATGCTCTTTTCGGAACCAATTATTTGTTAAGTGCGCCGTCACTCACTCAGCCTAAATTAACAAATTTAGGTTATGTACCTTTAGGAAGTACATTATACACGACCCCTATTCACTATATCGGTCAAGGTCATTTTTATTCTCAGAATAAAATATTTAACCCAATGATTGGGCCGCAACAACGAATTGCGATTATCGATGATTTACTCTTTTGGCTAGCAGTTTCAGGAGCCTCAGTGGCCTACTCAGCTTACGTCGCTAATAACAGCCATTTGACCATGACGATGCCTTTTACTACGAGTTATGATCCAGGCAAGTGGAGTTGGAGTGAACAAAATGACTGGCATTACGATGCTGGGGTTACCTATGAGGGTGAGCGTTACGGGATCAATGAGAAGACTGGTGAAATTAGAAATACAGAGACTGGCAAGCATCTACCGAGTAATGTGATACCTGATCATATAAAAGCTGGGGCGGCTGGGATTACCATTGGATTTTTAGCGAGTAAACTTTCTGAAATGGATATTAAACCAGATAATGATTTTGAGTGGTATACGTTTAAGGATTTGGTAGCAGATGAATTTGAAGGTGTTGGAAAGCACAAAGGGCACACCATAGAAAAACATGTGATGAAATCCGATGAGTACCTATTGCATCGAGTAGAGACGGGGAACTCTAATGGAATGGCAACTAGTTATTATGATGTAGCTACAACACTGATTTCGATTAATTTTGCTAGAATTGTAGATCCTATAAAATTTGAGAATCCCCCTACACTAGATGATAATACTGTAGAGACCGTAGTTCCTTTACCTGTTGGGCGAGGTATAATAAAAAGTGGAAAAGAGTTTAACCCATTATTTAGAATAGGGGTAAAGATTAAGTCTAGCACATCAAATAAAGGTTATCGAATTTATACCAGCTATCCTTTACCTGGATAAAATGAAAGAAGGAATCTATTATGGTTAAAAATAGTAATTACTTATATAAATATGTAGAGGGATACATAAGTACAATCACTGATAATCAATCAGATACACAAACCAATCTAGCCTTGTTACTGTTTAGACAATGGTATCCGAAAGGTACGGGCGATTATGCAGGTGGTAGATATCGATTTGAAAACTATAAAAAAATTTATAATTTATCACTTAATTATTTTACACAAGCGGATGTTATAAAAGAATCGGATTGGCTTAATTTACTTCCGTATAAAATAGAACGTGTATCCGGTGCACTAGATGAATTAAAACAAATTCAAATCCATATAAAAAATGGTGAGTGGGAAGAAGTAAGGGAATTTCATAATCGTAACTTTTATTATCATTTTAATGACGCTCGAACGGACGGTCAAATTCATAAGGATGAGTTTTTTGTCTGGCTAGTTTGGGAGTTAATAGAAATGACGGAAGATTATCTAAACCGAATGGATCCAACTGGAAAGGAGCAACTCAATGACACCGATAGATTCTAATGCTAGAAAGAGTGTGTATGACTTTTTAGAAAAGTTGCAGATGACTAAAAGTGACAATCAAACTTTTCAACAAGAGCTACTAAGTATTCTTGAGGAAGAATGTATTTACCCACATCTACCTTATTTTGTGCAACCTCAATTAAGAAATTTGGTAAAAACAGCTAAATGTTATTTGATGAACTATTATGTATCAGTTGATGAGGGGAAAACTAGAAGTTTGCTTAGGCTATTAACGAATTTGAAAGTGCTAAAATACGCTGAACAAACAGAAGATGAATTTGAAATGAAGGAACTTCTTTTGATGTGTCAAGGTCTTATTGATGAAGAGCGATCAGTCGTTCCAACAGATTATCAAGAATTTCGGTGGTTTATTTGGAAGCTGGAGCAATCCATTGTTGAAGTCATTAGACTTACTGAGTACGGGGATCAACCAGAAAAAAGAATAAATGAGTTGAGAATGATTCTAGGGACGTCAGAAACACTGGAAGATGATCGTTTTCCTATTAGGGTGTCGTATGAGTATACTGACATGTCATTTGAAGATGTGCGATTTAGTGAGGAAGCGGCGATTTTAGCAGGGAAACCTCATCGATGGGGTGGCGCAAAATATACTTATGTCGCACATCCACCTGAAGGGTATGAGAAAAAAGTAGCTGAGTTATTTAAGTGGTTAAAGCTTGAATTTCTAATGATGATGCCACTGATCCCAGAAATGACACCGACATTGGATCAAGATTTACATAATTTAGTTTATGCTTTTCTGAAAGAGAGTCAAGTGATTTAGTTTGGAAAAGCGCACGATGGTTTTACACAAATAGTTGTTTTAAATAGCCTTCCGTCAGAAATTGGAAAATGAATAAAAGGCACGGAGTATAGTTTATTAAAAGCCTCCTAATAGTTGATATCTTTTATGGCTAATTAGGGGGCAATGAGAAGACCGGTGAAATTAGAAATACAGAGACTGGCAAGCATCTACCGATGCGGGTAGTTGGGAAGACTTGGATGATTATGAAGAAGAAATGAATCAGATCATGGCTAACCCTAATTATAAAGATAATATGAATATCGATTGCTCTGAAATTGCAGAAGATTTTTTCAAAGTTAATCTCAAGGGGAACGTTTACAATGTTATGACAGAAAATGGTGGAAAATTTAGTGTAAACCATGAGTCAAACTTATCTTAGTCAAATCTGTTCTCACATATCGACAATTTTCTTGATGGTATTGGCTGTTCGAATGGTGAGATTATTTTTGATTTTAGCGTTGGTAGTTTTTGACCACCAATTGGTCTTTTGATAATTTTTCCGACTAAATGACCAGAAAACCCCATTTTTATGCGGCTGGACGTTCTCATATTCCTCGTTAGGGTCACCGATTTCATGATAAAGCTCCTCATAAGTTAACGAGATCATAAGTATGAGATTATCATAGATGTCTTTATCTTCATTTCCCCACCAATCAGGAGCGTCAGTTAGCAACTCTTTTAAATCATTTTGCAAGACAATGTGAACGGGAATATCTAATTTAAATCGGTCTTTGATCATTAAGTTTATGGTAGTTGCAAGTAACTCCTTATCATCACTTTCACTAGTGAAAATAACATTTCCAGTGTTTAGATAAGTGACCACATCCTCAAAATCAAGTTCCATCATTTCTTTTTTTAAGTCAGCCATCGATAGTTTGTTTTTTCCGCTGATATTTATTCCTCTTAATAGAGCAACATACCTTTTCATATAATAGTTCCTCCTCTATGATTCATTAATGATTTAGTATGACATGGGGCTTAGTCTTTTTCAGGTAACGATGTCTTTTTTTCCATTCTAAATTGTCTATCAGGACATAGAAGCACGGCGTTTTACTTAGATTTTCACAAAGGCTACTACTAAGATAATTGGGGTTAATATAAACACAATCAATCCCGTCCACATAAGGACTGTGCCAAGTGGATAATTTATAGCAAATTCTTGTTGCGCTTGAGCTAATTCTTTCTCTGATAAAGTATGCATATCTTGCATAGGTATTAAAATTGTTTGCAACAAAAATCCCACTACCGCAATTGGAAGAGAGAAGAGCCATAGCCAGAAAAAAGTAATTTTTGATTTTTTTTCACGTTCCATTTCTCCTTTGTTAGGTAATTCACAACTATCGATTCTCTTGGTTGCCCTTTATCAAATCATTATATCATATGACTAAAAGTGTTTTTGAACTCGAAGGAGACAGCATCATGAGAAAAGCATGAAAAACTATTTCCTCACTATAATGAAGGTGTCACTGGATAGGTTACACTTAACTGGACAATATAAACTGTTTTAACAACCACTTAAATTTTATCATAAATTGGGTGTCGCACCAAATCACTTATCATGCTGAGTTTCTCAAAATGAGGTTGTGTTTGTCAAAAAAATTAACATCCTACTTGACATCTCAATCAAAAAGAGGTAAGTTAACAGTGTAAATATAATTAACAGTGTTAACTAGAAAGGAGAGACTTATCTAGATGTCTCGAAAAGAAAAAGAAAAACAAGAACTTCAACAGAAAATTTTTAATGCGGCAACAGAGATAATTACCTCAGAAGGATATGAAAAATTGTCCATTCGAAAAATCGCGGCTCTAATTGAGTACTCACCAACGACAATCTATAACTACTTTAAAAACAAAGAGGATATTTTAATGAGCATTGCTTATGAGATGTATCGAGAGGTGGTGAGTCAGGCGAAAAAAGTGATAGAGGCGAATTCTCAGGCATCCCCGAGAGAAAAATTTGTCTTAACCTGTCATTGTTACATTTCCATTATGCTGGAGAATCCTGAAAAATTTCGAGCGGTCATGTTAACAAGTGGCATTTCTCTTTCAGATGATGCAAAGCCTAGAGATCCTGAAGAGGTTCAAGAAGGGAACCGTTTGCTTCAAGATCTATTGGAGGAAGGCATGAGGACACATGATTTTAGATCAGTACAAGAAAATTCAGCAGAATTGATTTTAATTTCTTTAATGGGGTTAGTATTTAACATTGTCAGCTACCGGGTGACAGACCCGACGCAAATCGAGCAGATGACAACCGCCTATATCGATTTATTGCTGAATGGAATAGGAGGAGCATCTATTGATAAAAAATAAAAGAAAGGGTTGGCTATTGTTTGTGATTCCCCTAGTGATAATAACCCTAGGGGTCCTGTTTATTCAACTAGTGACTGCTGAGGAAGAAAAAGTTGAACTGGCAAGTCAACCGTTTAGTCAGTTAAGGTTGGCAGATGGACAGGTCGAGGGTTCATTTAAGCAGGCAGTGGTTAGTGCCAAAGTTAAACTGACCATAGAAAATAATACCGTTATGGCGATTGATATACTTGAACACACGACTGGTCTAGGTAAGAAGGCTGAAACAATTATTGATACGGTCATTGAGGAGCAAGGGACAAATGTAGCTGTCGTTTCAGGTGCTACTCTTAGTAGTAAGGTGATTTTAAAAGCAATTGAAAATGCGATTAAACAATAAACGATTCAGGAAAGAAGGGTGTCTCATGAGATGTTTAATTATCTACTCAACCAAGTATGGTGCAACACAGGCCTATGCAGAAATGATAGCAAATCAAGCTAACTGCATGTTAGAAAGTCGAGATGTGACGGAGGTTACAGGGAAAACTTTGCAAGATGTTGATACGATTGTTTTAGGAAGCCCGATTTATATTGGGAGTATAACGAAAAATATGCAGAAATTTTGTGAAAAATACGAAGATGTTTTACTAACTAAACGTCTTTACTTATTCATTAATGGATTACGCTCAGGTGAAGAATTAGATGAGGAATTAGCAAAAGCCTATACTGAAAAACTAAGAAAACATGCCACTGGCCAAGTTGCCTTTGGTGGTAAGGTGAGTGTCTCGAAGTTGAAATTCGTGGATAAGAAAATTATGCAAATGGTGAGCAAACAAGATCCGCGTTTTGAAACCTTTGATAATTCGACCAATGTATCTTTGTTAAATGAAGAAGAGCTTAGTCGTTTTGCACAAATGATTTAATCGTATCTACCTCACTAGATGAGACTTATTTGTCGTATCTAGTGATTTTTTTTTCAAGGGCAGTGTACGTCTGGTCATTAATTTGCAAAAAATGACTTTCTAATCCAAAGGGAGTATTTTCAAGCCTAACTAGTACGATTCCTATTAAAAGTATCCTTACTTTGATGGTTATATTTACTACTTTTCATTGTAAATCCTTATGAAATCTTTCAATAATGGACGATATTTGTTAGAATAATGAAGGTATGTATTAAGTAGAGGAGTAGATGGGATGAACGTAGGCATTGATTTAGGGACATCGAATAGTTTGATTTCTTATTGGCAAGAAGGGGCTGTCACATTGGTCCCAAATGAATTTTCTAACACCATCACCCCGTCCGTTGTCGGGATAGATGATAATGGTGATGTACTTGTAGGAGAGATTGCAAAGGAACGTTTGTTATCTCATCCTCATTTGACCGTCTCAACGTTTAAACAATTTATGGGAACAGAAAAACGGTATCACTTAGGTGAGTTGACGTTTTCACCGATTGAGTTGTCGGCTTTAGTGCTAAAAAAATTAAAACTAAATGCTGAGTCTTACATTGGAGAAGCAGTGACTGAAGCGACAATCAGTGTGCCAGCTTATTTTAATAATATGCAGCGTGAAGCGACTATTGAAGCAGCTCGTTTGGCTGGTCTCAAGGTGACGAATTTGTTAAGTGAACCGACAGCCGCAGCGATTGCTTATGGCTTACATAAGGATTTGGATCAGACGATTTTAGTCTGTGATGTAGGCGGTGGGACCTACGATGTCTCATTGATGGAATTATTCGAAGGGATTATGCAAGTTGAATCGATTTCAGGAGATAATTTTTTGGGAGGCGAAGACTTTACTAAGGTAATTGTGACCGATATTATCAAGCAATGTGAGCTAAGTGAAGCGACGTTGACAAATCAGGAGCGGTCCCTGATTTATGAAAAAGCGGAATCTGCCAAACGGTCCTTGGAAGAGTCTGGCGAAATAACGTTAAAATTTCGAATCAAGCAGGATTATTCTTATTCATTGACGCTGAATCATTACGAGGAACTTTGTGATTCTTTGCTTAATCGCATGAAAAAACCGCTGGTTCGAGTGTTAAGAGATGGCGGTTTATCACTAGATGAAATTGACAAAGTTATTTTAGTTGGTGGGGCCACAAAGTCTGTTGTCATTCGCCGATTCATTACGAAGTTATTTAAGATTTTCCCTTTTGTCAGTTTGGAACCAGATGAAGCCATTGCGATTGGCGCAGGCATTCAGGCGTCCATGAGAAGTGGGGAGATTTTACAAGAAGAAATGATGTTAACAGATGTGTGCAGCCATACGATGGGAACTGAAATTGTTAAGGAAACACCAACGGGCTTTATATCCGGTATTTATCAACCGATTATTGAGCGGAATTCACCAATTCCCGTTAGTCGTGAATTGCCTTTTTCAACTATCGTAGACAATCAAACAGAATTGCTCTTTGGAATATACCAGGGAGAGCACTCCCGTGTTGAAGATAATTTGAAGATTGGCGAAGTACGTATCCAATTGCCAAAGGTGCCAAAAGGGCACGTCGTCACTTGCCGCTTTACTTATGATGTTAACGGGATTTTGGAAGTCATTGTGAAAGATCAAAAATACAATAAATTGGAACGATTGGTTATTGAAGAAAAACCTGGTTCACTTAGCCAACAGGAGTTGGTTGCCGCTCTAAAAAAACTGGATTATTTAAAAGTTCATCCGAAGGATCAAGAGATTAATCGTTTACTGCTAGCAAAACTTGATAGTTTGTACGTTGAGCATCAGGGGATTATTCGGGAACAAGTCTCACAGATGAGTGTGTCATTCGAATTTGTTTTGGACAAACAAGATGACAAGAAAATCCGTAAAATGCAAAAAGAAGTGACGCAATTTATCGAAAGCATCAGTCAACAGACGTTTCACGACTGGTTTGATTAGGGATTAGAACATGACTATTTATCAGATACTAGGGATCGCGGAAGACGCTTCAAAAAAGGCAATCAAACAGGCCTACGCGAAAAAAGTGAAACAACTTGATTTATCAAAAGAAATCGATGAGTACCAGGAACTACGAAGAGCGTATGAGTTGGCATTATCCTTTCAAGCCCATCAAGAAGTCTCTCCGATAGCTGATGTGGGTACTAGAGAAATAGTAGTTGAAGAGATTATTAAGATCAATGACAGGGTGACCGATGATCAGGATACGGTTGTCTATCTGGAAGATTTTAACAGTCAATTGAGAGCGCTGATCGAACAGGAGGCTTATTTTAACGATGTGGTTCTTTGGGAGAACTTGCTCAAGCCTTATTTGAATGGGTCCCTTCAAGCATACGAAGAGACTCGACAGCGAATGGTTCACTATCTTATCGAAAATCATTATCTGTTGTCCTTTGAGGTGAAGGCTCACATAACCAGTTTATGTGAGTTAACCGAAGAGGACTGGTACGCTTATTTTGGTCATCATGATTATCAGGCCTTATTAGCGGACAATCATTTGAGATTTGATGGGTATGAAAATTTGTTAATAGAGCAGCGAGAGACTTATTATTATTACCGTTACCTACTCTGTCGTTATCTATTTCAGGGGGAAGGAGAGGCTTCGATTCATTCAGTTGCTGAAAAAGCGAAGGCCTTTTCATACTTAGACGATGATTTATTGTATTTAATGGCCCTGTATTACTTGGGACAAAGTAAAGAGGGCATTCGCGACTCACACACCTTGATTGTTAATCTGTTATCTAGGATTAAGGGCAGCCGCTATCGTCATGATTGTGACCTATTGGCTCAGTTGACTCAGTCCTTTACGAGTAGTGACAACTCAAAATTAAGTTATGCTGAGATTAAAGGGTTGGAATGGGCTCCTGATCGATTGAAACGTTATTGGGTGTCATTACTATATCCTAACAAAGCAACCAAAACAGTTAATTTATATGAACCATCGAAACGTAAAAATAGCTGGGTCTTTGGCTGGGTCGCTTTGATGGTAGTAGGTGCGATTTTTAAACTTGGACTGAATGGAAGTCATCAGTCTAATGTGCCAGTAAAAAAAATTGATCAACAAATTATTCAAAGGATTCAAAATGAGACAATGATTGATAATACAAAAGTTTTTCGTGAGTTAAGGCGTGGAAAACAATTTTTATTTTTTGATGATCTTTTTCAGAATGAGTCATCCGAATTAAGGGATTCTGAGCTGAAAGAGGAATTTAGTGAAGACGGTTATCAATCCTATCTATTACTAAAGGCGACGAACCAAGATCAGCTTGAGCAACTTAAGAACAATAGTGGGCTGGATCGAGAGAGCTCTCATGATTTTCAAGCCCATGGTTCTCTTGTTCGGGTACAATTTACTTCATTACCTGACTGGATTCTTGAGGTGAGGCTAAATTGGGAAGAGGAGATCACCAACATCGTCTTTCAACCTTCTGATGAGACTCAGGGGGGGCCCTCATTGGGTTCTTATGCTGCTTATGATTATTTTAGAAGCGATTTGAGGCAGTATGGGCGATCCGATCATTATTTAAATGTCATGGAAGTCTTAGGTCAAGATTATTTAACCGAGGAATTAAGGTCTGAGATGGCGCTTATGGCAGAAGATCAGGAAAAATTGGATGAGGTGATTGATTTTGTCAATCAAGAGGGGTCTGTTTTAAGCGACACTCCCTTAGTTTTAGGGTTGAAAAAGAATGAAGAGGTTCTTTTTATTGAATTTAATGAGCAGGGGAAAATGGCTCATTTTTATGGAGGCTCATTTACAGCCCCCTCTGAAGACTATCTAGAAGCAGTGAAAGATGCCAGCTTTGATTTTCATTGATCATCTTATTATAACAGATAAATGAGGTTACAATAAAAAAATTATGTTAACTAGAAGTCGCCCCTTGGCTAGGTATTAAAGACCTCACTTATATGCAAGAGACTACAGTCATGTCGCAAAAAGAACATCATAAATTGAAAACAACTTAAATAAACTAACTACCGCCACTTCCAGATGATAAGCACTTGGGATGGCGGTAGTTAGTTTTTCAAACATAAGAGTCGTTTGGCGGTTAAATTAAATGGTGGTCTCTCCTAATGAGCTAATCGTTAGGGGAAATCGTCAAATTTGCCACAAACATAAATATTTTTGTTGACAAATGGAAAAACGCTTACTATAATACATGTTAAGACAACTTGATACAAGTTAATACAAGTTGGAAAAATAAGGAGGACATCATGGAAAAAGAGATTTCTGAAAGCAATCCGATTCCGCTGTATAACCAGCTGGCCAATCTAATTGAAAATAAGATTCTATCAGGTAGTTATCAATACGGTGAAAAACTGCCGTCTGAAGGTGACTGGATGAAGGAACATGATATTAGTCGTGTTACAGTTCGAAATGCTTTAAAGATCTTGGTAGACCGTGGAATAGTGGAAAAAAAACAAGGTAAAGGAGCATATGTGGCCTTTCCTGTTTACAAAGAAGCCTTTAACGCTGGGGGAAGTTTTACTTCTGCAGGTGTGACATCTAATAAAATTCCAACCACTCAAATTTTGGAAAAAGAATATCTGCAGTTAAGCGAGGGACAAAAATTAGAATTAGGTTTTAAGGATTCTGACATTATTTCTTTGAAGAGACTGCGACATATCGACTATCAACCGGTTATTTTTGAAATCGATTATGTTACCAAGGAAATGGCACCGATAATTGATGGTTTAACAGCGTCAGACTCTTTAATTGAGGTTTTAAAATCAAAAGAGTATCAAATCAATCACTTTGACAATGTAATGGATGTCTCCCTTGCATCAGCTGAACTGGCTGAACATTTGCAAGTAGAGGAAGGAACACCACTGCTTCATATTAAGCAACAAGTTTTGGATGCGTCCAGTAAACTGATTTATTTTAATGAGCAATTTATTAATTCTAAGTTGTATAAGGCGGCGATTCGTTCTTACTAAAGCAAGGAGGATTATCAATGAAACAGATTATTATTGCCACTCACGGGGAACTTGCCCAAGGGTTTAAACATGCCTTGGAGCTGATTGCTGGTAGTATGGCCAAGGAGATTATGACTTATTCCTTGGTTCCTGGGAAAAGTGCCACAGATTTTATGGCGGAAATTGAAAAGAACATGGTGGCCCATCCAGAGCGGCAGTTTATTATTATGGGGGATCTTTATGGGGCTAGCATTGTAAACGCTATGATTCGCTTGTCGGATTATCCAAATGGGGTCTTGCTGTCTGGGGTGAATCTGGGATTGGCTTTACAAGTGCTTTTGGACGGGTCAGAGGTTATTTCTGATGAGGTCATCAGTGAGATGATAGCAGAAGCGCAACAAGGGATTCGGCGAATTGCGCTGGATCACTTAGTATTAGAGGATGAGGATTTTTAGAGAGGAAGTGATGGAATGTTGGGAAAACGCACATTTTTAGATATCTTTAACACGAAAAAACCAATTATTGCAATGATTCATTTAAAAGGAGCATCAGAAGAGGAAATCCAAGAACGGGCTAAAAAAGAGATTGCTATCTATGTTGAGGAAGGCGTGGATTGCATTATGATGGAGAACTATTACGGCGATTACATTCAACTGGAAAAAGCCATTCAGTTTATTGTTTCCTTGGATTTAGGGATTCCGATTGGAGTTAATTGCTTAAATTTAGATGCCATGGGCTTTTACTTAGCCAATAAATACGACTTGGCTATCCTTCAAGTGGATTCAGTCGTCGGTCATGTGAAACCTCGGGATGAGGCGACTCTCCAAGCATTCTTTGATTTGGAACGCAGCCGAACCAAGGCTTGTCTGATTGGCGGTGTGCGCTTTAAGTATCAACCGGAATTGTCAGAAAAGAGTTTGGCAGAAGATTTGGTGATCGCTAAATCCCGCTGTGATGCTGTTGCGGTGACGCAAAATGCAACGGGAGAAGAGACTTCCATGGAAAAAATTCAAGACTTTAGAGAGTCACTAGGGGATTTCCCCTTAGTGGTAGCAGCAGGCGTCACTGATGAGAATGTTCTGGCACAATTAGCGATTTGTGATGCGGCCATTGTGGGAAGTTGTTTTAAAGATACCAAAAAAGATACGGGTGATGTGAGTCGTGAGAATGTTCGGCGCTTTATGGCACGAGTGAGACAATATCGGGAGGGATTATTGAGATGACGATAAAATTAGTGAGAGTGGATCACCGGTTGATTCATGGACAAGTGGGCTTTACCTGGACAAAATTTTTACAAGCAAACTGCATCTTAATTGCCAGTGATGCTTTAGTGAACGATTCATTGAAAATGACGGCCATGAAGATGGCAACACCGAATGGGGTGAAACTAGTCATGAAAAGCATTGAAGATTCTATTACAGCGTTAAATTCTGGGGTGACAGAAAAGTACCGCTTACTGATTTTATGTGAGTCAGTGGAGGATGTGGCCAAGCTTGCCAGTCAAGTACCATCCATCAAGGCAATCAATTTAGGTGGCATGAAAGACGGGATGGATCGTAAGCAAGTTTCAAAATCGGTGCACGTTTCACCAAGAGACATTGAGCTGATTCAACAGTTATCAGCAAATGGGATTGAACTAACGGTTCAAATGGTTCCTGATGAACAAGCTGTTGCTATCACTAAATTGATTTAAGGGGGAGAACTAAATGGAGATTTCTGTGGGGAATATTGTCTTAATGTTTCTAATTGCTTTTTTTGCTTACATGCATAGCTTCTTTGGCTCCACGATGTGGAATCGACCGATTGTCGTTGGGCCTTTAGTGGGATTGGCTCTTGGTGATTTAGAGGCTGGTTTGAAACTGGGTGCCACTCTTGAATTGGTCTTTATGGGGGCCTTTCCTGTTGGTGCCAGCAATCCACCTGACTTTGTCTCGGGAACGATTATTGCGACGGCTTATGTGATTATGAGTGGTCAATCGATTTCAAGTGCAGTATTATTGGCGGTACCCATTGCAACGCTGGTTCTCTTAATTGATAACTTGCAGATGACCTTCCTTCTAACTCATGCGAGTCATAAGGCAGATAAATATGCCCAAGAGGGAGATATCAAGGGGATTGAACGAACTCAGATTTTTTATTCAATTCTAAATAAAGTCATACTGGCACTTGTGGTTGCCGCAGGTTTTGCTTTGGGAGTGCCGGCTATTGAGAAAATTTTATCCTTTGTGCCAGAATTTGTGACTCACGGTTTGGATATCGCGGCAGGCATTATTCCAGCTATCGGGTTTGCCATGTTAGCTAAAATGATGCTAACGAAGAAAATGATTCCCTTTCTTTTATTAGGTTTTCTATTAGCGGCTTACTTGAATGTGACAGTAGTGGGTGTCGCACTTTTCGGTATTGTGGCAGTGATGTTAATGATGACGGTTAGTGAAAATAAAACCCAGGAGGATTTTGTCGATGACAACGAATTCTAAACCATTGAATGAAGTGACAGAGGAATCAAAAATAACACGTAAAGACTTTTGGTCAGTGTTTTTTCGTTCACTGACCTTAGATGCTTCATGGAACTACGAACGGATGCAGAATCTGGCGTTTGCCTATACGATGGGGCCGATTATCAGACGATTATACCAAACAGAAGAAGAACGAGCGTTGGCTCTTCAACGTCATTTGGAATTTATGTCCATTACGCCCCATGTTTCTACCTTATTATTTGGGATTACGAGTGCCATGGAAGAAGAAAATGCTCGTAACCGCGAGTTTGATTCATCATCTATTAGTGCCGTTAAATCAAGTTTAATGGGACCAATCGCAGGAGTTGGAGACTCATTTTTCTGGGGCACATTAAAAGTAATCGCCACAGGGATTGCGATTTCTCTATCCAATCAAGGCAGTATTTTAGGGCCCATTGCTTTTTTACTGATTATCAATGTTCCTCATTTCATTTTAAGATATCTTTGTTTGGATAAAGGGATTAAGTTTGGGGCCAAATTTTTTGGTGAATTAGGCAACAGTGGCTTAGTTCAGTCCATTACTCAGTCGGCGTCAATTCTTGGGTTAATGGTAATTGGGGCCATGACTGCTTCCAATGTTAACTTTGAATTAACGATGAAAGTTGGGGGTGGGAAGATTGCTGAATCCCTGCAAACCTACGTCGATCAAATCATGTTAGGATTTTTCCCAGCCATGTTCTTTTTAATTATTTACTGGTTATTAGGCAAAAAAGTCAAAACAACCACATTGTTACTGGGTGTTATTCTATTTTCAATTTTAGTGGCGCTAGTGGGATTGGCATAAAGAGTGTTATATTAGATGGCTTCTTATGGGAAGAAGCCATCTTTTTTTGATAAAAAAAAGTTGAACAGTGTGACGATCAACCAACTCACCTATCATTCGGTTGATTGTAACACTATTGTTCTGTTCACTTTTAATCCAAATCTTCGTTAATTTCCCTCAGTCTCAGAATGAGAACGAGTCTTGTTAAATCTCCAAGTAAGTTCAAAATAGAAAGGAATTATAAGGGCATTGGCTAGCAGCCATGGAATAAAAATAGTAAAGAGACTGATGGAAGGCAAGAGTGACAGGACTAAAAAAAAGAGACTTGAGATCACCATAGCCTTTCCAATAAATTTATTTGATTGGTATAAATAAGCAGCATCTTGTCGATGAAGCAATACAAAACAATTATTCCAAATTGTTTTTGGAAAATAATAGAAAAGACAGCCCCAAAGAATCGAAAAAAATGGCAAAATTAAGTTTAAATTAAGCATGTTAATACGCCTCCTTTTTCGATCATTATATCACAAATCAATTAAAGGGAAAGCGTTCCCGAAATTCGTCATTGTAACTATGAGTCTTTTACATTTTCTTAGCCTAACGCCATGGGAAATATAGTATCATTAAGATATGCAAACGTGAAAGTGAGAACTTATGAAAAATTTAAGTGAGATTTCCTTGTTTCATCACTTAGAAGCAAGTGATCTGGAAGAAATTGATAAGCACCTAATCCTTAAAGAATTTAAAAAGAATGAGGTTCTGATTCGAATGGGCGACAAGGTTCAGGAGTTGTCTATTATTATTGAAGGCTCAATCGAAATTTGCAGCTACGACATGAATGGCAATAAAAAGTTAATCACTGTCCTGGAGGAAGGGGATTTATTTGCCGAATCCGTCGCATTTGATCAAGAAGCTATTTCCCCCTTTGATATTATGGCCATTCAGAGGTTGAAAGTGATTCAATTGTCCCGGACAACCATTCTGAACTTTCCTAGGCAAGTTTTGGCAAATCTAATCGGCATTCTGGCCACGAAGAATACCTTTTTAACTCACAAACTGGAATGTATCAACAAGAATACGGTTAAAGATCGATTATATGAGGTGCTGAATTTCTATCGGTTCAAGCAGCAAAGTGATTGTTTCACGTTACCCTTTAACAAAACCCAACTGGCAGATTATTTGTGTGTCAACCGCAGTAGTTTATCACGGGAAATCCATCTAATGGAGAAGGCCGGAATCATTGCCATTAATAAGCAAGACTACAGGTTAAATCCAGATTATTTCTAAAGTGTTGTAACTATCACATATTTAAGCTGATTTCCCCTTTATAGTGAATGTACTAAAGGAGATGATGATTGAATGGAAACTTTAATGTATTGTAACCAGTGTCAAGAAGCCGCTGGTAATAAAGCTTGTACGATTAAAGGAGCTTGTGGTAAAGACAGCGAGTTAGCCAATCTTATGGATGAACTTAAAGAGTATTTGAAAGTCTTGGCTTCACAAATTGTCATGAAGGAAGGCTGTAAAGAGGAAAAACTTTTTATTATGAATAGTCTGTTTAAATTAATTACGAATGCTAATTTTAGCCATGACAGTCTTCAAAAGGCGGTGAAACAGGCTCAGATCTATACAAATCGACAAGATGTGGTGGCTTACTACGAAGCAGATGAAGACTTAAACGCTTTGAAATCACTGATTATGGGAGGCTTAATGGGACTTTGTGCCTATCATTCTCATGCTATTCATTTAGGGTATGAAGATGATGACATCCACCAGTTTATGGTGCAAACTTTAGCTGGGCTGAATGAGTGTCAAGAGGTAAGTCAATTACTTGAGGTGACCGATTTATGTGGGACTTACGGGGTTAAGGTTATGGCCTTGTTAGATCAAGCCAATACATCGACTTATGGCAATCCAGAAATCACAAGGGTTAATATCGGGGTTGGAACCCGGCCCGGTATTTTAGTGTCGGGGCATGATTTAAAGGACTTGGAGCAGTTATTGGCACAAAGTGAAGCCAGTGGGGTGGATATTTATACTCATAGTGAAATGTTGCCGGCTCATTATTATCCTAAATTGAAACAATACAAGCATTTAGTAGGTAACTATGGTAATGCTTGGTGGCAACAAGCCAGTGAATTTGAATCCTTTCAAGGGCCAATTATCTTTACAACAAACTGTATTGTGCCGCCAAAAGCGAAAGCCGGTTATTTAAATAAAGTTTATGCCACAGGAAATTGTGACTATCCTGGATTTAGACGAATCAAGGAGTTAGCAGATGGCCAGAAAGATTTTAGCGATGTGATTATACAAGCACAAACTTGTGCCAGTCCACAAGCCATTGAATCAGGTGAAATTGTTGGTGGGTTTGCCCATAATCAAGTTCTAGCTTTGGCCGATCAGTTGGTGGCCAATATTAAGAGTGGGGCGATTCGTCAGTTTGTGGTCATGAGTGGCTGTGATGGTCGAAGCCGAACGCGCAAGTACTATGAAGAATTTGCCCAAAACCTCAAGCCAGATACGATTATTTTAACGTCTGGTTGCGCCAAATATCGGTACAATAAGCTACAGTTAAAGGCTATTAATGGTATTCCAAGAGTATTAGATGCGGGTCAATGTAATGATTCCTATTCATGGGTGATTGTCGCTCAAAAGTTAAAAGAGGTCTTTCAACTAAATGATATGAATGATTTGCCAATTTCATTTAACCCTGCTTGGTATGAACAAAAAGCGATTATTGTTCTACTTGCCTTATTACATTTGGGGATTAAAGATATTAAAGTCGGCCCAACTTTGCCTGCTTATCTCAGTGAACAGACGGCAAATTATTTAGTCAATCATTATGGCATTAGTGGGATAACCACGGTGGCAGAGGATTTAGTGAGTTTGGGGTAACTTTAAAGAAAAATGATTATTACAAACTTATTTTAATGTCGTGCCTATAGCCTATAATAAAAAAGCAGTTAAGGTGAATTCTCTCACCTTAACTGCTTTTTAGCACCATTTCTTATTGCCAATCTTTAAAATAATCTTTCACTTTATCTTTAGCTTTTATCAAACTACCAGACCGATTGCGGCGGCGCCACTCACTTAAACTACCTAAGGTAATCAGTAAGAGACCACCAATGGCTAAATAGAGCCACCAAGGTATTGCCGCCCAAAAATGACGCTGGCTGTAGAGAATAAAAACAACCAAGTATATTAGCCCATTGGTAAAGTAGGCGGTGTATTTAGTTAGATAAGCGATAACCACCAGTAGTAAGGCAAAGATCGCGCCGTAAAGACCGTTAGTCAAGTTACCTCCTAGGGATATAGCCAAGTAGCTTAGGAGGATTAAACCAGAAACGACCCACTCTGCTGGTTTTGCCAGTTGCGGTTTTTGCCAAATAAAGCGGAATGTGACGGTTAAAGCGATGAGAATTGAAAAACTGGTTAGTAGCTGCCCTAAGGGGCCGTTGATAGGTTCCAAATAAGTCGAGAGGCCATCATTAACTAGGGAGAAACTGGTTATGGCAGTTAGGGTTAGTAAACTTCTTTTGACAACCGTTGTCTCTAGCAAGCTCAGTGCAAAGGTCAGCACTAATAGATAGAGTTTAACCCAAAGGAAGTCTATGCCAATCACCAATAAGCCTGCCAGCCCAATTAATTGGACAAACATCATCAAATTAGGCCTGTTTTTCGCCATTAAAAGAGGCTGCCTTTTCCATAAAGAAAGGCCGGCTGAGGCGATTAAGAGCGCCCAAACAATCACGCTAAACAATAAAGAGGACACATTTTCCCTTGAAGGGAATAGGCACAAGTCATACACTAAGGTCACAAGAATGCCCAGTTGTGTTACTTGAGAGACGCGGGATAAAACAAGATAAGTCATCCCATAAGCCAGTAAAACAACACTGCCACCAATCAAAGACCAGTCCTCGATCAGTTGACCATAGGAAGCCCCTAAGAATAGTAGTAACGTAAAGGCGACTTGAAGCAAGCCAACCGGCCAAATAATTTCCCGCTGTTTTTTTAGAAACAAACCAGCAGTCAAAAGGGTAGTTAGAATGAAAAATTGCCAGTGATACTCTAAACTAATTTCAACTAACTGATACAAGGAAAGCTGAAGTAAGGCAATGGTTAAATAACTTTCAATCAATAAGATGCCACGCTTTAGCCATTTATTAGGATGGTGAATGAAATAAGCGCCTAAAAGGACCATAGGTAAAAATAAGCCAATAAAACTAGGTGTCATAGTCGACATGAAAGCAACTTGACCGATACTTAAGAGCCAAAATAAGACGAGAACCATCGTTAATCCGATTTTTCCAAGGAAGTAAAAGGGTTTTTGCTGATGGTAGTTTACAAGCATGTAACTAAGGACTAATAAAAGTTCATAATAGATTAACTGCCCAAAATCTGATAATCCTAATAAACTTAGGAGGAACAGGAGTGACCAGAAAAACATCAGGGGCACGCCATTTAAAAATAGGGGTTGTTTTAACCAAATGCCACATGAATACATCAAGTAACAGCCAAAGAGCAGGATGATGAGTTGAGCCCACACCCCATGATTGACTAAGTGGTTGGCCAATAGGAAGACCAAACTACTTCCATAAAGTGCCAAGCTAAGCCAATGGCTGACAACCATAAAGGCAGGGGCTAACCACTTAGTCAGGAAATATCCTAACCCTAAAACGCCTAGGCTTAATAGGAAGGTGGACCAACTCAACTCAGTTAGTTGACTACAAACTGGTATTAAGGAAAGAACAAAGCCAACGGGCATTAGAGGGCTCAATCGTTGCTTAGCTGTAGAAGAAACGAGGCAGAAGTGAATAAGACTGCTAAAAATCAGCAGATTCCAACTGCTTAGTTCGACCATAGTCAGTTCTGGTTGAACAAGCCAACCAATAACCCAGAGCAACGCGTAACTACTCAAACCGATGGTCGTTAAATAGCTTAAAGTATCGTTTAAATCCTGGTGTCTGATTACCCAGTTATAGAGTAGGATGGCCACAAGTAGCAGGCCTCTGACTTGCCATATGGTTTCTAAAGGAAGTAAGGCCACTAGTTCGATCAACAACAAAAAGCTAAGGATACCCAGATTAATTTTACGTTTATTCGTAAGAGTTTTGTGGAAACGGCCAATGGTAATTAGCACAAGTCCACTGCTTAGGAAGCCGAACAGCTCCAGAATAAGTGTATCATTTACAATCAGATGACTAGCAAGGCCTAAAATAAAGAGGCAACAAAGTTTTCGATCATAACGAACTTGTAATTTATCAAAGTTGGTCGATGACTCGACCCGTTGCCAATACTGTCGCAACCGTGTATAGCCGATTAGCAGCAGACTGCTGGTTAGGCCAGCCCAGGGCTCAAAGAGCAGGACGAGGGAACCCACGACGAACATCAAGGTGATCAAGGCGTCGCTTAATCGCCACCATTTTAACTGGTACCTTGTGCTTTGACTGCCGATTTGTAAGCACAAGGTAGCCAATAAACCAAGGAAGATGATGCCCATTATTGATAGTTTAAAACTAGTTAAGGTCACCAGCACACTGATACCGTTAATCAAAGCCAAATGAAGTTGCCATTGTTTGGCGTCAAGGATGCTGTAAAAACGACGATAAATAGCAGAACTTCCCTCATTAAAGGCCATAAGTGATCCTAAAATTATCAGACTGCGTCCTTCGTGAGAAGGCATTAGCTGACGAAGTAAAAATAGCAAGCTGATATAAGCTAAGCCGACTGACAGTTGGGTCATCAGTCCCAGATTTTTCTTATGACCAATTAGGCCGTAAATACCAGCAAAAGCAGCCGTTAAAAGGAAACCAAATAAAAATCGTCCAGGCCCAACTAAGGAAAGATAGGAACCAAATAATTGATAATAGCCACCACTTAGAAAGGGAAATGGAAAAAACAAGCAGGCCAAGATTAAAAAGGCTTTACTGGTTTGCGGTATTTTTAAGACGCTCGCTAGTTTTGCCATTCCTAAAAAGACAATGGCAATTAATGAGATTAAACTAACTTTGGTTATGGGGGATAATAAAAGCCAACTGGTCGTTGCTAAGACCGCACCTGCCAAGAATAATAAGGCAACCCCAGCAATTAAAATGATTTGCAAGTGTCCTTCTCTTAATTGTTCCGCTGTTTTTGCTTCTTTTTTTGGTTTTTTATAGACAGGGCCTTCTTTTTCTCGGGGGATGCCATCTTCCACTGGGCCATTCTTAAGTGTGACCGTGGCCATTGCTGTTTTAGTCACTTTAAGGATAGTGGGCTGTTTTTTGACAGATTCAGAGTTGTTTAACTTGGATAACTGATCCTGTGTATAGGATTGATAGCCGCGAATGGCCCTATCAGCCGTGTACTTGTCAATATAGCCTTTTGTTGCTAAAGTGTTCATTTCTTTGGTGATGATGCTTTCACGGTTAATTAAACGTTTCAGCACGGTTTGTTTCTCTTGATTTGTTTCACTCATGTTAAGCTCCTTCATGGTTTTAGCTGTTATTCTATTGTTAACATAACCTCCTTATATATAATACCTTATTTAAACAGGAAAAGTGACATAAGTGGCAAATAAATTTGTATAAGAAATTGATGGGATGTAGACAGTTCCTTTTTTGAGAGAAATGTGTTCTAACAATACTGATTTATCGAATGATTAAAACAAATTGACAGAGATTTAGCATCATATGGGCAAAGATGGCCGCTTCAATCCGTTCTGTTTTGATATAAATGGCTCCGAGACCTAGCCCCATTACCAAGTACCATATAAAAGCCAAGCCATCGGTTGCGCAGTGATAAAGAGAAAAGGCAATCCCGCAGGCGATCAGGCCAATTAATTGATAACGTCTAAAGATGATTGAGAAGATTCCTCGAAAGATGATTTCTTCAGCAAGAGGAGCTAAGAGCACGATTGCGACGAAAGTTGAGAGATACAGTGAGCTTTTTGACGCAATTAGGTGTATATTTTCCATACTAAATGGCGTAAAAGGACTAAAATTAGGGCTGAAAAAAGTTAGGGCAAACCAAAGACTTGACAGAATAATAAGCAAAGATAACGTATAGAGAGCAATACTGCCGATCTCATAGAGGGTGATGGGCTTTTTAGAAAAAAAGTTCACGTGATGATAGCTAAGAAGCCAAATGATTAACACGATGACCAGAAGATGAATAAGATTCGCTGACCAGGAATAAGTTAATTGTTGCTGAAGGCTGATTAAAGGACCAGTAGCAGAACTTTCTCTAGTAGTGAGTGCTTTTAACGTAGCAAAAGGCATATGAACAACAAATTGAGGTAATAAAAGTAAGATCACCCCAAAGACATAGGCTAATCGGTACAATACCAATAAAAAAAGGGCATATGGGATGGTAATCTGTGAGTCACTGGTTTTACGTTTGGTTGTTTTTTTTTGCAACATATGAGACCTCCAACTATTTGATAGTTTAACGATATCATGCCTGTGAAAGTCCGTAAATAGTTTATGAAAAGGGCCGTTTAGTTCCTTAAACCTAGCATAATCCGTGATGAAAGCCCTAGTTAAAAAGTCAGATATCGCTTGATTGTAAAGGGCTCATTCCAAGAGACTCATAAACGTTTCCTAAAGACAAGCCCTTTTCGTCTCGTTTTAAGACCAGGTTGGCTTTAATTTTGCAACTGAAATAAGGTCTAAGGGGGGGGAATATGTACGGCATAAGCAAGTGTGTGACGGTTGTTTCAGCATGCCTACGATTGAAAAAGACTGATCAAGGGAGGCTTCACAAGCATTCCCGTTTATCCATGTTCTCATTTCTGTTATAGTAATCATAAGAGTTGATAGTGTGATTATTCATGATGTCGGTGTTGACTCTCTGGGTGAGGGATCAGATCCCCGAATTGCTGAAGAGGCTGCGACCGCTATTCGCGAATTGGGGGGATCGGCAACTGCCAGTTCGATCACTATCAACCAGCGTGAAGGTTGTCAAGAATTGATTCAAATGATTCAGACCGATTTTGGTCGTTTGGATAGTATTATTCATAATGCTGGTTGGGTGGGGTATCAATCAATTGAAGAACTAACACCAGAATTTTTGGATAAGGCTGTTCGTATTCAATTAGAGGCGCCTATTTGGCTAGCACAATCTGCTTGGCCGTTATTTAAAAGTCAGGACTATGGCCGGTTGGTGTTCACAACGTCTGATCGAGGAATTTATCCAGAATATGCTCAAGCGGGATTGACAGCTTATGCGACGACTAAAATAAGCCAAATTGGTCTGATGAACATTTTAGCAGAAGAAGCAAAGGGGCTGAATATTCAGATCAATACGGTTTCGCCAGTTGCCAAAACGCGAATGTGGGGCGTGACAGGACAACCAGAAGATTTATTACCTGAGGCAATTGTGCCGGGTGTTGTCTTTTTGGCATCATCAGCGATTGAGGAGTCGGGTTGGGTGCTACGGGCGGCCAATGGTCAGTTTATTGCCACTAAATCAGTGGAGGCAGTGAATGTGACTTATCCAACTGATTTAAGAGGCGTAACCGCTTATTCAGTTGAAGAAGTGGCCCAACAATGGCCAGATATAGCAAAAGTCGTGCCTGAAAGCCGTGTCAATTCTTAAACCCATTTTCATTTTAGTTAAAAGTCATTAGACAGTGGTCTGATGGCTTTTTTTTTGCGCTTTTTTTGAGACTTAGTTGGAAGTAAAGCAGAGAGGCCTATGGTTAGGTCAAGTCGCTGACTTAGGATAGTGTTACTCGATGTCGGATTATCTGATTTATTTGTTGCTGTTTTAGTCTGGATGTGGAGCAAAAATGCGACGAAAGCTACTTGACTTTCGTTGTTAAATCAGCAGTATAAGACGAATTAAGCATTTTTTCTTAGTTAGGTTAAGTAATTCAGAAGCGATGTTTGTTTAAACTAATTATTGAACAGAAAGTTGTTTTCCTCACAGGTATAATTATTTAAAACATAGTTGTTTTGTTGAATAGGAGGAAAAAAAGTGATGAAGAAATGGTGTTGTAAAGTGGAGCGTCTTATTAATAACAAACTGCGCATTAGGTTGTTTGAAATGAAACCACAAAAGTAAATCATTATGTGAGTAAAAAAACTTATTTAATATGAATTAACGTTTAAAAATTAGTTATAAGACGATGAGATATGGGAGAGAAAAAATGAAGAAAAAAATAGAGAAAGGTGTAGTTGGTGGACATGAGGCAACAGAGTTTTTTAAGGCAATAAAGAAAGAGTGTGTTGATTTTTAAATGCCACCAATGAAAAACGGGAAGGTGGTATTAACAGATGGGTTAACAGATGGTTTTTATTACACGGTGAAAGAACATCCTACTTATAAAGGGATTTTTGAAGTGAATTATAATGTAGCAGCGATGAACAACAAATTGGAGTTTTTGCCTGGGGTGTTGAAAAAGATAGATGATCCAAAAACAGTCTATGATGCTAGTATCGATGGCGATAAATTATCTGATAAGGCTGCGAAAGTGCTACAAACTGAAGGGAAAGTGGTAGCAGGAAAGGATAATATGATTGAAGCAATGGTAGATGAGGTGACATTTTTTGGATATTTAGAGAAGGATGTGTCAGGAAATATAACCGACATCATTAAAAACTTTTATCCTGTGTTAAATGGAGAATTATAAAAAGAGGAAGATGAAGATGAAGAAAGAATTTACAGGCGAAATGTATGGACGAAGTTATCGAATTATTATGATAGATGATAGCAAAGCTAAAAA